>NZ_JBTVYO010000008.1:0-219753 GCF_054788345.1 Celeribacter sp. ULVN23_4 | reverse complement strand
GCTCTGGCGGCCCCTGAAATACGAGTGTGTCTACCTGTATGCATGGAAGACCGGCTCGGAGGCAAAGGCAGGCATCCGGAAATGGATAACCGTTTACAACAACCAACCCCCACACTCAGCCCTTGGCGGCAGGCCACCAGCCGTGGTCTATTGGCTGAGAAATGACAAAACCCAAACCGATCAGCAGGAACTGAGAGTAGCTTAATTTACGCCAAATTCGGTCCAGAGAACCGGGACTACTTCACCTCAAGCGCAGCCAAATAGGAGGCCAGCTTGAGGTGTTTTGCTTTTGGAATGCTTCTCCCGTTGTGAGATTACAGCGCTGGTTTCCGGTGTTTGGTGTGTTGTTCGTAGGCATAGGCACATTGGATCAATGTGGCCTCGGCCCATTGCTTGCCAAGGAAGATCAGTTCGAATGGTGCTCCTGACGCATAGTACCCGGCCGGAACGGTGACACCCGGAATGCCGGCAATGTTGAGTTCACCGACGGTGGTTTCCAGAATCGCATCGCCAGAATGCAGCCCGGGTAGTTCCTGAAGCATTTGCGGGTAGACCAGCCCATCGAGGTTATGCTTTGCAAACACCTCATCCATAAGTGTCAGATATTTCGCTTTCAGCGCGGTGAATTCCGGCATGGCGGGCGGCGTTTCCGGCGATTTGATCGCTTCGCGGAAATCTTCCAACTCGTAGAGATAGCCAAGGATCGCCCCTTTCTCGAAAGGGTCTTCCGAGGCCGTCGCGGCAACAAATTCGTCCCACGTTTTGAGGGCCGCATCCGGCCCGAGGCGGCGCAGGTACATCGTCATGTCATAGGCGATGGACTCGAGGCCGCGCCCGTCAAAGAACGGCGTGCCCGGCGTGACTTGGCGGAGGCTGGAAAATTCCGTCCCGGCAAAGGGGTCTTCGACCAGAATGGCACCTGCCGCCTCCAGTTCCGACTTGGCGCGGGCGTACAATTTTGCTGCTTCGTCCGAAAGGGCATCCGGGCGCCAGCCGGGACCATAAAGACCGAGGCGCTTGCCTTTCAGCCCCTCTTTCGACAGGCCCTCCGCGTAGCTCGCCGGGATTTTCCCGACAGAGGCCAGCGTTTTGGGGTCTTCGATGGTGAACCCCGCAAGGGCGTCGAGGCAGAGCGCTGCGTCTTCGACGGTGCGGGCAATCGGGCCGACGACATCGCGGTTGCCGGACAGCGGAACCACACCGGCATTCGGCACGAGGCCAATGGTCGGTTTGATGCCCACAAGCCCCTGCGCGGAGGCCGGGTTCTGGATCGACCCGCCGGTTTCTTCGGCCAGACCGACGACGGCCATATGGGTCGCGACGGCGGCGGCAGTCCCCGCGCTCGACCCGCCGGGGGCGCGGTCTTCGATGGCGGGGTTGATGGTCGGGCCAGCCCAGCTGTCATTGGCGTGGGTGCCGGTCCAGCTCAGGATCGGCACATTGGTTTTGCCAAGGATGACCGCATCCGCCGCGCGCATCCGCGCCACCACCGGGCTGTCGCGCTCGGGCATGAGATCGACGCCGCCCGACGCCGCATGAAGCAACCGCCACCCGGCGGTCGAGGGAAAGCCCTTCATGTCCATCGGATCTTTGACGACAATGGGCACACCGGCCAGAGGGCCAAGCTCTTCTCCCGCCGCACGACGACGGTCGATGTCTTTTGCGGTCTCCAAAGCCGCGTCGTTTTCAAAGATCACCGCATTGTATGTGCCATTCACCGCTTTCATCTGTGCGATTGCGGCTTTGGTCAGGGCTTCGGCGCTGTAACGGCCGCTCTGGAGGCCCTCTTGAATGTCGCGAATCGTCAGCTCGCCCAACGCCTCAGTGGTCAGATCGAGTGTCTCATTGGTGGTCGTCATAACAGTCCTTTCCCGGCACCAGGCACAGCGCCGCCATGGCCCGGCCAATGGAGACCGGACAGCATAAATACGAGAGATCGTCATGCGACATGCTGGCAACCGTGCAGGCCACCCAAAGGGGTCGAACGACAATCGAAGTGAGAGAGTCTGACGGCATTGTCAGTATGAGGAAATCAGGGGAGAGTCATGATTTCCCTTTGAGACCAAGGGTCTGAATGGTGTTCGGTGGCCTGACGCAGAGGGGCAGGGGACCGACGATGCCTTTGATCCTGATATTTTGCGCCGTTCTGGTCAAGGTCGAAAATGTCCTGTGATGACGGGAGCCGCACCACATGCGATCTTTTGAAAATCGCCGTTTGACATTCGATCTGAATTCGATTTGTCTGAGGGCTATTCAACCTTGAGCAGGGCGGCTCTCTTTCCAGACGCGTTTCTGGACAGGGCCGCTTTTTGTTTTTTGTGGGGGTCAATTTGACGATGGAAAATGTCTGGCCGATTGGCATCGTGATGTCCGAAACGGGTGTCACGGGGACGGTCGAGAAAACGCAGGTCATGGCGGTGAAGCTGGCTGTGGAGGAAGTGAATGCGGAGGGCGGTGTCCTTGGCAAACCTCTTTTGCCGCTGTTTCGCGATCCGGCCTCGACCCCGCGCAACTACCGTGACATGACCCACGAATTGTGCCGGGACCACGGGGTGCGGGTGATCTTTGGCGGACATATGTCGAGCACGCGTAAGGCCATGCTGCCCATGGTCGAGGCGCAGAATGCGCTGATGTTCTACCCGACGCTCTATGAGGGGTTCGAGTATTCGCGCCATTGCATCTACACCGGGGCTGCGCCGAACCAGAACTCTGTGCCTTTGGTCGATTATCTGCTGGAAACCTGCGGTAAGCGCATCTTTCTGGTCGGATCGGATTACGTCTATCCTTACGAATCCAACCGTATCGTCGCGGATTTGTTTCGCTCGAAAGGCGGGCGGGTTCTCGATGAGATTTTCGTGCCGCTCGATCTGCGCGACGAGGACATCAAACCGATCCTCAACCGGATTTATGAAACCCAGCCCGACATGATCTATTCGACCATCGTGGGCGATGGCATCGTCAAATTCTATGAGGCCTTCAAAGCGGCGGGGTTCGACCCGGAAACCATGCCCATCGCCTCGCAATCCACCTCTGAAGTGGATGTCATGCGCATGAAACCCGGCACCGCGGAGGGGCATATCATCGCCGCGCCTTTCTTTGACAGCTTGCAGGTGCCGTCCGCCTTGGGGTTCATCAAGGCGTTTCACGAGGTCTCTGGCGGACTGCCCGCAACGGCCCCCGCAGAAGCGGCCTATTATTCGGTCCATCTGTTCGCCAAAGCCTTGGCTCTGGCCGGGGAAGATCACATCGACCGGCTTTTGCCCGCGCTCTACGAGGTCGAAGTCGATGCCCCTCAAGGCCCGGTGCGGATTGATCGTTTGACCAATCACACACATCTCTGGCCGCGCGTTGCCCGCATTCGGGAAAACAGTCCGTACCAAATCGTCAACAGCCCGTCGCGGCGTGTCGCGCCCGATCCCTATCTCGTCGATGTCATTGGCGCCTCCGACGACGAAGTGGCCGATCTGATGTCTCTGGTCGGCAATTAAGGGGAAAACGATGTCCTACGCTTTTCTCAAAGAGCTTCGCAATCTTTCGGTGGTCGTGTTGCACCCGATGGACGAAGAGGGGATCGCCCTCACGGATCACCTGCGCCGCATCGGGTGTTCGCCGCAGCTGATCTGGCCGGTGCCGGACAGGTTGCCAGCACGCACCGATATTCTGATCCTCTCCATCGAGGGGCATGAACACAAAGAGCTGCGTAACTTCATGCGCTCCATCCCGAACCCGAGTCCGACCATTCTGGCGATTGTCAGCTATGAAAACCCGGCGACCTTGCAACTGGTTTTGGAAAGTGGCGCGATGGCGGTTCTGGGGCGTCCGATCAAACCCTTCGGGCTTTTGGCCAACCTCGCGATTGCCCGCAATGCATGGAAACGCACGCAAGATCTGGCGCGCGATGCCCGTCGTTACAAACGCAAGGTCAAGGGCGATCAGCTCGTTCTTCGGGCGAAATCGATTCTCATGGCGGAGCTCGATTTGCGAGAAGATGAGGCGCATCGGGAACTCCGTGCGCGGGCCATGCGGCAACGTGTGGCCATCGAAGTGCTCGCCAAGGAATTCGTTGAGGCCTATGACGCGCGGGAAGCCGGAAAAGCCTCCAGAAGTGATGAAAATATCAGCAAACGGCGAACAGAATAGCACTTGTCAGCGCGTTCAACGTCGCGCTAGTCTCTCACCACGCAAGGGATGATCCCCAGATTTCTGGCCATCTCCCTGATCGGTTCACGCCGATAGACCCATAGGCAAAGACGCCCGTTTTGATCCCGTTCGGATCATGCGGGCGTTTTGCATTCGACAATGTCGTCGACGCATTTTTTCATTTGTAACAAAGGCTTGTTGTATCTGGGGTCAAGGCCCCAGCAGGCTGAATGTTGCATCCGTCAACAGGGAAAACACACATGAACATGAAACGTCGTCAGTTCCTCTCCACCGCCGCATTGGCCACCGGAACGCTCGCCATGCCGGGCTATCTGCGCAGCGCTTTCGCCGAAGGTGACGCGATCAAGGTCGGGGCGCTCTATTCGCAGACCGGCGGGCTTTCGGTGGTCGAAAAGATGCTCGCCTCCGCCGTGCAAATGGCCGCCTCAGAAATCAATGCCGCCGGTGGCGTGATGGGCCGCCCGATCGAAGTGGTGACCGAAGACGGCGCCTCCGATCCGAAAACCTATGCCGAAAAGGCGCAAAAGCTGGTGATCAAGGATCGCGTGTCCACGGTCTTCGGCTGTCACACCTCTGCGTCGCGCAAAGCTGTGCTGCCGATCTTTGAGCGCCGCAACGCCATGCTGTTCTATCAAACCCATTACGAGGGCTTTGAATGCTCGCCGAATGTGGTCTACTCCGGTGCCGTGCCGAACCAGCAGCTCGGCAATTACATCCCGTGGATCATCGAAAAACTCGGCAAGAAAAAATTCTTCATCGTCGGCTCGAACTACGTCTATCCGCGCGAGATGGCGAAGGTCTCCAAGGGTCTCATTGAGGCGGGCGGTGCCGAATGGGTGGCCGACGAATACCTCGAGTTGGGTCATTCCGAATGGGCCGTCATGGTCAACAAGATCAAGGAATCGGGCGCCGATGTCGTGCTCTCCAACGTCGTTGGCGACTCGATCATTTCTTTCTACCGCGAGTTCATCAACCAAGGCCTGAGCCACGAAGACATCCCGATCTGCGCGACCGTGACCTCCGAGATCGAGATCGCTGCCATGGGGGCGGAATATGCGGCGGGCTCTTACACCTCGTTTCCCTACTTCATGTCGCTTGAGACCGAGGCCAACAAAAGCTTTATCGAACGCTATCGTGCCTTTGTGGGTGATCCTGCGGCGACCACTTATCACTCGCTCGAAGCCGCATATTTCCAGGTCTTCCTGTGGAAACAGGCCATCGAGGCGTCGCAGGACACCACCGCCGAAGCGATCCGCGAAGGTGTGCGCGGCCAGACCTATGCGGCCCCCGGCGGCGATGTGAAAGTCGACGAAGACAACCTGCACTGCTGGCTCACGCCGCGCATTGGTCAGTGGACCGCAGACGGTCAGTCGCAAATCGTCGACGAATATCCCGAGCCGATCAAGCCGCTGCCCTACGCCGCCTATGGTGAGGCCGCCGACAACCTGTTCTGCACGGCGCAAGGGCTCGACAGCTCCAAGCTGTAAGCCGCGAAACCTGTTCCCCTGTCCCGCGGGCGTGCCAACGCGTCCGCGGGGCTAAAATGACAAAAGAAACTTCGACAAGGAGACGGAAGTCGTGTTTGACGTCCTCTTTATCGGGCTCAGCCTCAGTTCGATCCTTCTCCTCGTCGCGCTCGGTCTGGCTGTGACCTATGGCGCGATGGGGATTATCAATATGGCGCATGGCGAAATGGTCATGCTGGGGGCCTATGTCTCCGTTCTCGCCAATATCTGGCTTGGGGCCAATCTTCTGGTCGCCATCCCCATCGCCTTTGTGGTCACGGCGCTCATCGGTCTGGTGATCGAACGCCTTGTGGTGCGACGGCTTTACGGGCGATTGCTCGATACGCTTCTGGCCACTTGGGGCATTGCGATCATCCTGCAACAGGCGATCCGCCTCGAATTCGGCCTGAGTTTTTTCGGCATTCACGTCAAAGGCCTTGGCTCCGGTTTGCAAAACGTCCCTGTGCCGCAGGCGTTGCAAGGCACCGTGTCGATCTTTGGACAAGACCTGAACGCCTACCGAATTTTCATCGTCGCCATGACGCTGGTTCTGGCCGTCGCCACTTGGGCGGTGATGTACCGGACATCTCTGGGCATGAAAGTCCGCGCGATCATTCGCAATCCGGGCATGGCCGCCGCCTGTGGCATCGACGTCAAACGCACGAACGCCATCACTTTCGCGCTGGGTTCGGGCCTTGCGGGCGTCGCGGGCGTCTTGATGGCTGGTTTCAAAACCGTGGCCCCTGACATGGGCGCGACCATGGTTGTGGACGGCTTTATGGTGGTGGTTACCGGCGGCGTCGGAAGCCTCTTTGGCACCATCGCGGCCTCGGGGCTCTTGGGTGAATTCAACGCGCTTGTTGCCATGGTCTCCAACGACATCATCGGGCGAGCTGCGGTCTTTGCCGTGGTGATCTGCGTCATCCTGATCAAGCCTGCCGGGCTCTTCACATTCAAAGGGCGCTGATATGAAAACGCTTTTCTCTTCCTATCGTGTCTGGGCCTATCTGGCCTTTGCGATCGTCATCCTCGCACTGCCTCTGATTGGGGACGAATTCTGGCTCAACCGGGTCGCGAAATACCTCTGCTACGGTATGTTGGGCGCGGCGGTCGCGCTCACTTGGGGCTATGCGGGTATTCTGAACCTCGGCCAAGGTCTGTTCTTCGGCATCGGCGCCTATGCCATGGCGATGTCGCTCAAGCTCAAAAGCTACACCTCGATGCAGCAAGGGTCCGAGACGCCCGTGCCGGATTTCATGCTCTGGAACGCGGAACCTGGCGCGCCGACCGATCTGTGCTGCATCACGCCCGGCTCTTGGCTCTGGATTCCGTTTCAATCGCAATGGGTTGGGCTCATCGTGGCCATCGTGCTGCCTGCGGTGTTTGCCTATATCATGGGGCGAATCATTTTCGGTCAGCGCATTTCTGGCGTGTTTGTGTCGATCATCACGCTGGCGCTGGTGCTTTTGACGCGGCTCATCGTGACGGACGCCCAGCCCCTGACGAACGGCTTCAATGGCCTCACGGATCTTGGCTGGTTCACCGTTTTTGGTGTCGAACTCGATCCCTATAGCAAGGTGACCTATATGGTCGTCGCCGTGGCTTTGATCATCGTTCTGGCGCTCACCCGCATGCTGGTCGCCACACGCGCAGGCACCATTCTTCAGGCCACCCGCGACAGTGACACGCGCGCGCTCTATCTGGGTTATGACGTGCCGGCCTATCAGAGCTTTTTCTTCGCTGTCTCGGCCGGGATTTCCGGGCTTGCGGGCATGCTCTACGTGATCGTGGCCGAATTTGCCTCACCTTCGTTCCTTGAATTGTCCTTCTCCGTGACCATGGTCGTCTGGGCCGCTGTCGGCGGGCGGGGGTCGATCCTCGGGGCCTGTATCGGGGCCATCCTGATCAACATGCTGGAGGCGCGGGTCTCCGAGACCGAAAGCCTTGTGGAAGCGTGGAAACTGATCATCGGTTTCGTCTTTGTCATCGTTGTCATCTACCTGCCGAAAGGCCTTTCCGGGTTGGCGCATGATCTCATGTCCAAACTGCAAAGCGCGCCCAAACTGTCGCCCGTTCAAAAAGAGGAGGCACACCAATGAGTGCCGTTGCATTGGAACTGGACGGTTTGGCCGTCGATTTTTCGGGGTTCCGTGCCGTGGACGGCGTGTCCATGGCGGTCGAACATGGCGAGTTGCGTGTCCTTTTGGGGGCGAATGGCGCCGGGAAGACCACGTTGATGGACCTGATTTCCGGCAAGACCAAATCCACCGAAGGCCGCGTCTATGTTCATGGCCGTGACGTGACCAACCAGCGTGAACATAAAATCGCCCGCGCCGGTGTGGGACGCAAGTTCCAGATCCCATCGGTGTTTTCGGGCCTGACCGTGCGCCAGAACCTCGAAGTGGCACAATCCGGGCAGCCGGGCGTGTTCGCCAATCTCAAAATGCGGTTGGACACTGAGGCGCAAGCGCGTTTGGGCGAGACGCTCGATCTCATCGGCCTGACGGAAGAGGCGGAGACAGAGGCGGGCGTACTCAGCCATGGTCAAACACAATGGCTCGAACTTGGGATGTTGATGATCCAGAACGCCTCGGTGATTTTGCTCGATGAGCCGACGGCGGGGATGACGGCGGGTGAGACCGCGAAAACGGCGGAGATCATCAATCGTCTCAAGGGCAAACACACGCTTTTGGTGGTCGAACACGATATGGCCTTCGTGCGCGACATCGCCGAACGCATCACCGTGTTGCACCTCGGCAAAGTTCTGGCCGAAGGCAATGTCGCCTTTATTGAGAGCCATCCCGACGTCAAAGCCGCCTATCTCGGAAAACAGGGGATTTCCTGATGCTCGATCTGATCAATCTCGAAAGCTATTATGGCCGCTCAAAGGCGCTCAATGGCATCACCCTGTCTGTGCCCAAAGGCGAAATCACCGGCATCGCCGGGCGCAATGGTACAGGTAAAACAACGCTCTTGAAGACCATCATGGGGCTGACGGATGACAGTTCCGGCCAAATTCGCCTATCGGACAAGGACTTGATCGCCTGTCCGACCCATGAGCGCGCGCTCTCTGGCATCGCCTATGTGCCGCAGGGGCGGGGGATTATTCCCGAATTCACCGTGCGCGAAAATATCCTCATGGGGGCCTTCGCCAACCGGGCCGGAAAACGTAGCATTCCGGAGATCGTGCCGGAGCTTTTCCCCTATCTGGCCGACAATATGTCCCGTCCCGGTGGTGTTCTTTCGGGTGGGCAACAACAACAACTCGCCATCGCGCGCGCCTTGGCGGCGGAGCCGGATGTGGTGTTGCTCGATGAGCCGAACGAGGGCATTCAGCCCTCCATCGTCGAGGAAATCGAAGCCGTCATTTTGCGCATGAAAGAGGGGCTCGGTCTGACGGTCGTACTGGTCGAGCAAAACATCGGCTTTCTGCGCCGCGCGGCGAGTAGTTTCGCGATGCTGGAAAAAGGCCGGGTGGTCGAGGCAGGCAAGATCGACGCCCTGTCCGATGAAATGGTCGAACGCCATATGACAATTTAGCCCAAAATTACCTTGTGGTGGCGCGAAGACCGAACTTCGCGTCGCTACAAGGTCGAAGCGCGGCGTCATTTTGGTGAGCGTCTCATGAAGACGGTTATACGATGCGTCTCGATGCAGGTTTGGACCCGTTATATACGGGGTATCAAGCGAATGTTGGCCATGGATCGGTTACACCTTCGAGCCATCGACCATGTTATCTAAAGCGTTTCGACTTTATGTGATAGATCAAGTTAAAGTCGAAACGCTTTAGTGGTCGGTTATGTCCGAAGTCTTTGAATTCCGCTATGTTCAGGCGCTCCCTGAAAATATCCTTTTGACTGATGATGCTCACTGTTGCGAAGCGTGTGGGGATTGCATGTTCAACATCGCTTCATGTGTATGGTGGAACCGCAACATCACAAGTGCTCGGGCCTGACGAACAGCTTCGGGCAGGTCTCTATTCTGAGCCAGTGTAACCGCTATGGCGCTGGCAATCTGGCATCCTGTTCCCCGAAGAGAGAAGTCGTATCGGGGCCCGCTAAAAATCTGCATGTCTCCGTTTGCCTGATAAAGCCTGTCTTCGCAGAGCGAGCCCAACTCTGCATGCCCTCCTTTGACCAAAACCGCTCCGCAGCCACAGGCGAGGAGTGCCTCAACGCAAGTGCCCTCATCGCTGTCGTCTCTGAGCCCAAGCCTGTCCGAGAGCATCCGAAGCTCTGGCAGGTTGGGAGTGATTAGCGTCGTGTGGGGCAATAAATCCGAGATAAGGGCATCGATCCCTGTGTTGTCGAGCAATACGCGCCCGGAGCTCGACGCAATAACAGGGTCAAGCACAAGGGGGGCATCCGGCAGGCCGCGCGCCACGGCGCGGACAACAGGTGCTGCGCCGAGCATTCCGATTTTGACCGCATCAACACAGGAAGCGACCTTTACCTGCTCTCCCACGAGTTCGGGTGACATCATCTGGACGGCGCTGACGTTCGCATCTGTTTGGGCCGTGACCGCGGTCACCGCGATGGAGGTCTCGGCGCCCATAGATGCGGCCGTGGCGATGTCGCGGGCCAGCCCGGCCCCGCCGCTGGAATCCGTTCCTCCGATCAGAAGGACCCGCACGCTCATGCGCCCACCGCACAGATCGCCACCCGACCATGCCCGCTCTCAGTCAACAGTTTTGCCGCGCGCCAGGCACGCAGGCCGCTTGTGCAGAGAAAAACCACGCGTCGCTCCGGAGCGAGAGCAGCTTGCGTCGCATCTATGCCGTCGTGTTCCCGCAGATCGACCAGAATGTCAGCTTTTGAGATCTGTCCCTGCGCAATGATCTCGGGGAAAATCTCATCGGGTTCCTCCGCCCCGTCAAAGGTGAACTGCGACATGCGCCAGGTCGCGAAATCGACCGACAGCAACTGCCCGAGCGGCGAAGGTGCGTGATGCAATAAGACCGAGAGGGCCATCTGTGCTTGTATCGCGCCGAGGGTGGCAACAGTTGGCCCCATCACCCCCGCCGTCGCGCAGTTTGCGGCAACGGCGGGAGGGGCCGGGAAGACGGCGCGCAGGCTTGGCGATGTGCCGCAAAAACCGCCGACATAGCCTTGCCGGCCAAGCACGGATGCGCTGATCAAAGGTTTGGCGAGACGCTGACACAGATCAGAAAGCGCATAGCTGGCGGCAAAACTGTCGGCCGCGTCGATCACGAGATCAATGGCGTCTATTTCCTGCTGTGCAGTGATCGGATCGAGCCGCGCGACTTTTGCCTGCACATTGCAGTCGGGGTTGAGCGCTCTCAGGTGTCGCTGGGCGATTTCTGCTTTGGGCTTGCCGAGGTCGTCCATCCGGTAGAGCGTTTGGCGATGTAGATTGCTTTCTTCGACGCTGTCGGGGTCGTAGACAGTGATCGTCCCGACGCCAGCTCCAGCTAAAAGCGGCAAGAGCACAGAGCCAAGCCCGCCAGCCCCCGCGACCAGAACCTTTGCCGCGGCGAGCCGGGCCTGACCTTCGGGGCCGATCTCCGGCAGGCAGGTCTGTCTGACGTAGCGGCTCATTTCACATACTCCCGCGTGGCTTTGATCCACTCTGCGCATCGCGCCTCAGGATCGGTGGCCGTGGCGATGTCGGTCACCACGGCGGCACTGTCTGCGCCCGCCTCAAAGAGGCCGGGCAGGCGTTCGGGTGTCAGTCCGCCGATGCCGACGAGCGGGGTGTCTCCGGCCATGGCCTTCCAGCGCCGCACCCGATCCAAGCCTTGCGGCCCCCATTTCATCTTTTTCAAAAGCGTCGGATAGACCGGCCCCAAGGCGACATAGGCGGGGTCATGAGATAGCGCGCGCTCTAATTCTGTCTCGTCATGGGTGGAAAGTCCGAAACGGACCCCGGCACGCCTGAGCGCGGCAAAATCGGCGGTCTCCATATCCTCTTGGCCGAGGTGCACAAAGCGACACTTCAGGTC
Source organism: Celeribacter sp. ULVN23_4 (assembly GCF_054788345.1). NCBI lineage: Bacteria > Pseudomonadati > Pseudomonadota > Alphaproteobacteria > Rhodobacterales > Roseobacteraceae > Celeribacter > Celeribacter sp. ULVN23_4. Next base: position 208,125 of record NZ_JBTVYO010000008.1, on the reverse strand, counting down.
GAGCGCGGCCTGCCAATAGTCGTTCACCACAAGCTGGGCGCGATGCACCGCACAAAAATCGCGGGCGCGGCGGATTTGACGGCGGACTTCGTCGTCGGGCTGATCCTTGATCCGAAGTTGCACGAGGCGCACGCCCTGCGGCACGAGCAGTTCCAACTGACTGACATGGCTGACGATGAGATAAAACGGATCAAGCGTCATGCCAAAAGCTCCGCCATGCCGAACACCGGGGTGGAGGCCTCAGCCATATCGCGCCGTGGCATGAGGCCCGCGTCATAGGCCTGTTTTCCGGCGTCGACAGCACGGGAAAAGGCCCCGGCCATGGCCACAGGGTTGACGGCCTTGGCCACGGCGGTGTTCAAAAGCACCGCATCGAAGCCTATTTCCATCGCTTGTGCGGCTTGTGACGGCGCGCCGATCCCGGCGTCGATCACCAGAGGCACATCGCGAAAATGCGCGCGCATGGTCCGTAAGCCTTCGATGTTGCGCAGCCCTTGGCCGGAGCCAATCGGCGCACCCCACGGCATCAACACGCGGCACCCGGCCTCGATCAGTTTTTCGCCGAGGATCAGATCTTCGGTGGTGTAGGGAAAGACCTCGAAGCCGTCGGCGCAGAGGATGCGCGCGGCTTCGACCAAGGCGAAGGGGTCGGGTTGTAGCGTGTCGGCATGGCCGATCACTTCGAGTTTGATCCAGTTGGTCCCAAAGACTTCGCGCGCCATCTGCGCCGTGGTGACCGCTTCGCGGGCGCTGTGACAGCCCGCCGTGTTGGGCAGGATGCGACAGCCGCTGTCTTTGAGAATGTCACGAAACCCCGCGCCGCCCGCGCCCTCGCGACGAAGCGAGACGGTGATCATCTCCGTGCCTGAGGCCGCGATGGCCGCGCGCAAGATGTCGGGGGAGGGGTATTGCGCCGTGCCGAGCAGCAGGCGGTTTTTCAACTCGGTGCCGTAGAACATGTCAGCCCCCTTGCATCGGCGAGAGAAGCTCGATCTTCATGCCCGCCGTCAGGTTGACCCCCTTGCGCGCGTCGCGCGGCACGAATTGCCCGTCAACGGCAGAGGCGACAGAGCGCGCCTCATAGTTTTGCTCCGTGATCAGCGCGGCCAGCGTGGGGACTGAGGTTTCGACAGACTGTCCGTTCAATTCAATGCGCATCGGCGTTCTCCTGTGTCAAAAGCCCGGCCAGCTCCATGCCCAGAACGGGGGCCATCAGAAAGCCGTGGCGATACATGCCGTTGATGTGAAATCCCGTGTCCTTGCGGCGCAGGGCCGGGATATTGTCGGGAAAAGACGGGCGCAGGTCGGCGCCGGTCATGATGATTTCGGCCTCGGCAAAGGCGGGGTGAAGGCTATAGGCCGCCGAGAGCAATTCCATCGCCGCGCGCGCCGTGATCGGGCCGGAGCGAGAGGATTCGACCATGGTCGCCCCGATCATGAACCGCCCCTCGCCGCGCGGTACGATGTAACAGGGAAACCGAGGATGCAGCAGGCGCACGGGCCGCGAGAGCGTGACCTCGGGCGTGTAAACCTCAAGCATCTCGCCCCGTACACCGCGCAGATCGGGGAGGGTCTCGGCGGCGGACATGCCGCGACAGTCCACGATCCGCCCCTGTGGTGCGCCGTCGCGAAACACGACGCCCTGCGCGAGAAGCCTGTGCTTGAGCGCGGTGAGCGCTGCGTTTGGATCAAGATGGGCTTCGTTCTCAAAATAGAGCCCGCGGGCAAAGCGATCCTCGAGATCGGGTTCCAACGCATTGGGCGTGACCCAGCGATGCGCGCGGGTGGCACGGGCGAAGCGGTCGAGTTCCCGGGCATCGCGGGGGGGCGCCACGACCAGCGTGCCGTGTCGGGTCACATCCACATGGGCGGCCCACCACGCGATGGCGGCCTGACCCCGCGTGACGATGATGTCAGGGGCGCTTTCTCCCTCGCAAAACGGCGCCAGCATTCCGCCCGCCAAACGGGAGGCGGGCGCGGGGGCGATGTCGGGGCATATCACCTCGACCTCGACCCCCGCGTCCATGAGGGCGGTGGCGGCGCAAAGCCCCGCCACGCCTGATCCAAGGATCGAGATCATTCGGCCGGTTCCGCAGCAGGAATGTAGAGTTCCCCGCCCTCGCGGAATTTTTCCGCCATGGAGGCCATGCCTTCCTGTTTGGCCGCTTCGGCACGGATGTCGTGAGAAATCCGCATCGAACAGAATTTCGGCCCGCACATGGAACAGAAATGCGCCACCTTATGCGCCTCTTTCGGCATGGTTTCATCGTGCATTTCGCGCGCCGTGTCCGGGTCGAGGCCGAGGTTGAACTGATCCTCCCAGCGGAATTCGAACCGCGCCCGCGACAGCGCATCGTCGCGCAGCTGCGCACCGGGATGACCTTTGGCGAGATCGGCGGCATGGGCGGCGAGTTTGTAGGTGATGACGCCAGTTTTCACATCGTCGCGGTCGGGCAGGCCAAGGTGTTCTTTCGGCGTCACATAGCAGAGCATCGCGGTGCCGAACCAGCCGATCATCGCCGCGCCGATGGCGGAGGTGATGTGATCATAGCCCGGCGCGATGTCGGTCGTGAGCGGCCCGAGCGTGTAGAAGGGCGCCTCGTGACAATGCTTGAGCTGCTCGTCCATGTTCTCCTTGATCTTGTGCATCGGCACGTGACCGGGGCCTTCGATCATGACTTGGCAATCCTTGGCCCAGGCGATTTTGGTCAGCTCGCCCAGCGTCCGCAGCTCGGCAAATTGCGCCTCGTCATTGGCGTCGGCAATCGAGCCGGGGCGCAGCCCGTCGCCCAAGGAGAACGACACGTCATAACGGCGGCAGATGTCGCAAATCTCGTCGAAATGCTCGTAGAGAAAGCTCTCGCGGTGATGGTGCAGGCACCATTTCGCCATGATCGACCCGCCGCGCGAGACGATGCCGGTGACGCGTTTGGCGGTCATCGGGATCATGTGAAGCCGCACACCGGCGTGAATGGTGAAGTAATCGACGCCTTGCTCGGCCTGTTCGATCAGCGTGTCGCGGAAGACTTCCCACGTCAGGTCCTCTGCAATGCCGCCGACCTTTTCCAGCGCCTGATAGAGCGGCACGGTGCCGATCGGAACCGGCGCGTTGCGGATAATCCAGTCGCGGATGTTGTGGATGTTGCGTCCTGTTGAGAGGTCCATCACCGTGTCGCCGCCCCAACGGATCGCCCAGACCATTTTCTCCACCTCTTCCTCCATCGAAGAGGTAACGGCGGAGTTGCCGATATTGGCGTTGATCTTAACCTTGAAATTGCGCCCGATGATCATCGGCTCCAATTCGCGGTGGTTGATGTTGGCGGGAATGATCGCCCGGCCTTCGGCGATTTCCTGACGGACGAATTCGGGCGTGACCAGATCGGGCAGGGTGGCCCCGAAGCCCTCACCGTCGGTTTTCGCGCCCGACAGACGGCCTTCGTTTTCGCGGATCGCGACGAATTCCATCTCCGGCGTGATGATCCCGGCCTTGGCATAGGCCAGCTGGGTCACGGCGCGGTCGCCCACGGCACGCAAGGGGGCGCGTTGGTGCGGGAAGGCGGGCGTCAGGCGTTCGCCGGTGGCAAATCCATTGTCGGCCTTGGTGACCGCGCGGCCTTCGTATTCTTCGACATCGCCGCGCTGATGTTGCCAGCCGCCGCGCACATCCGGCAGGCCTTGGGCAATGTCGATCTGGGCCGCCGGGTCGGTGTAGGGGCCGGAGCTGTCATAGACCCGAAGAGGCGCCTCGCCCGTCACCGCGATTTCACGCAGCGGCACGCGCAGCTCATGCAGATCGCCATGCACGTAGATTTTTTGCGATGCAGGCAAAGCGCCGGTGGTGATGGTGGGGATGGTATCTTTCATTTCGGTCTCCTCAAACGATGAGACCCAAGTGAAACGGGTAGCAGACATGGACCGCTGCCCTTGCGTGTAAACGCAATAGGGCCATGCGGCCCGAAAGGACCGCCCTCATGATCGAGATTGCGGAGATGCCCTTCGGTCTTCCTACGCCAGTGTCAACTGGGTCAGGTTCTAAGGGTCGCGTCACCTCGGGCGGGTTTGCCGCCGTCAATCAGCCTCTCAGTCCCTTAGGCGGGACTCCCCTGACGTGGGGCTATAATCTTGGGGCGGCTGGAGTATGTCAATGGGAAAGCTGTGCTCGTTGTGAAGTTCTGAATGGGGCTCGCGCCTAAAGCGTTTCGACTTAAACCTGAAACAGGGTTTGAGCAGAAACGCGGTGCAACGTCCAAGCGGAGCGGGCGTTTCGACTTTATGTGATAGATCAAGTTAAAGTCGAAACGCTTTAGGTACAGCCTCTTAACCAGAGCAGTAGGGTGGCGGCGAGAGTGACAGCTGAGAGGAAGACATCCGACCTATGGCCACTGTGCCGGGTTGTTCACGCGCGATCTTGGCAGGGCGATCCGGGCTTCTCGCAGATCGAGGCGGGGATGGTCTGGATCAACGGTTGCGGACGTTCTCGCGATTACATTCTGCCGACAGGGGGCTGGAAAGCCTCGGGGTTGGGTAAGGATTTGGGCCGCGAAGCGTATCATGCGAACCGCCGCATGAAGTCGGTTCTGGCCGATCTGTGGGCGCGAAGGAGATATCTATGACAACGCATAAGCTGGCTTTGGTTGAGGTGCCTCTAGATTTGTAGACGCATTGCCCCCTAATTTTGAGGCAAGGAGGCCGCCATGGGGACAAACAATTACAGTGAGGGTTTCAAACGCGATGCCGTGGGACGGCGTTCAGGCGTTTTGATCTGTGGTTTGAGTAATATTTATTTAATATCAGTTGTTTGAATGTTTTTTTGAGAGGTTTAGTGCCGCAGGTTTTTTTTGAGAGTCTCTTTAAGGGCGTAGACGCTTTCTTGTTCTTACCTGAGCCTCGCGCCAGACTTTCGGTGGTTGGCCAAAGCGGCGGCGGAAAGCGTAGATGAAATTCGATGGGTTGGAATATCCAAGACGGTAAGCGATAGATTTCACGGGTTCCCCCGCGAGAATGGCTTTGCAAGCTTCCGAAAATCGCAATTCCACCAAGGCTTGCCGCATGGTCATACCATGGACTTCGGAAAATGCGCGTTCCAGTCGGTGTGTGGAAAGGCCGACCATGATCGCTATCTCGGATGTTTGTGGCGGATTTTCAAGGTTTTGACGCAGGATGTTCATGGCTTCAAACGCACAATTGCGGTGCCATGTGTCAACCGAACTCTCCAAGCAGGTTTCTTGCCCGACTTGCTGTAGCATGTGAGTGAAGATTTGAAGACCTGCGGTCTCGATGGAGAGGCGTCGCAGTGGTCCTTCGCAATTCAGTGCGGCCTTGAGATTGGCGATGACAAGGGTCGGTAACTGGATCGGGGAGTGGAGTGAGCGGTGAAAGGCGTCTCTTAGGAAGGGGCGCAAGCCATCGGGCACTTGATCTCCGAACCATTTCGCGACCACATCGACGGAGGCATGCAGACCAAAAGACGTGGTGCTGCCGCGCTTTATATGTGCCAGGGCACCGCGCTGAACCACGCGCGTCAGGCCAACATCCGTTGATTTCATAAATTGCCCGTCATGGGTCTCCCATAGAACCTCATTGCCCACATGGATCATCGTGTAGACCATGTCACGTGGGTCTTGGGACACGATCTCCATCTGAGTATCATGGTGAAATGTCGCAGCCGTCTGGCGCCAGCCGATGCCTGCGCCAGTCATGCCCGGATCTTCCGTGATTTTCAGAGACAAGTCCTTGGTTTCCAAGTGATGAGAAATAGTTTTCTCAATACCTTGCGGTTGGAGCCTGAGAACATTCTCGGATGAGTTATGAGGGGCCGCGTCTTTAATGGGTGTCTCCGTTCACAATGCCCCATGAGGGATGCGCGTTCCCTTACGTAAATCAACATGTATTTTTAAAAAAGCACATATTTGTGCACAATTTTGGGTGCAATCGCATATGTTTTGGCCAGCTTTGTTTCGCTCGGGCGCCAGAGAAAGTGTAAAAAATGTTGAAATGCCGTGAATCCTGTTGAAAGTAAAAATAAAGATTGTCTGAAATTTTAGACCATGCAGACAATACCCCTGAGAAACGTGTCGTGGGTGGCTGTAGCTGCTTGAAAGGCTGAGTGGGATCGCGAGCAAAAAGATACGGGGGGTATCTTGCGTGTATTAGGTACATCTCTTTTGAGATGCGGGGTAATTGTTGCGATGCTCGGGGTGCAATCAGGCGCGTTGACAGCCATGGAAAAGTCCTTTTCCGACTGGCAGGTAAACTGCCCGGAGGATGGGCGCGTATGCACTCTTTCAACAACCAGTTTTGCTGAAGATCGCACATGGCTGTCGACGCTGCGTATTCAACCGGGGACGAAACACAATCCTCTCCCGGTGCAAATCCTTGTGCCACCTCAAGTCCATCTTGCATCGGGTCTCTTCGTGTCGGTTCCGGGCATGTGGCGCCGCGAGGCGGAGTATATCCGATGCACGCCCAAGGCCTGCGATGCGCGTTTGGCGCTCACGGAGCAGGAGCTGACTGCTTGGAAGCAGGCGCGTTCGGCTGAACTTTTGTACCGACCCAATCCGACCGTCCCGCCGATCCGGTTCGATGTGTCTTTGATGGGAATTTCTGCTGCATTTTCCGCAGCTATGGAGGCAGAGGAATGATCCGATACGGCCTGCGTCTCTGCGCTTTGTTGATGCTTTTCTGCGCTGTGGCCGTCCCTGCGGCGGCACAGTCGTTTCGGCTCGAGGGCATTTCCGTCAGTGACAGCGATTATCTGACCGATCAGGCGGTCGAGAGCGTGACTTCGAAATACGTCAAACGTGCGATCACCTTCGAAGATCTTCAGGCCATGATCGCGGAGCTGAACAAGCTCTATCTCATGTCCGGCGTGCCGACGGCGCGGGCTGTGTTGCCACCTCAGGAAATCCATGACGGCATCCTCAAGGTTTCACTGGTCGAAGCTGAAGTCGAAGAGGTGGTGTACGAGGGAATGGATCACACGTCGCCAGCCTTTCTCGACCGGACCCTGTCCTTGCAGGTTGGCGAGAAACCGGATTTCGAACAGATCGAAAAGGATCTGTTGATCTACGACATCATGCATGACGTTGCCCCGATGTTGAGCTTTTCGAGCGGTGCGACCCCCGGAGGGACGCTCGCCAAAGTCACGGCGAAAGAGCCGAAGCGTTTCGCTTTTACTTTGTCGGGCGACAATTTCGGGCGCGAAGAAACCGGCACCGCGCGGGCCACGGTGTTCGGGCGCTGGAGTTCCGTCACGGGGGTGCGCGATATCCTGTCTTTCCAGCTTCAGGCCTCCGAAGGCGCGGCCTCCGGTTCCCTTGGATATTCGCGCCCTGTCGGCGCTGGCGGCGGACGGATCGTCGGCGCGTTGAGCTATTCGAACTCTTCAATCATTGGCGGTGACTTCGAAACGGTTCAGATTATCTCGGAAAGTATATCCGGCTCGCTGAGTTACCGCCGCCCGGCTTGGGTCAGGCCGGACAGCCATGTCATGTTCGAAGCTGGCCTGACCTATGAAACCACGTCCTCAACCATTGAAGGCGTGGAATTTGCCGATATCGAGATTTATGACCTGTTCGCTTCAGGCCGCTACAACCGACGTTTTGCCCGCTCGACGCTTGGTTTCAGTGTCGGCCTGCGCGCAGGGCAGGCCGATGCGCTCGGAACGTCAGAGACGGAGGGCGCGTTCTGGCTGCTATACGGCGATGGCACATACGCCCGCCCGGTCGGCAAAAAGCTCATGTTCAACGGCAACCTGCGCTACCAATATGCGGCGGGTGTCAACTTGCCTGTGGCGCGGTTGTTCACCGCTGGTGGCATTGGGTCCGTGCGTGGCTATCCCAATGACATTCGCGGCGGGGACAGCGGTGCCATTCTGAATCTCCAGATTTCGAACTTGCGCCCTTATCGGCCCGAAGGATTGCCAAACTGGTCCTTCACCTTCTTCGGCTTTGTCGATGGGGCCGTTGTGGTGCCTTATCGCGAAGACGGTGGGCTCGATAGCGAGCAAGACCTTCTCGCCTCGGCCGGGGTCGGGGTCACCGCAAGATACCGTGAAAACATAGACATTCTCGCCATGATCGGCGTGCCGCTGCAGGAAACGCTGGGCTTTTACGATCAGGGCAAACCCACCTTCTACATCGGCGTGGACTACAGTTTTTGAGACGATTTGATCCCCCAGGATCGCAACCATTACCCAACGGAGAAACCTTAAGATGAAGACGCTAACCCGCCTCGCACTCACCGCCACCCTGGCTCTCGCCCCGTTCGCCGCATTGGCACAGGAGGCCGAGACAGCGACCGATACGACCGAGCAAACGACGGATGTCATCAACAACACCGCCTTCGGGGACTGGATCGTGAATTGTCAGGCCCTGACCGCCAAACGTACCTCATGCCGTCTCGTGCAAGAGCAAAGCCTGCGTGACAGCGGTGCGTTCGTTGCGCGGTTCATTGGCGTTCCGGTGTCTGATGGTGCAATCCTGCTGGCTCAGGTGCCAATGGGCGTCTACTTGCCCGGCGGGGCTGTGTACCGGTTTGCAGGCAATGAAGAGATCGAACAGCGCGAAATGATCTGGCAGCGCTGCGCGGACGACGTCTGCGAAGCGGCGGCTCCATTGACGGAGGAAGAACTGGCGCTCTTCGCCGAAGAGGACACGATGCTATTCGGGTTCCGTCCGGTGGCGGATGGCGAACCGGTGATCCTGTCTGTCGATATTTCCGAATTCGCGGATGCGATCCAGAAGCTGCGTGAAAGCAACAGCTAAGCCTTTTGACCGGTCGGGGTGATCCTTCGGCCGGTTCCGATACGTGTAACGATTTTCTGATGACCCTGCTGGGCCATCGAGACTGCGCAAAGAAAGAGGACGCCATGTCCAAGACCCATGCACAGCCCCGCAAGCCCGTGACAGCCTCGTTGTTGACGGAGGCCAAGCGAGACCGTTCCCTGATCCACCGCCTTGGCGGATGGCTTGGTACGGTTTCTGTCGCTGCCATGCAGGTCTTGCCCGCCTATGCGGATGTGGTTGCCGTGGGCAACACGGGAACCTCTGTGAGCAGTCCGACGGGGACGGTGGATGTCACCACCTCGAATGTGAAGGGCGATACGGCGTTTAACCAGTTCAGCGAGTTCAATGTCGGGGTGGGCGATCAAGTCAATCTGTACCAGCCTCTGGAGGCACAGAAGCTTGTGAACATCATCACCGGGGGCTCGTCGCAAATCGATGGCATGGTGACCGGATATCTGGGTGTGCCGGGCGTGGGGGCGGCCAATCAGGGCAATCTCTATTTCGTCAACTCCGATGGGTTCGTCGTCTCCGCCACCGGCTCGATCAGCGCGGGTCAGATCACCATGACGACGCCGACCGCGGATTTTGTCTCCGATCTCACCTCGGAGGCCAACGGGGACACGGTGCTATCCCTTGAGACACCGACCAGCCAACTGTTCCTTGGCACCGAACCGCTAAGCGCGACCGGTGTGATCGACATTCAGGGCAGCCTCTACGCGCAGCGCCTCGATCTTCGTGCCGGTGCGCGGATGATCGTGGACGGGCGTCTTGAGGTCGATACGGATTTGTCGACCGGCAAGATCGATCCTGCGGTCAATATCGATGGCGTGCCGACGGCGGGCGGCGTGAATATCGACAGCAACGGGGTGATCCGGCTCTATTCTGCAGGGGAGATGGATCTGGGCGGAACGATTTCCGCCAAAGGTGATCTTGCGGGCGTAAACCCACATGGCGGTTTGATCGAGGCCGTCTCTGATGGTGATATGACCGTCGGGGCAACCTTCGACGTGAGCAACGGCGCTGGCGACGCGGGCAGTGTCATGCTCTACACCAAGGGCTCCGCCACAATGGAACCCGCATTCGAAATTCAGGCGTCTTCGACCTCCGGCTCGGGCGGTTTCTTCGCGCTGCGGGCTGTTGGCGACATCACCGATGCGCAGGGGACGTTCGATACGAGTTCCGATAGCGGTGATGCTGGTGAATCCTATCTGATCGGTGAAAACGTCACCACGGGCGGAGACATCGCGACGCAGGGCGGATCGCTCGGCGTAAGCGGCGCCGAAACCATCACCGTATCTGCGGGCAATAGCGTCTCCACCAATCCGGATACGGCGGATGTTGCGGCGGGCGATCTCATCCTGACCGCGCCCACGATCACGGTCGAATCCGGTGCAAGCCTCACCGCCTCTGCCGCTGGCGATGATCTCGGGGGGCTGCTTGCCCTGATCGCGCGCAACACCAACACGGGGATCGTCTGGGCGATCAATCCGGAGTCGGAATCTGCCGAAATCACCATCACGGAAGCGTCTTTGGAGGCGGGCAGTATCATCGTGAGCGCGGTGGCGAGCGCGTCCAATGTTTACAGCAGCGAAGATGAAGCCGTCGAAGCGACCCAGATCGAGGCGATGGAAAACGCCTATGACGACGCGCAATTCGATGAACTGGTCAGCACCATTGCCGACACGGCGCTTTTGGCGCTCGAAGGGGGTGTCTCGACGCTCAACGGATTGATCCCGCTTCAGGTGCAAGTGCTCACGGCTGACGCGAAAGTGACGATCACCGATAGCGAGATCACCGCCAACGGCAACTGGGCGGGGCGTAATTCCTCGGAGCAAAACCAAGATCTGGAATACGCGGAAAACGGTTGGCTGTCGGTCAACGGGCTGCGCGAGGACACCTATCGGTTCATGACGGCGAATTCCTATTTCGACGTCTTGCTGGGCGATGACAACGCCTACCAGATGAAGCTCTACCTGCCGAGCGTCTGGGACGACACGACCGACAGTCTTCTCATTCATTCCCACGCGGAGACCGTGACGAATATTTCGCCGCTGGCCTATGGTGCGGGGCTTGCGGTGGCGGTGACGAACACCTCGTCTCGGGTCGGTATCACAGGTTCGACCCTTCTGACCGAAGCGGGGAACATCCGCATGGCCTCCACGGCGATGGAGAACATGACGATCAACATCGCTGCGAAGAAAATCGCCAATGGTGCGGCGGCTGTGGCGGTGTCCGTGCGCGATCTGACCAACCAGATTGTCGTGGACGGTGGCTCGATCACAAGTGCGGGATCGCTCGATATGGGCGCTTTCACAGGCCGCAACATTTCCCAAACCTTGGTCGCAAACTCTGGCACGGAAGGACGCTTGGCCATTGCGGTCAATGTTGATGTCTCGACCTCTTTGACCGAAGCTGCGCTGGGCGGAACGATTGAAACGAATGGCGATGTCGCCGTCGATGCCGAAACCCTGTTCTTCGGCTCGAACCATGTGACGACAGCAACGATGGGGGTTGCGAACGCAGCAAAAGTCGTCGCAACGCGGCGCGCGAGCACGACGAGTCTCACCGGACTTGCGACCACGATTCAGGGGGGCGTCAGCACGCCGGACCCGAACCGTGCGCCGCATTTCGGGCTTGGTGTTGCGGTGGATGTGCAGCTTTCCGATGACAATACCTTTGCGACCATTGGCGGCAGCTATCACGATTTCGACGATCTGAGCGCCGATCCGATCGCTCTGGGCACCACCACTGTGACGGCAATGGGTTACAACGTCGCTGTGAATGCGGCCTATCGCTATGCCAGCCGTGGCAGCGAGGGTGGGACGGGGCTGAGCCGCTCGACCTCGGCGGCCTTCGGCAAACTGACCTATGCTGTCCAAAAAATGCTGGAACGCTACAACGCGACCCATGATCCGGACATCACGGAAGACGAGCTTCTAGGGCGCTATTCGGATGCGCTGATGATGAACGTGTCCGTGTCCTCCATGTTGGGAGAGACGCAGGCCGAGATTGGCTCGAATGCGACGATCAATGCGGGGTCTCTGGACCTGAGCGCCGTGACGCGCTTTCCGAACACAAGCCCGCTGGAGCAGTTCATTGAACAATGGGACACCTATGCTGACGCGGTGACGAGCTATCAACCCATCGGTGAAACCGGGCAGGCCGAGGCGCCGGAACCGGAACTGCCCCCAGTGCCTGATCTCGCCGGGTTCATCGAATTGGCGAACCCGCTGACCTATCTGACCACGGATTCTAAGGCCAAGGGCGAGGCCTCCGTGGCAGATGATCGTGTGGTCGTCCCTGGAGAAGAACAGGGCCTCGCGATCGGTCTGACCGTGACCTATTTCAGCACGGAGAACACGACGAAAGCCGTGGTGCGCGATGGCGCGACGGTCAATCTCGACACGGATGCCAACATCACGGCTTTGCAGGAGGCGTTGTTCCTGCATGTGGTGAACTTGCCCAAGAAAAACCCGCTGAGCGGCGATGCGAAGGTCAATGACGCCATTGGCGCTGGGATTTTCGTATCCCGGACCGTGTCCGATGTGCGGGCCGAAATCGAAAGTGGCGCAACTTTTGATATTGGCGGCGCGCTGGATGTCGATGCGACCACCAATAACATCATCGCCAGCCTTGCCTATTCCGGCGGTCAGGGCAGCGACGTCGCCGTGAACGCGACCATCGACGCGCATATCGCGAATGCCACCACGGTTGCCCGGATCGGCGAAGCGGCGTCGATCACCGCAGACACCGTGAGCCTTACGGCAAAGGATACCTCCTTCAACTGGCTGACCGCCGGGGCTGTCTCTGGCTCGGAAAATGTCGGCGTCGGGGCTTCGGGTGTGTTCAACCTGACGACGCGGGACATTTGGGCGGGCATCGGCACGAAAGACGGCGTGGAAAGCGTGGATGACCTCGCCGCTGCGACCGGCACCGTAATCACGGCCAATTCGCTTAGCATTTTGGCGGAAAACAGTGCCGTGGACGTCACCGTTGGCGTTGCGGGCACCAAAGTTGTGGGCAAGCCTGAGCCGGAGACCGGGCAGGACGCGCCGCAGAACACCGAAGATGACGACATGATCATCCCGTCCTGGCTGTTCGCGGATGACGAAGAGGATGCGGTCAACGCACAACAGAACGTCACCACTCCGGCAGATCAGCAGGGCACGCAACAGCAATCCGGCTGGGCCGTGTCTGGCGCTGCGGTGGTGAGCCTGTCGCTCGGAAACTCGACCCGCGCTGAAATTCTGACCCTGAACAAAATTGATCTCACGGGCGGTCTTGATCTGACGGCGCGCAACACGGCGACCACCGTGAATGTCGGTGGCGCGGTGTCCGCCGGGATGGGCTCGACACAGGATACCAACGCGCTTGCTGGCGCTTTCGCGGTCTATGTGGACACCCGTGAGCTGAAAAGCCGTATCCTCGGCGCTGAGATTGTCGCCGGTGACAGTGTTGTCGTCACGGCGGACGATGGTGCGACCGTGGCGAACATCGCTGTCGGTGGGGCAGGGACGTCGCGCGGCGATCTGGCTTTGGCCGGGTCAGTGGCCGTGGCCGTGATTGATGGTGAGACCGAAGCGGAAATCAGCGATGCGACGATCACATCCGACAGCCTGACGCTCGACGCCGATGACAGTTCGACCACGGTGAGCGTCGGGGGCGCGGTCGGGATCAACATGGATGCCACACAGGGCTATGGCGTCGGGGTCGGTATCGCGGTCAACACCGTGAGCCGTTCGGCAACCTCCCGTCTGTCCGGGGCCAGTGTCATCGAAACCGGCGCGCTTTCCGTCACCGCAGACAGCACGCAGTCGATCTATGCCTTCGCGACCACGGTCGGCGTTGGCAAAACCGGTCTGGCGGGGTCCATTTCGGTCAACACCATCACCGGCGGCGCGCAAGCGCTGGTCCAAGGGAGCGAAGATCTTAAGATTGAGATCAAGGCGGACAGCGCCACGGTCGATGCGACGGAAACCAATACGATCTTCTCGCTTGGTGGCGCACTGGCTGGCGGGCGGTCCACGGCGGTTGGCGCGGCGCTGACAGTCAACGTGATCACCGCGACCACGGAAAGCCGTTTGGAAGACGTGAACCTCGGCGAACGCGATGCGCTTGTGCAACTTGGCGCTGTGGCTGTCACCTCTGACAGCACCTCGACGATCACCTCTATCGCCGTGGCCGGTGGCGCAGCGACCGAGGGTTCGGCAGCGGGTGTGGGTCTTTCGGTCAACGAGATCACGGCCAAAATCAACACTTCGCTTGCGCGCAGCACTGTGACCGATGCGGAAAGCATCGACGCCACGGCGACGAACACGCGGAGCATCTCGTCGCTTGGCGGCGGGCTCGGAATCTCCGGTCGGGGCGCAGCCGGGGTTGCGGCCACGGTCAACCTTTTGCTGGGCAACACCACCTCGGTTGATCTGACGGACGCGACCCTCTCGACGCGCGACAGCGGTGCGATTTTCGCCAAGGCGCTGGCGGATGGGGCGATCCTGTCGATGGCCGCAGGTCTTGCCGGATCGACGGAGACCGCCATCGGCGGTGCCGTGACCGTGAACGTGACGACGGCAGACACGAGCGTGATCGCGGATCGTGCCGTGCTTGATGCCGATGGGGCGCTCTCGCTCATCGCGGATGATACGGCGACGGTGCAAAGCCTTGCTGGTGGGGCTGCGCTGTCTGTGTCCGGCAATGCCGTCGGTGGTGCCGTGTCTGCGAACTTCATTGCCCATGATACCTCTGTCACCAGTGACGCAGGCAGTTTCAGCGGCGATGGAGTGACGCTCCAAGCGGTGAACGGTTCCACCATCGAATCCATGGCTGTGGGGCTTGCGGGCGGGGCGGCGAACGCCTTCTCCGGGTCCATCGCGATTGGCGATATCGGCAATACAACCAAGGCGACGCTGACCAATGCAACGCTGGATGCGGGCGACGGCATCGCCCTGATCGATGCCGGACGCACGGGGTCTATTGATATTCTCTCCGGCGCTGCCGCCGTGGGGGGCGAAAATGCGGCCGGGATCGCTTTGACCGTGGCGAGCATCCATGGCGGTGTGACCGCTGATCTCACGACGGGGGAGAGCGTGACCGCGAGCGAACTTCATGTCACCGCCCGCAATACGGCCAATATCGATGCGCTGGCGGTGTCGGGTGCGCTCGGCGGCAGCTCGGGCGGCGCAGGTTCGGTGGTCTATACCCAGATCGGGCGCGTCGCAGATGACGGGCCGAGTGTTGAGCCAATCGCTGGCGACGATCCGAACGAAGACGTGTTGCAGGATGCGCAGGATACAGTTGCGGCGGAACGCGATCAGGCGATCACTGATCTCGCAACTTCTTTGGGCGGGAACACCAATACCTCATTGTCCTCCGATGATATGGCTTTGAACCTGACGACGGATGACGTGGTTCGTGCGCGGCTGCAGCTGACGGGGACCGATCCGGTGCTGCCGGACAGTGTGACTGTGACGACTACGGAAACCACGGAAACCCGGTCTCTGGCCGGGGCTGCGGGGATCGGACTTGGTGGTGCCGGTGTCGGCGCTGGGATCGCGGTCAATCTGATGTTCGGCAAGGCGGAAGCGGAACTCGTCCTGCCCGCCGGGGAAGACACAACGGTCGGTGGAGATGTAACGATCGGCGTGACCCAAACCGGGACGGTGGAAACCGCCGGTGTCGCAGGCGCAGGCGGAAGCAGTGTCGGCGCGGCAGGCTCGATCACCGTTAACGTGATGAACCGTCAGGCCGATGCGCGGATCATTTCGGATACGGCGGGCAGCATGGCCAATCTGATCAGCGATGCGGGTGACGTGTCCGTTGGCGTGACACAGGGCGGAACGATCAAATCCCTTTCCGGCTCCGTTGCCATTGGCGGCACCGCAGGCGCGGGCGGTGCGATTACTGTGAACGTCATGTCCGATGATGCAGAAGCACTGGTCGAGGATGTGAATGTCGCATCGGTCGCTTCCGGTGCAGATGCCGCTGATCCGCTTTTGAATGGCGGCGATATTTCGATCACGGCGGACCAGACCCTGCAGCTCGAAGCGCTCTCTGCCTCCGTCGGCGGTGGCGGCAGCGGGGCTTTTGCAGGCTCTTTTGCAATCAATGTGGCCGATGGCGAGGTTTTCGCCACGCTGAGAGATGCGGAACTGTCCGGCAACTCCGTCGAGATCGCGGCAACGGCGACGCTGACCCTGATCGGAAATGCGGGCACGGCGGCAGGCGCGGGCACCGCTGCTGTCGGTCTCGGAATTGTCACCAATGTCACCCGTCAAACGGTGCGGGCCGACATCGATGGCTCCGATATTTACGCCTATGGGACGGTCGGCCTTCTGGCGCGGGCGGATGCGACAATGTCCGGGAATGCGGTCTCCGGCTCTGGCGCCGGAGGTGTGGGCGTGACAGGTACGGCTGTCGCCAACTCCGCTGAGAACACGGTCGAGGCGCTTGTACGTCAGACCCGTGCGACGGGTCTCTTCATCAATGAAAACGATGAGGTCAACAGCACTGGCGATGGCGAGCCCCTTGTGGGCGGCAGCTATATCGCAACGCGCGGTACGGTTGCGATTGAAGCTATCGGGACGAATACGATCACCCTTTTAGGCGGTACGGACGAAACGGACGCCGTTGAGGAAAATGCGGGCGAGCCGGGTATTTCAGTGAATTTCGCCGGCGGTGGCGCTGCGGGGGTCGGGGCGTCTGTCACGGTCAATACGCTCGCCAATGACGTGCGGAGCGCGGTGTCGGGCAACTCGGTGCTCATCGGTCTTGGCGAGACGGGCGCAACGGTCGACGGCGTGGAAAAATACGGTGTCGCGATCAGTGCCTTGGGCAACAGCGATATCTCCATGGTTGCCGCGAACGGGGCGGCCGGTGGTGCAGCCGGGGTTGCCGCACTCTTTGCGATGAACCTTTTGGACGACACGGCGCGCGTTGAAATCGGGGATGCCGCAGGCGGCACTCTGGTCCAGATCAACTCGGACAATTTCTATACTGATGACTTGTCTCATCGCATCGGCAGCAAGACCGCTTCCAGCGATCAGGACACGGAATTCACCGCGAAAACGCAGAATTCTGCGATTGCGGTCACCGCGAACATCGCGGTTGGCGGAAGCGCCGGTGTCGGTGTCGGCTCCGGTAATACGCTTGCGACCAATCTGGCGGAGGTCTCTGTCGGAGATGCCATTGTCGAAGCGGCGAATGACGTCAACATGTCGGCCACGGCTGTGACCGAACTTGATACCGTGACCATGGGGCTTGCGGGCGGGTTTGTCGGCGTGTCGGCCAATGCCGGGGTGAACCGGATCGGCTCCGAGGCGCTTGTGACGCTGGACGGCGCCGATGTGACCGCAGGCGGTGACATCAATCTCAACAGCAAAGTGGAAAGCGAAAGCTGGGCCTTGACCGGCTCTATCGGTGGCGGTGCCATTGGCGGCTCCGGCGGCGTTCAGGTCACCTTGTTCGACAGTAAGTCCAAAGTCACGATTGGCGGCGGAACGAGCAATCGCACGGGCAGTCTCACTGCAGGCGGCTCGCTGACGGCGGAGGCCTTGTCGGAACTGACGACGGACGGCAATGCGGTTTCCGGCGCAGGCGGTGGAACAGGGATTGCGCTTGCGGCGTCCATCTCTCTGGTCGATGCGGAAACCGCCGTCGAGATTGGTGCGGGGCAGAGCCTGAAAGCCTCGCGTGACCTGACGCTCCGGGCCAAGGAGGTCGCGACGATCAAATCCCTCACAGGCTCTGCCGGGGCTGGTGGTCTCGGGGTCGGGGCCTCTCTCGATTACGTCAATTTCCAAGGCACGACGAAAGTTCAGATCGGAAATGGCGCTGTTCTGGAGGCCTATGCAGGCACGACACCTTTGTCCACGCCGCAATCGGCAGCCTATGGCCTGACCATCGAAGCGTTCTCGGAACGTGATGTGGAAGCCAGTGTGTTTTCGACCGGGGCGGGCGTCCTCTCTGTGGCGGCGGCTCTGTCGATCATCGAACTGGGCGGGAGCGCCGAAGATGACGAAGACAAGCGCGGGACGCTTTTGGCCGAGGCGCAAAAGGAACTCGATGCGGATCAATCCGGAGAGAGCGGCGATGCCGAGGACGATAAGAGCGCTGCGAGCAGCCTGATTGCCTATGCGGGGGCGAGCGAGACGCAGAACACGATCACCTCTGAACGTCAGGCGATCAATTTGACTGGCGCGCCGGGTGAAGATGTCGTGAGTGTGGATATTGGCCGCGACGTGACGCTCAAATCGCGCGGGTTTGTTGATCTGACGGCGGAAACCCTGACCGCTGTGAAGCAAATCGCAGGCGGGGCGTCGATCAGCGGCACTGCAGGCGCGATGTCCGGCACGGCAGTGACCAATGTCGCGACGGGCGCGACGGTCTATGTCGGTGGTGGCAGCCGCATTCTGGCGGATGGGACGGTGTCTCTCACTGCGAACAGCGGCGCCATTTCCGGGCGCGACCTGATCGACACGGAGGCTGTGACCGTCGCGGCTTCGACGGGCGTGAGCGCCGGGGCTGGTGTGGCTGTCGCCAAACTGTCGTCGCAATCCACCATCGCGATGGAAAACGACACGAGCATCAAGGGCTACTTGCGCAGTGCGGCCTATGACCTGTCTCTCTCCGCCACGCGGTCGGGAACGGTGAAAACCGACAGCTTCAACGTCTCCGTCGGTGCGGGTGGCGGGGTCGGTGTTGCCGTGTCCCATGCCATGAACGAAGGCGCATCGCGCATTCTCCTTGGCTCTGAAGACAGCGGCGATCTGGTGACTTTCAAGGCAAACACCGTGACGATTGCGGCGGATGACACATCGCATGTGGATGCCTCCGGCGAAGGGAGCTCCGGCGGTATCGGCGCTGGTCTGAACTCCGTCATCATCACGGCTGATGTGGACGGTACCGGCGAGATTACGGCCCGGAACCTCAACATTGATGCCAATTCCATCACGATGAGCAATGAAAGCGCCGCTTCCGGGATGTCCGAGGCGCGGGGGCTTGCGCTTGGTGCGGTTGCCATCGGCGCGGCCGTTGCCCGGACCAATATGCGTGTGGCGCTCACCACAGATGTGGACGCGGCGATGGATGCGACATCCATCACGCTGAACACTCGTATCTATCGCGACACGTATGACCATGCGAAAGCAATTGCCGCTTCCACCTCTGGTGGGCTTTTGGCGGGCAATGGCGCGGTTGCGGAAGCCTATGCGAATTACGATGTTTCTGCGGCCTATTCCGGGACATATTCGACCGGCAGCGGCACCCTGACGATTGCGACGGATGCCGAAGCGGTGACAACGCGGGCCGAGACCACAGGGCGTTCCGGCGGTGCCGTTGCCATCGGTGTGACCATTGCCCGCAGCGGGCAGAACACTTCCTCGTCCCTAAGCGAAGAAGAGCGTTTGGCGCGGGTCGCAACCTCTCTCAACGATGCGGTCATCGAGGTTGGGACGTTCAATCTGAGCACGGGCAACGCGCCGAAAGCCTATGCGACCGCAGACGCCGGGTCCGGCGGTGTGGTGTCCGGCTCCGGGGCCGAGACCATGGTGACGGTGAACACGGACACGAGTACGGTGGTCGGCGACACGGCCCATGTGACGATCACGGCGACGGATCTGAACATCTCCGCAGGCCAAAGCGCAACCCTCGGCAGCACGGTGGACACTCTGAGCGCCTCCATTGTCGGGGCCTCCGGGGCGAACAGCCAGACGGATGTGGACACTGATGTCACGACACGGATCGGTGGTTACACCACGCTCGCCGCGCGCAATTTCAACATTGAAGCGACCAACACGGTGAGCCGTCCGGAAGACGAGTTCAACATTCAGTCCGGGTCCGGCGGTGCGCTGGATGTGCCTGCGATGGTGAGCCTCGTGAATGTGGATGCGACGACCAATGTCTATATCGATGACGATCTTCGTGATGCCGCCCATTCGGTGGCCTCCGACGGCTCCGTGATCCGGTCGCTGACCCAGACCGGTGAACGTGACGCTGGTCAGACCTTCTACATTGGCGCCTATACCAACATGGCGATTGTAGATCGTATCAAGCTCGATGCGGGCGGAGCAATTGCGATCCCGATTGGCAACAGCACGGTGAAGGTGAACACAAATGATGCGCATGTGAGTATCGGTGCTGTGGAGATCCTTACGCAGGACACGGCGACTTTCTACGCTGGCGGTGATGCCAATCTTAAGTCTGAAGTGGATGCGACCTCCTATGGTCTGGCCGGTGCGGCGACGGGGAATTCCTATGCGCTCTATAATTCCGACAATCGTGTGATCTTTGGCGATGGCGCCGATGTGGAATCCCTGACGGATGTGCGCGCTCAAGCGGGCTACAGTAAGCGTGAGGCGCAATCCGTGACGGTGAACGCGGAAACCCGTGTCTTCAACAAGACCGCCGTTCCGATCCCGACCGACCCGGCCGCAGATGCCATTGCGAACACCACGTCGATTGTCGAAAGCGGCACCGGAAGCTCGGTCAAAGCCGTGACTGATGTCTACCTTCTCGCGGAGGCAGGCGGGCGCGATGTGCTTGGCTATGGTCGCGGCAAGGATCTCTACCGTGAAGTTCTGGCGTCAATTGGTTCCGCAATCAGCCAAGTCTTTGGCGGAAAACCTGTCAGCCTCGATATTGAATCCGGCACTTCGACGGACATGTCGGATGACGGGATCATCGTCAACGGCTATGTGCGCGCCGGTTCGCGCAACCAACAGATACTGATCCTCGATTCCGAGGGAAATCTCGCCAATGAAAGCGGTGGTTGGACCGATGAAGATGGCATCACCTACAGCTATACAAACGATATGGCCGAGGGGATCGATTACAGTATCGAAAGCGGTACGATCGGCAACGAATATGATGCACGTATCGCCCTGCTCCAGAGCTGGATCGACGATCCGGCCCTCGGGGATGATGTCGAGGCCGTTGCTGCCTGGGAGGCCGAGATTTCCTTGTTGCAAGCCCGTATGGCGTCCTCTGGCGGTTCGCTTGGCTCGACGGTCGATTTCGTTGTCCTTGACGATATTGTCGCGGCGGCAGGCGATATCATCCTGCGGGCGGATTATGTGATCGGTGACGACACCGGCACGCTCGAAGCGCCGGGGAACACGCAGATCATCGTGCGCGTTTACGGCGAAAACACCTTCCTCAAAACGGCGGATATGACGATCCCCGACAATGTCGGTGGCCGCATTACCTTCAACGATGCTCCGGTGACGACACCTGCAGGGATCGAGGCGCTCGCTTCGAACCAACCTGCGGGCGAAAGCGCGGATTTTGAAATGATCTCGGGCACTGACGATGGCCAGCCGCTGATCGAAGCGGTGACCTATGGGGGCGGCTCGGTGATCGTGAACGGCAACATCTCCAACGCGGAAGGCACGGCGCGTTTCCGGGCGAACACGCCCACGACGGACGGAACAGCACTGGGCGGTGATCTTGATGTGCGGGGGGATATCTACGCCAAGACCATCGATTTGAGCGCTGATCGTGACTTTGTGCAGGGCTATTCCATCGGCTTTACCGAGATCGACGGCAGTCCGGGCGCCATCTACGACGATTATTTCTCGGATGTTGAAGATCTGTTCCGCAAACTCATTCTGGCAGGTTTCGAGATTGACGGCTCGGATGGGGAGATGGTGATGCTCGCTTTGACGGCAAGTATTTCGGTCCCTATCGGTCTTATCGAAGCCTTTGAAATCGCGCCGCGCCGGGGGCAAATCCAAGCGGGACGCAATGTCTACATCACAGCAGACAAGCTTAACATCAACGGTCTGATCCAGGCCGGGACCGGTGAATACACGGTCGATATTGGTGCAGAACTTGATGCCGAACTCGACAAGCTTCTGGACGCGGGCCTGACGGAAACCGTCTTGCTGTACGATCCGTCGGAACCGGTGAACGATCTGGTGGTCCGCTATGACAATATCGAAAGCGACGTGCGTCTGACATTCGTGCCGGTGACGGACGATGCGGGGAATGTTGTCTCCGGTAAAATCGTCATCGACCCGATGGTGGTGCAGGGCGGTTACGTCGATCTGCGGGGCGATATCTTCTCCACCGGTGGCGGTGAGATCAAATCGCTCGACGGGTTCGGCACGATCACGGTCGACAGTCTGTCTGACTATGCGATTGAACTCGGTCGGGTCGATCTGGGCGAATATAACGATGGTGCTGGCATTGAAGGCATTGTCCGGATCACTGACACAAGCCGCACGGTCGGCTCCGGGGATGATGAACGCTACCTGATCACGGAATTCTCCCGTTTGGGCGACCAGTTCACCGTGATGGACAACGATACGGCGACGGCGGTCGAGGAAGTGCTTTACACGGATGAGGACGGCAACCCGCTCGCCTATCGCGAAGTGGCGTCCAATCTCGTGAGCAGCGCCACGGGGCGTAGCGGGACATATGAAACCACGGCAGACCGCGATCTCGTTATCAAACGGGCCGAGACGGTCACGCAGGTCGTGTCTTATCGTGAAACCACGAACTACTTCTGGGTCAAGACGGGTGATTCCAAAGGCTCCAAGGTTACGGAGTCTTCCGCAACACAACTCTCGGAGGAGGTCGCGCCGGGTCTCACAGGGACCTATCTGGGCAGCTCTTTGAGTGGTGATGATTACGCGTATTACTTCAGTGGCGATCGCGTGACGAACAGTGTCGTTAAAAGTGCCGTGAATACGGATGACAAACGGACCTTTGGGATCGGTGATGTTGTGAAAACATGGACCGAGACGCAGACAGCGACCCAAGTTTACACGCATCGTTTGAAAGCGGATTACGGGGTCAAGATCACCTTCGAGGGCGATGACACCGGTGGACTGACCATTCTCAATGGCGGCGACATCACCTTTACCGGCCCTGTGATCAATGCTGTGGGCGATACGACGATCACCTCCAGCAACGGCTCGGTTCTGACCTCCGATCCTTCGGTGCTCTTGAGCCTTCGTGACCTGAGCGTCTCAGCGCTGGGTGGCCGGATTGGTGGGCTGTCTTCCTCCTTCCGTGTGGATCAGGAAGACGGCGGGGTCCTGAATGCCGTGGCGCGCGATTCCATCGACATTCGCGAACTTACCGGTGATATGATCGTGGATCAGATCACCACGACGGACCGCAGCGTCAGCACTGGCAACGGTGTGAACGGCGAGGTGACCCTGTCGGCCGAGGGCGGCATTTACGCTCAGGACTCCGGCTCTCTCGTCACAGGCACGTCGATTGACCTTCTGGCCTATGACGGCGGGGTCGGCACGGAGGCGCAAGCGCTGCGCATTCTTGAAGATGGCGCATCTCTTGTTGTGTTGGCGAACGAAGATGTCTTTATCGAAGAGACGGAAGGTGATCTGAACCTGCACACGGTTGAGAGCCAGGCGGGGTCTGTTTCCTTGACCGCCCTCGATGGCGCCATCCTTGATCGCAACGATGTCGAGCAGCGCGACATGCGTACCCTCAACGAGCTGACCGAGCTTTGGGCAGACGATCTGGGCCTTTATGGCGATGCGGCGCTTCAAGACCGTAAGGATGCGCAAATCGAAGCGCAGGCGACCGAGCGCAAGCGTCTCTATGAGACCTATTGGCAGGCCCGCAATGCCGATGGCGGCGCGACGCAAAGCTATACGATTGACGCGGACGTGGCGCAGGCTTTGCTCGACAGCGGCTGGACGCAGGATCAGCTCGATGCCTATGTGGCGGATCGTGTGGCGCTCTACGACAGCTGGAACGCAGAGGCCGCATATGATGCGAGCTATACCTATGAACTGACGGTTCAGGAGATCAGCGACCTGACCGACAACGCTGGTTGGACCGAGGAAGAACTCAATCAATGGGTGCGCGCCGGTCTGATCCGCGGTACGGGGGACACCAATGTCCGGGTTGAAGATCCCAACGTCATCGCTGCCGGGGACATCACCTTGATCGCACGCGATGGGGTTGGCGAATTGATGCCGGACTATGTGCTCGGCAATCCTGACAACGATCCCGATTGGACCATAGCCGACGATCTCGAAGTGCTTGCCACGGCGGAACGTGCCGATGTCACCATCGACAATGTCACCAATACTGTCACGGTGGCACGGGCCGAGGATGTCAACTTCGCCTTCACCAGTGTGAACGCGGAGGGTCAAGCCAACGGAAGCCTGCGCGTCACTTCTTCTGGTGAGGAAATCTATCTTGCCGCAGAAACCCCCGCGGCCATCGCCAACATCAGCACGACGGGCGATGTGCGTCTCAAAATTGACGGGGCCGTGACCGACAATCGTGACGGCTCGGCTGCGGTGACCGGTTCTGCAATCATCGTCGAGAGCGGCAATGATGCCTCCATCGGTGAGGCGGACAATCCCTTGACCTTCGATGTCTTGTCCGGGGGTAACCTGATTGTCCGGGCGGGTCAGGATCTCTTCATCCATGGTGTGACCAACCTTCCGCTGGGTGAAGCCTATGCGGGTGGAACGGCGGTCATCACCTCCACCGGAACCATCACCGACGCTGTGGCGACGGGGGCGGTACGGGTGCGCGCGGCGGATCTGACGCTCGAGGGCAGCGCGATCGGAAGTGACGCCGCGCCGCTTGTCCTCGACATCACGGGCGAGGACGGGATGCTCGATCTCACGACGACCTCTGGCGATGCATTTGTGACCGTGGCGAGCGATTTGACCCTCGAAGCGGCCAATATCGCGGGCGGAGGCCGGATCGAGGCGACGTCCACGTTCGATCTTGCTGGCTCCGATACGATTTCCTTCGGCCTGACCAGCACGCTTGATCTGATCGCGCCGCAGGGCTTCGATCTTTCCGCATCGGCCGGAACGGATGTCTCGGGTGGCACTCTCATCCTGACGAGTGGCGGAAACAACGGAACCTCCGAGAAACGTCTGGTGACGGCGCTGACCAACATCAGCCTGATCACGACGGGTTCTGACCCGACGCCGCTGTTCATCGACGAGTTGGATGCGATCCGTATCGATAGCGTTGTTCAGTCTCATGAGGATGCCGACACGAATGTGATCGCGGGGGGCGCGATTTCCATCGGGCAAATCGAGACTCTGGGCGAAGCGATCCTGACCGGTTCTGAAATTCAGGACGGTCGGATCGTGGCGGAGCGCGTGGCGCTCACGGCGACCGGAACGGTTGCCGGGTCCGGGATTGGCGACGTGTCGCGCATCGATATCACCACGGGCAGCTTCCTGGCGCAGACCGAAAACGGCGATGTTGTGGTCCTGCTGCGTGATCGTGCGACGGATATCGAGAAAATCACCACTGGCGGCACGGGTCTTGTCGATCTGATCGCGACGGATGCGCCGCTGCACCTTCTGGCGGGCGATGGGATCACCACTCAGGGCGGTTCCATCACCATCGACGGGACCAGCATTTGGACCGAAGCCGATATCGCGTCTCAAGGCGGTGCCATCAGCATCGATGCAATCAGCCTATTGGCCGAAGCGGATATCACCTCAGAAGGGGGCACGATCTCCATCGAGACCTCCGACGATCTGATCCAAAAAGCTGGCAGCCGTATTGCCGCCGGGACGGGCACTCTGTTCGCCGATGTGGGCGGGGATATGCAGATTGCACAGCTGTCCACGCTCAACGCGACGAGCGATGCGCTGCGCCTGACGGTCGATGGCTCCCTGTCCATCGCCGAGGGGCAGACCGCAACGCAACTGATCGCGAACAGCGCCGGAGCGGTGACCACGCTGCGCCTTGGCACGGTGACCCCGGTCGGCCCTGACGGTCTCGCCACTCAGGTTGCGATCCTTGATGCCGAGGTGACGGAAGGCGCGATCCATATCGCCGAGGCGGACGGGATCACCCTGCGCTCCGTCTCAAGCGACAATGGTGTGATCGATATCTTTGCCGGTGGCGACACGGAAATCGGTGCTTTGACCTCCCTGTCCGGCGACGAGATTGTTGTGTCGGCCTTGGGCGGCATGTTCTCCGACGGGGCCGTCCTGAGCGGTGGCGATGTTCGGCTCTTTGCCTTTGGCGGACCGATTGCGGGCGTCTCGGGCGATATGTTCTACGGGGAAACCTCTGGCGGCGTGACGTTGCATCTCTTCGGGGAGGGCGATGTCCGTTATACCGAAACCGCGGGGGATCTTCGCATCGGTTTTGCGCTATCAGATCAAGGCGATCTGGAACTTGCAGCTCCGGTCGGTGAGATGGAACTCGGTGTCCTTGGGGCATCCGGTGAGGTCTGGCTGAGTGCTCGGGATACTTTGCAGGTGACGATGATCGGTGGGGCTCTGGTTGATCTGGCCGATGAGAGCGCCCTGCAACTGGTGAACCCGGAGTATTATGGTCAGCGTGAAGCGCGCTCGCCGGAACTCATGGATCTCACGGCGGTTGGGGACGATAGCCACCTCTATGCAGGTTTGCTCAGCGGCAAAGGCACGATTGGCCTGCACGCGGACAATATCGACGCTTTCCTCAATGATAATCGTGTGTCCGATGCGATGCTTTTGACCATCGATGATGACGAAGGGGATATGGCTGAGATCGTGGATGTTCAGTCCATCGGTGACGGCGAGCCGCTGTTTGTTGAGGACTACTTTGCCGATGTGCGCCCGCGCCTTGCGGGCCGCGACAGCACCGATGGAGAGTTGATCCTTGTGAAAGGCCGGATCGGCACGGGACAAGTGACCCATGCTGGCCCGAGCTTCATCGGTCAGGATGTGATCATCGGCGGCGATGTTTGGTTCCGTCAGCGCAGCTTCGATTTCTTGGCGAACCTGAATTTCGTTGAGCTTTCGACGGAGGCGGATGCCCAGGCTCTGGCGATCAATGACGGTGCGATGACCTTCCAGATCCGCGATGAGATCGACCTTGTGACCATCGATCCGGCAGATGATCTCGACGGCTCCGGCGGCTCGGTGCTCATCCTCAACCGTCGTTTGGGCGGCGTTGATCTCAACGGCGGGCAGGGCTTTGCCTTCGGCACCGGCGTGGACACCGACATTCTCGGCTATCCGTTCACCTTCCGGGGGTCGGAACCGGGGGTGACGCAAGTCGAAGTCCTGCGCCAAATCCGGGAACAGTCTGAGACGGCCGGTCGCGTGACGCTTCCCAGCTTCATCACGGAGGAGGAGGGGGAAGACCTCTGCATCGCCAGCTATTCAAGCGCACCCTGTCTGGAACTGTCGATGTTGCGCTAAAGCGTTTCGACTTTAACTTGATCTATCACATAAAGTCGAAACGCCCGCTCCGCTTGGACGTTGCACCGCGTTTCTGCTCAAACCCTGATTCAGGTTTAAGTAGAAACGCTTTAAGCCGCTTCTCGAAGACGGGCTGGAACGGGAGAACGACCGATGATGCTCTAAGTTTCGTTGACAGGGGGAGGACGCCTTTAAACGTAGGGAAACACGGTTTTCTGAAGGAGGTGTGATCCTGTTCGTAACCGCCGAGCCGAGTTCTTTGGATGCCAATGTGCGTGACTTTACTCCCGTGCCCCGGCAAACAGGGACGTCTTTCTCACAAGCCTGATGAGGATGACCATGTGGTAAGTCGCAGGAGGGGACCGGCGTGCTTTGGACTGTGAAAGGCATAAAAGACTGCATTTCTGCGCCGTCTGGGAGGTAATGAAGTGGTCTTGGAACACTTGTGAGACGCCGAAAAAGCTCTGACCTCGGGTCCAAAATCTTCACGCTTCCCATACTGAAATGTCACGAAACCATCACATGCACCCTGCATGCATGCGCTCAAGACAGATCATACGGTTCTGCGGTACAGGCCTTGAAATTTGACAAACGGATTTCATCTGTAGGATTAGAGTGCGCTGGATTTACCAAAATCGAGCTTGCTTCAAACAGATGCGACATTCGATCCGTACGAACAAGACCGGCGCCGCACGTGAGCCAAATGGAGGCCAAATGCTGTGGTCTATCGCACCTTCGCGGGTCAAAACCCTTTTTCTCTCCGATCTTCATCTCGGTGCACGAGCGGCGCGGCCAAAGGCGGCGTTGGATTTTTTGCGTGCCCATGAGGCCGAGACGATCTTTCTCGTCGGGGACATTCTCGACATCTGGCACGGTGGCCGGATTTTTTGGTCGCGCGCGGCTGAAGAGATCAAGGAAGAACTGAACCGGCGGGTCGCGCGGGGCGTTCGCGTCATCTACCTCTCGGGTAATCACGATGCCCCCTTGCGCCAACCAGAGGCGAGCGTTCCGGACGGTTGGGAACTTCATGAACGGCTGGTCCACCCTGCGGCAGACGGGCAGAATTATCTGGTGCTGCATGGCGATCAATGTGACTCACGTTTGATGCGCCAGCATTTCATGACCCGGTTGGGCAGTCGTGCCGATGCTTTCCTGCGTGGAATTGACGACTGGCTCGGGCGGCGTCTCCTGACACGCGTACCTGATCAACCCACTCGGATTGAGCGGGTGATTACGCGGTTCAACAGCCTGTTTGTCATGGCCGGCCGGTTTGAGGCCCGAATGGTTGCTTTGGCGCGCGATAGCGGTGCGGATGGCGTGATTTGCGGTCATTCCCACAAACCGATGCTACGAAAAATCGAGGGCACGATCTACGCCAACTGCGGCGATTGGATCGACAGTTTTACAGCGCTCACCGAAGCCTATGATGGCACGCTTCGCCTCGTTGAGTGGACGAGTTCTGGCCAAGCAGAGCCAGTGCTCGCACCGCAAAGCGCCTTGTTAAGGGACAACTGATCATGATGTCAGAACTGCTTCTTTCCGCTGTCGCGACCCTGTCTCTCTCGGCCCATCTCGGCAGCGCAGGCCTCGCCTCAGCGCGGCCTTGGCTCCAGAAGTCTAGGACGTCCACACCGCCGTTCCGCCCTCATCTGGTGTTGATCCGACCGGTGAAAGGGCTCGATCCCTATGATCGGCTCACGTTGGGCAGCTCGTTCATTCAAGACTATCCCGATTACGAAATTCTGTTCTGTGCAGAACATGCGGATGATCCGGCCTGTGATGCGATCCGCGACATGATCGCAGATCATCCTGAGGTGCCCGCACAGTTGCTCGTCGGTGAAAGCAGCCTGAGCGCGAACCCCAAGCTGAACAATGTTGAAAAAGGGGTCATGGCGGCGTCAGGGGATTGGTTTGTCCTCGCGGACTCCAACCTTTTCCTGGACCCTGATTACCTCGCTATGCTCGCTGACACCTGGGGAGAGGATGTTGGGTTGGTATCCGGCCCTCCGTTCGGCGCGATGCCCTGCAATTTCTGGGGCGCGGTGGAATGCGCGTTCCTCAATACCAATCAGGGCCGCTGGCAGCTGGCCGCCGATGTTCTGGGGATCGGGTTTGCGCAGGGCAAAACCCTGTTCTGGAACCGTAAGATCCTGAATGCCGGGGGCGGACTTGCTGCACTTGGCCGCGATACCGCCGAAGATGTCGGCTCGACCAAACTGGTGCGCCAACAAGGGTTGCGTGTGCGGTTGCCCGCGCGCCTGTCCCGGCAGCCGGTGAGCAAACGCACCGCAAAGGCGGTCTGGGATCGGCAACTGCGTTGGAGCATCATTCGCCGCGATGGTTTCCCGGCCTTGTTCGGTCTCGAAATTCTCCAAGGCCCTCTGGTCGGCCTCTTGTGCCTTTTGGCTCTGGCCTTGGCAGGGCATATCTCCGCAGCCTTGCCCTTGATCTATCTGGCCCTTTGGTATGGCGCGGAGGCGCTGTTCGCACGGGTTTACGAGTTGCCGCTCAATCTGCGGGATTTGGCCGCGATGATGATGCGCGATGTCATGCTTCCTGCCCTTTGGGTGCTGAGCCTGTTCCGGCGCAAGTTTGAATGGCGCGGCAATCGCATGATGGCCGAAGTGGCGTCGAAACATGTTCGGCCTTGAGACCGTTGCCGCGTTGATCGGCAAATACGGGCTGACGCTCGTGGCGCCAGTCGCTGTTGTCGAGGGGCCGATCGTGACGGTGATCGCGGCCTGGTTGGCCAGTACGGGGCGGCTTGATCTGTGGTCTGTGATCGTTGTGGTGATCCTCGCCGATCTGCTTGGCGATTTTATCGGCTACGGGCTCGGGCGATGGGGGCTTGCGCGATTGCCAGAGGGCTGGCGGCGCAAGTTGGGCCTTCGCCCTGCGCGGATGAAAGGTCTGGCAGGTTATTTCGCCGATAAGGGCGGGCGGACGCTGCTTCTCGGCAAGCTGACCCATTCCATGGGCTTTCCAGTCCTCGTTGCCGCAGGCACGGCGCGCATGCGGATCGATCAGTTCCTTTGGTACAATTTTCTCGGGACCGTGCCGAAAAGCCTGTTCTTCGTGGCCATCGGCTACAGCTTTGGTTCCGTCTACACGCGCGTTGATCATTGGATCGGGCGTGGGTCATTGATCCTTCTGGTGTTCCTGTTGGTCTCCCTTGGCCTCTTTCTTTTCTATCGAAAGGCGCACCGATGACCCAACCGCGTCTCAGTTGCATTATCCCGGCATTCAACGAAGCGCCGCGCATTGGCCGGGTGCTCGATGTGACGCTCGCAACGCCCGAGATCGACGAGGTGATCGTCGTGGACGATGGCTCCTCCGATGCGACCGCTGAGATCGCCGAGGCGCGGGCACAGACATGCGCGCGCGTTCGGGTCATCCGTCAGGCACAGAACGGCGGCAAGACGCGCGCCGTCGCCACCGGGCTTCGGGTGGCGCAGGGACAGTATGTTATGTTTCTGGACAGCGATTTGATGGGGTTGACCCCTGCGCACCTGTCGCGATTGAGCCAGCCTGTTCTAAGCGAATCCGTTGGTGCTTCGATCTCCTTGCGCGGCAATGCGCCAGCACCCTGGCGTCTCATCGGGCTGGATTACATTTCCGGGGAGCGCGTCATGGCGAAGGACGTGATGGCCACCGCGCTCAATGAGCTTGATGGCTTGCCGCGTTTCGGGCTTGAGGTCTTCATGAACCGTCTTTGGCTTAAGGCGGGGACCTCGATTACCGTGGTGGTTTGGCCTGATGTGGCAAGTCCTCTGAAATCAGAGAAATACGGCACATTTCAAGGCCTGAAGGCCGATGCTGGGATGATCCGTGATATTTTCAGAACCGTCGGCCTCTGGACCGTTCTGACACAGATCTACGGCTTGCGTCGCCGTAAACGGCAATGATCCTGCCTTAAATAGAGATAAAGCGTTTCGACTTTAACTTGATCTATCACATAAAGTCGAAACGCCCGCTCCGCTTGGACGTTGCACCGCGTTTCTGCTCAAACCCTGATTCAGGTTTAAGTAGAAACGCTTTAGGATAGCACCGTCATTGGCTCTCTTGATCCATGCATTTGCCGTCTGTCGCGCTGATTGCCATTGTCTGTGAAGACAGACAGGATAAAACAGCGTGATGATCCATGTTCGTGCTTTCGATTTTCCCATCGCTTCCGCCATTTCTCATGCTGAAAAACTGTCTTTGGATGACGATCCCTCCTGTGTGCTGGCGGTGATTGCAGCCACCGGTGGGCCGTCTTTTCGACCTGTGGGAGCGACGATGATCGTGATGGCAGACGGCACATGTTTCGGAGCGCTGTCGTCGGGCTGTATCGACGGAGATGTTGCACATCATGCTGCGCGCGCGCTTCGGAACAAGACGCCGCTCAAACTTCGGTATGGGCAGGGATCCCCTTTTATGGACATTCAACTTCCCTGTGGTGGATCATTGGATATTTTCCTGATGCCGCTCAATGATGTCAGACGACTTACAGCCCTCCATGACATACTTGCCGAGCGACGAGACGGAACCCTTGCTCTTGATATGGAGCGGGGAGATGTGGTGCTGGAAGAGGGTGCTCAGGGTGAGCTGCAGCTTCACATTCAGCCTGATACAAGGTTCGTGATCTTCGGTACGGGGACCGAGGCGGCGGCGTTCGCCACAATGGCGGCGGCGGCGGGGTATGGCAGTATCTTGCTCTCGCCCAACACCGACACGCTTGAAATGGCACAGCGTCAGATGCCTGGTCTAAGCACGAGGTTGATGATGAGTGAAAAACTGCCTGAAGATCTCGAGATCGACCGCTATACCGCAATCGCCTTGTTTTTTCACAGCCATGACTGGGAGGTGGATATCCTCAGACAGCTGCTTGGCTCCGCGGCGTTTTACATCGGTGCACAGGGGAGCTTGCGCACTGCAACAGCGCGTATTGCCAGCCTGCGCGCGATGGGGCTCAGCGAGGTTGATCTGGAACGGATAAAAGGGCCGATTGGTGTCATTCGGTCTACCCGCGATCCACGCACGTTGGCGGTTTCGGTGCTGGCGGAGGTGCTGGCCTGTGAAAATGTGGCGTTGGCAGAGGCTCGGGCTATCGAGGGACACGGCTCTTGACACGCGCGGGGCTTGTTCTGGCGGCCGGACATTCGCGGCGCTTCGGTGTCGAGAACAAGCTGCTTGCTTCTGTGCAACACAAGCCACTATGCGGCTATGCCTGTGAGACGATGCGCAACACGGCACTCGATTTGCGGATCGCTGTGGTGTCAAATGAGGCGGTCGCGGAGGTGTTTCGGCAGGCGGGATTCGATGCTGTTGTCATGCTCGGCGGTGACATTGTCCAAAGCGATAGCCTTCGGGCAGGAACCGAAGTTGCGCAAGGCGCTGGAGTGGACCAACTTCTGATCACGTTGGCGGATATGCCGATGGTGCCAACCCAGCATCTCGACGCGCTTTTGCAACGTGGAACAAACGATCCTGTGGCGAGCTTTGATGGGGTGAAGGTCATGCCTCCCGTAGTTTTTCCAGCACGGTTATTCCCCGATTTATGCGCCTTGAGTGGAGATCGCGGGGCAGGGGCGTTGATCCGGGATTTGCCTGCGGACCAGCGCATCGCGTTGCCAGCCAAGGTCTTAATCGACATTGATACGCCGGAAGACGTCTTTCGGCTGCGACTGTAAAATCACAAAAAATCGGGGCGGCTGATGCCACCCCGATCTATTTTCGAAATCTTGGCTCAGGCTTTAAGAGCCGTTCGGATCTTGTCAGGTGTCATCGGGAGCGACCGCAGACGCACTCCGACGGCGTTATAGATCGCGTTACCAATGGCAGGGGCAACAACGGTCGTGGCGGGTTCACCAAGCCCCACGGGCACCTCAGTGCTCTCGATGAATTCAACTTCCATCTCCGGCGTGTCGATCATCCGCAGCGGTGTGTAGGTGTCGAGGTTGGTATCGTTGACATTACCGTCCTTGATCTCCGTGCCCTCATAGAGCGCCATGGACAGCCCCCAGAGCGCAGCACCTTGGGTTTGTGCCAAAGCGCCGTCCGGATCGACAATCGTGCCTGCATCGGTGACGAGATGCAGTTTTTCGACCGTCACCTCACCCGTCGCGCGGTCCACCTTCACGCGGGCGGCACAGGCTACCCATGTGGGCATGTCGCGTTCCTGACCAAAGCTCGTGGCGATGCCGATGCCGGTGTCGGTCGGAAGCTCTTCGCTCCAACCGGCAAGCTCGGCGGCGCGTTTGACCACGGCAGCCTGACGTTTTGCACCGCCCACAGCGTTCGGAGAGGAGCCCGCATTGCGCGCCTCGGCGGTGAACAGGCTGAGACGGAACTCAAGCGGATCACGGCCAAGTTTGTGTGCGGCTTCATCCATGAAGCTTTCCACGGCCCAGTTGGTCCAGCCGGGCCCCACGGAGCGAAGCCAGCCAGGACGGAAGGTCGCATTCGCCAGATCGTTCGAAATCGCCCGCACTTTTTGCGCGCCGACCGCATACCAGTGGTCGGCACCTGCGATGGCGAAGGGGTCATAGGCCTCGTCATTGATGCCCTTCGGCATGAAAGACGGCACCATGACCTCGGTTGGCCAACCTGCGGTCGCGTGATGTTCCATCCCGATCACAGCTCCGTCGGCATCGAAAGCCATTTTAAGCTGTTGCACGGAAGACGAACGGGGGCTGTCGAACAGCACGTCGTCTTGGCGCATCATCACCATTTTGACTGGCTTGCCGCCAAGCGCCTTGGACGCCAGAGCCGCAGGAACGGCATAGTCACCGTTGAGACGACGACCAAACCCACCGCCGAGCATATAGGTGCGCAGAACGACTTTGTCTGCGTCGACACCCAGAGCGGTTTGCAGGGTCGGAAGGATCAGAGATTGCCACTGATTGCCGGTGTGGATTTCCCAAACACCATCTTCATTTTGGAAAGCGGTGGCGTTCAGGGGCTCCATTTGGAAGTGCAGAACCGTCGAGGTGGTATATTCCGCCTCAAGCGTGTCGGAAGCCTTTTCAAACACGGGCGCAGTATCGGTGTCGCCAGTGTCGAGAATGGCACCCACATCAGGCTTGGCGATCAATTCGCGTCCGTGGTCCTGAATCTGTGCCTCGGTCACGTCTGCGGTGGGGCCAGCTTCCCAAGTGACCTTGATCTTATCGGCCGCACGTTGTGCCGCCATAAAGGTTTCACCGATCACCATCACCCAACCCGGAACCGTGCCGGAGGGATCATCAAGCGTCAGGGTCCGGACATAGCCTTTGACGGACTTGGCGGCGCTGTCATCGACATTCGTCACCTTGGACCCAAGGCGGGTCGGCGGCAAAAGCGGCGCAGCATAGACCATGCCGTCGATTTTCGCATCGATCCCGTAGATGGTTTTGCCCGTGGTCTTGTTGGCGATATCGAGGGCGGTGACCTTTTTGCCGACCAGACGCAGTTCCGAATGCGGTTTCAGCGGCAGGGCTTTCAGCTCGTCTTCGGTAAAGCTGCGGGAAATGCCTTCGGACACCAGCTCCGCATAGGTGATCGTGTTGTCGCCAGAGGTGATTTTCCCTTCGCGGGCCTCACACTCGGATGCGTCCACGCCCCATTTCGCTGCGGCTGCTTCGATCAGCGCGGTGCGCCCGGCAGCTCCCGCCTGACGATAGACTGGCCAGCTTTGCCAGACAGACCAGCTTCCGCCGGTGACCATCAGGCCCCATTTCGCTGCGCTGTCCACATGGGTGATGCGCACATCGTCCCATGCAACCTCAAGCTCATCAGCGAGAATACGTGCGATTGACGTGCCAACGTGCTGGCCCATTTCCGCGCGGATGATGTTGACGTTGACCTTGCCGTCTGCGTCGATGGAATACCAAAGCGACGGTTCATAGACGTTGCCCGCCGGGGTCGGGGGGACGCCATCGGGCGCCGCCGGGTCCATCGCGGCCAGACCAGCACGCGGGAAGCCAAAGGCGGCCCCGGCGGCTGTCATGGAGATCAGAAAACCGCGACGGGTCAGGTCTGCCGTAGCTTCACCACGCGGCGGGAGTTTGAGCTTAGCCATTGGACCGCTCCTCTTTCATTGTGGTTGCAGCCTCGCGGACAGCGTCTCGGATGCGCGAATAGGTCATGCAGCGGCAGACGTTGCCGGTCATCACCGCGTCGATGTCGTCATCGGATGGCTCGGGGATGTCTTGCAACAGGGCGGCGGCTTGCATGATCTGACCGGACTGACAGTAGCCGCATTGCGGCACTTTCAGATCACGCCAGGCGTTTTGCACCGGGTGATTTCCGTCTGCGTCCAAGCCTTCAATCGTGGTGATTGTCGCCCCCTCGACCGAAGAGACCGGCGTGATGCAGGAGCGCGTCGCGCGCCCCCCCACATGCACGGTACAGGCCCCGCACATCCCGATCCCACAGCCGAATTTCGTCCCGGTCAGGCCGATTTCATCGCGGATCACCCAGAGGAGAGGCGTGTCGTCTTCGACATCGACCTCAATCGCTTTTCCATTGATCGTAAAACGAGTCATTGTTTTTCTCCTGATCCGCTCAATGCGCCATCGCGCCTTGGGCGCGGATCTCAGCTACTTTCTGTTCCAAACCGTCCCACGGGGCCTTGTCCGTGCGGCTGGCGCGCAGATAGGCGGCGATCGCGGCGATTTGTTGGTCCGACATGGTGGAGCCAAAGGCCGGCATCACAACGCCTTCCATGCCCTGATCCGCTTTCACACCGTCCAACATGACATGGATGAGGTTGGTCGGATCTTCGAGACGCATGGCTGAGTTGATGCCCAGATCGGGACGGCCCTCGGCAATCTGTTGACTGTTGTAGTGACACGCGGCACAGGCCGTCGCGTAAAGGCGTTCGCCTTCGTCCGCGCGGTAATCCTGTTGCGGCATACCCGCCTCAAGCGATTTGATCACCGCGGGGTTCGTGGCGGGATCTTGATCCGGAGCCCCAACTGTATCGCCCAGATAGACGGCAATCGCTTTCAGGTCGCTGTCCGGCAACTCACGCAGACCGGCATGGACGACAGGCGCCATCGGACCTGCAGCCCCACCGTGGTAACGCGAGGAACCGGTTTTGAGATAGTCGTAGAAGGCCTGAGCCGTCCATGCGACGCCCGAGGGGTTGGCGGCGGTCAGCGGCGGGGCAATCCATTCGTCAATTTCAGCCCCGGCATATTGCGCTTTGGTTTCTTCGGCTCCAAGTGCGTTGCGCGGGGTGTGACAGGCGCCACAGTGGGCGACCCCCTCAGCGAGATACGCACCTCGGTTCCACTCCTCGGATTTCTCCGAATTCGGTTCATAGCGTCCGGCATCGAAGAATAGCATTTTCCAGCCCGCTTGCAGAAAGCGTTGATCAAGCGGGAATGGCAGGTTGTTTTCACGCTGCTCGTGAGAAACGGGCGGCACGGAGGACATCAGATAGGCATAGAGCGCCGAGATGTCTTTGTCCGACATTTTGGTGAAATGGTCGAAGGGCAGGGCCGGGAAAAGATGCGCGCCGCTGCGGTCGATGCCGTCACGCATGGCGCGCTCAAAGGCCTCTTCCGACCACGTCCCGATACCGGAGTCCGGATCCGGGGTGATGTTGGTGGAATAGATTGTGCCGAAATCCGTTTTCATCGGATAGTTCCCGGCATACGGGGCACCATCTGCGGCTGTGTGGCAGGTTGAGCAATAGCCGGCAGCGGCCAAAATGCGTCCTTGTTCGATCTGAGCAGGTGCAAAGCTGTCTGCGGCGGGCGTCGCAATCGGTTTGATTGCGGGATGCCATGCGTAGATCGCGAAACCGGCAATGCCTAATGCCGCAAAGGCGACACCACCGGTGAGTATGCGTTTGATCATTGTTCTGAAGAACCTCTGGGGATCTGGAGTTTCGGGCCCTGATGATCGCAACGAGACGATCACAGTGACATGAGTGCAGTGGTTTAGGGGCTGCTAAAGTGCACAGTTTAGTTCGGATGATACAAAATGCCACAGCGCTGCGGTAAATCTGCGCTTGGCCTAAATGATGACCTGTCTCGGAACTGAGACAGATGTGTTCAATCAATCTCGGTGGAGCTTGGGGACTGGCTCTAGGCGCCTCCTTCGCAGTGACTGCGGAACCAGTGATGTGGCATTGGGGGGGAGGTAACGGCCATTTTAAAGCGTTTCTACTTAAACCTGAATCAGGGTTTGAGCAGAAACGCGGAGCAACGTCCAAGCGGAGCGGGCGTTTCGACTTTATGTGATAGATCAAGTTAAAGTCGAAACGCTTTAGTGTTGGTGGGAGAGAACAGAACGGTCATGCCTGCGACTACCTGATGTTTGTAAGGTTCCATTGGTTCCGAAGCTCATGAGATTTTGTAAAATCCGCTTGTCTCATTATGCCGCTCAAATTTCTCATGAAAACAAAGGACCTATAGTTTCTCATAGGTTGTTTGGCGGTCCAAATCTTGGATGATTTTTTCGGGTCTTGTGGGATCTGAGTAAAACGACGCGCAAAGATTTAGGAGAAATGTAATGCGGTTTTTTGCAATGGCGGCCTTGTCGGCGGCTTCTCTCTCTTTGGCGGCTTGCGGGGGCTCATCTGTCGATGGGGATATGTCCGAGGTCGACCTTCCTGAACAATATGACAGCCTTGAAGGCCTCGTCGCAGCAGCCGAAAATGGTGACCTTGATACAGCTTCTGAAAGCCTGATGGCCGGTACTGTGACGATGTCCGGGGCGCTGGCGATCAGCGATGTGGGGGAGGATGAGGATCTTGAAGCTATCGGCGACATGACGTTGACGGCAAACTTCACCACGAATTTGGTCTCGGGTTCGGCAACCAACTTTGGCCTCTACAACGAGGACACCCAGGTTCTCGAAGATGAGCTGTCGGGTTCGCTGACGATCGACGGCGGGGTCACAGGGACCACTCTGACCGCAGATGCGACCGGTACGCTCACCGATGATGAGGACCATTTGATCGACATGGACATGGATGGGACCTTCTATGACTACGAGGGCCAGCTGGCGCTCTATGGTGATCTGGAGGGTACGGTCAATGGTGCCTCCTATGAAGGTGGGTTTGCCGCGGTCGAGGACTGATGTTGTCGCACGCGTTTTCATGAGTGCAAGGTTAACAAGCATCGTGTCGCCGGCAACGGCGGCACGATCACCAAAGGTCAGCTGACATGAAACTTTCCGGCAAGCGGCAGATGGGTATGATGCAACGGGCGCTTTGGAGTGTCTTGCTGCTGATCTTGATGGCGTTTGCATGGCGCGCGGAAGCCGCGACAGAATTGAGTGTCCGTGAGGCGCACGCCGTCCTGATGCAAAAGGGACGTTCTGTCTTGAAGGATGGAGAGCCCGCGAAATCCATCGTCTATTTTTCCAAAGCCTGGCGTTTGGCTCCGACCGATCCAAGCGCACAGCTCGCGATGGCGGAGGCTTGGGCGCAAGCGGGGCAGGTGCGCCGGGCAGAGGCGTTTTTGCGCCACCTTTTGAGAGAGCCGAGCCAGCAGAAGAATGCCGATCTCTATCTGGCTGCTCTGGGTAAGCTGGCGCGGCGCTACCCGTTCCAGTTCTCAGCCTCTTTTGCGTTTCTCCCCAGTACGAATATCAAGAACACCTCTTCGGAGACGTATTTCGACACGCTTTGGGGGCGGTTTACGATTGATGATGGCGGAGCTGAGACCTCTGGCGTGGGCGTGGAGATGGGCGCGCAGCTTCTCTACCGTCGTCCGCTTGCGGAGGGGCTGACATTTGAACTCGGGACCACCCTGCGCCGTGTCTGGTACGAGGCGCCGGAGTTACGCTATTGGCGTGGACGGCTGTCGGCGGATCTGAAAGCCGAAACGCAGCAGAGTAGCCTGCGCGCCGGGGTGCACGTCGACCGGACATATTACAGCGAGGTCGAGGAGGACAGTTCTGATCGTATCGCGACAGGTCTGCACGGGGCTTGGTTTAAGCGCCTGTCAGATATTAAGACGTTGAGTGTCAGCGGTGTGTTCGAGTATCGGAACTATCTCGATAAGGGGACCCTCTCGGGCAACTATGCCTCTCTCGGCTTGGGCTGGAGCAAGCAAGTCACGCCTTCCGGCGTGGTGAGCTTGGGCGGCACTCTTGAACGTAGTACGCCCTCGCTTGAGTATCATCGCTATTGGGGGGCAGGCTTGAAAGCGGGGTATCTCTTCGATCTCTCTGAAACACTGCGCGC
Source organism: Celeribacter sp. ULVN23_4 (assembly GCF_054788345.1). Taxonomy (NCBI): domain Bacteria; kingdom Pseudomonadati; phylum Pseudomonadota; class Alphaproteobacteria; order Rhodobacterales; family Roseobacteraceae; genus Celeribacter; species Celeribacter sp. ULVN23_4. Next base: position 169,024 of record NZ_JBTVYO010000008.1, on the reverse strand, counting down.
TGGTGTTGATGTCGGGGCAACGCTGCGCCTGTACGATACGGACTTCCCATCTGTCGAGTATGCCCGCCGAGATGAGATTTACCGCATCGGGCTCACGTTGTCGGACAGTCGGATCAAGATCATGGGTGGGACGCCGAAACTGTCTTGCGGCTACAAGATCCAGAACTCGAATGTTGCGCTCTATTCATCGGAAACGACCGATTGCCGGATTGGGTGGAGCTACAGTTTCTAAGCGTTAGAAGGCTGGGCTGGCCTTGCTCACAGAGGCTTCGATATGATCGCCAACAAGATGGGCCAGAACGCGATGCGCTGCTTGGCTAAATACGAGATGCCCTGCGCTTTCGATGGACACGAACTGTGATTCTGGGATTTCTTTTGCGATTTCCGCAGCATCTTCTATAGGGCTTATCGGGTCTTCGCGTCCATGGATCATCACCACAGGGCAGCGGGAGCTCAAAAGGTCGGAGCGCCAGTCGCGTTGCAAGCTGACCATCTCGTCGATTGAGGCCAAGGTCGCGTGATTGGCAATTAAGCGTAGCCAATCGGCCAGATGAGCGCCTGCGAACAATGCTCTGAGATGGGCGGTGTCAGACTCTGATTTTCGAAACAGATGAGCCAGCCCCTTTTGAGCAAAAGCGGGCACGCGGCTCAGGGCATTATAGACCTGAGTAAGCCCAACGAGGACCCGAGCATCCGAACGCAGACGATGTGACATTTCAACGAAAATGGTCGGCGCGACGCTGTCTTGTACGGCTGTGAAAAGCTGAGGCGTACTGCAGAGCACGAGTTTCGAAACGTGATCTGGATGATGGCGCGCGAAATGGGTGGCCCAAGGGACGCCAGCACTTTCGGCAAGACAAAGGATCGGCTCATCAGTGAGGTAGTCGACGGCCTCGGCGAGAGCGTTTGAAAAGCGGGTCATGCGAATCTGCGCCTCCGCCTGATGCGCGAAATTGAGAAAATGTCGCGGAACGAGCAACATACGCAGATTTTGGGCTTTGAGGGTTCGGACCAATTTGTCGTCGAAAAGCACAGGCGAGAGCATACTATGGAAATAGAGAACTGGCTGGCCGCGCCTGGCGCCGAATTCCCAGATCGGGATTTCGTCATTCTCGCCGATAGAGAGGTGGTTGACGACCACGTTGCGCCCGAACTGGCGTTTGATCTGAGCGCTTTCCGGGCGGCGATCCTGAATTGGCAAAATCTCGTCGAGCACGGCTGCGGTGATGTCGAGCGAAAGGGAGCGCAGCAGAGCGGTTTGGGTCTTGGCCCCGAATTTTTCGAGAACAGTCCGGACCTGTTTGCGTTTGGTGTCGTAGCTTGCCCCGACGGTCTCAGCTGCCTCCTGTAGGGTTTTCCCGCTCAGCAAATGCGCGAGAAGGACATATTCCGAGGGCGCGAGCGTCATGCCAAGCGCGGTGTCGGAGAGCGAGGCGAGATGGGTCGCGTCGAGGTGGATCGCGAAAAAGGCGATATGCGAAGGCGTATCAGGCCAGCGTTCGACGCGGTCGTAGAGGAAGTAGAGCTTGTTCTCGATGACCGTGAAGGCGCAGCCGCTCATAGATTGGTGTGGCATGCACTGTTGCGTAGGGAAGGCCACATCGGCATCGAGAGTAAATGCGTTGATCTGGCGGGTTCCCGTCGTGTCATAGAGATTGACCGGCAGGCGGCACTGCGAAAAATGCCGAAAGAAGAACCTCTCGCTGCGAGCTTCGTCCTCAGAACTCAGCAATATGGAGTCTTCAGAGGGCAGGGACACAGGCGCTTTCTTGAGCGCGGAGGAGAGCGTTTGAATGAATTGCGAGGGGCGTGCCATGGGCCTTAGCTATCATGCCTTGGTGGTGTTCATAGCGCATCAGTGTGGGGCGCGATCTCATACTCTTGCACTGAAAAACTTTCGCAGAACGCGTCTTGAAACAAGAAAAACCATAGCTTTGCAGCGAAAAAAAATGCGCCATGCCCCCCCACGAGGGGGCGAAGCTCAAGGAGTAGGCAGATTAGGGTCGGATCAATAGCTGACACTGTGTGTGTCGTTATGTGTTTCGGGGGTTTTTCGTATGACAGAGCGCGCGACCTTGCCTGCGATAGATACATCCGCTCTCTGTGCTGAGACGATCGCGGTGGCGTATCTTGATGTCGATCTCGAAGGTCGTATCTTGTCCTGTGATCCGATGGCGCAGCGGTTTTTGGATATTTACCCGCAGTATTGCCAAGAGGGCGAAGCTGATCGGTTTCATATCGATCCATCCACCGATTTCGACAAGGCTCTTTGGACGGCGAGTCGACAAGTGGCGCCCGCCTCTACGGTGTTGGTGCCCCCGAACCAAGCGTCCAATAGGCTTGTTCAAATCAACGTCCTACCGTTTCAGAGGCAACGTGTTCGGGTCGTGGTGTTTTGGGAAAACCCTGATTTTATGTCTGGGATAGAGCGCGTTCCTGCGCTTACCGCGCGCGAACGCGCTGTATTGAGGCTTGCTGCGGCTGGCCTGAGACGTGACCGCATTGGACATCAGCTTAATATCTCTTTGCCCACGGTCGATTTGCATTGCCGGAATTTGCGGCGCAAGCTTTCCGCGCTCACGATGTCGGAAGCAGTTGCTATCGCGGCAAAGTTTAATCTTTTGGGGCGCTGAGACTGATGAGGATGACCTTTTCTTATGCCGATCAAACTTTGTCTTTAAAGCGTTTTCGTTTCATCTGAAACCGATTGAGTGAAAAACGTCGCCGCACTCTATTGATCGTGCTGCGTGTCTCAAAAATGAGTGCCTCAATGTTTTGAGGCACGCTTTAGAGGGGGGGGGGGAACCGCGCATCACAATAAAAGTGGGTGGCACCATTTTGTATTTGGAGACGCGCGCCACTGTTTCTTTGAGCGGCTGATCTATGTTTGCATCATTGTCATCTTGGCGACGTGCATGAGTGCGGCTTGAGATTTATCGCTGTCAAACATGACTTTCGGACCAACAGGGAGGGCGCTCATACCCAGCCGTTCAAGCCATCTTTTGAAGACATAGGGGACGATGCCAATCACATGAGTCGCACCTTCCGCGACAGCAGTACGGGCCATTTCCTGCATCAGTTTGGTTTGAACTGTGAGGCGCCGGTTTGCTGGAACTTCAGGCACAACAAATAAACGCGTCGCTTCCCAAACCCAATCTGAAACGGGGGCCTTTTCATGCAAGATATAAGAGGGAATTGTATCAATAACGCCTTCCTGCGCATCCTTTAGCATATAGCTGTAGCATCCACATCTTGCAGTGGTTGGAAGGAGCCTGATGCCGGCAATGACCTGACCATATTCATGGAGAACAATACAGCGGCTTTGAGGTGTATCGTACTGGTCGAATTCCATCCCATCGGTCTCGGGAAGGTCCCAATGTTTCGTATCGATAAACACACGCTTTCGCGCTCTCAAAAAGTCGGCGTACAACTCCCCATAGAGATGGTTGTTTTGAACCGACAGGACTGTCGCTCTTATACGTCCCGTGGTTTCACGTTTGGCGGTTCTCTGGGGGGTATTCTTTCTACCAGAAGATGCTATTTGTGATATTTCGTCGTTAGAACATGGTACTAGATCAGGAAATGCATTGATGGACAGAAGTCCCTGCTCGGTGGGCGTGTGCAAAGCCATATTTTGCTGCCTAGGTCATTTTGTGAGTTTGTTGGTTTTAAGGCTATAATGAGGCAAGAACATATTTTTGCCACATTATAAGGTCGCGCTACTCGAAAAGCGCGAAATGTGTTGCTTTTGTGCAATTAAAGGTTGTGAAGTACTGAGGCGTTAAATCCGGGCGGGGGCAAAATGAAAAACGCACACACATTTCGAGAAAAATTTTTCGGGCGAGAAGCGAACTTCACGCCCAAAGAATTTGAACGAAGACTTTGTGATTATGCCGCAACAGGTCAGCAACTCTTTTTCCAACGGATCGTTATCTACGGTACGGCAATTTTGCTGTCGGGCGCGTATTACAGTTGGGCTATGGCCTCGGTGTTTCTCGCGTTGGTGAGCATTTGCGAGGTCTACGACTATCTCGTGTTCCGTAACATCTTGAAAAATAAGGTGTGGGAGCAGCGCGATATCCGTGGTGCAATGCGCGGCATTTATATCGGGACTTTGATCAGCGGAGCGACGATTGCGCTCTTCGCAATCTCGTTTTCGGGCGCTCAGTTGCCTGAGACTGGGCATTTCATGCCTATGTTCATGCTTATCTCGGCATCAATTTTTGCAATTATCAACAATCGCCAATTCCTATCCGTCTTGTTGGTGAGGTTGGCCCTTTATGTTTTCGCAATTATCTACATCCCGCTCTACGATATCGTGCAAACGTCTGCCCCCTTGAAATCAGACATATGGCTGAACCTGTTTACGGTTGTCTTCATTCTCGGATTTCTTGCGGATCTCGCACGGAACTTTGTGATTTCATATTCTGAATCGCTTAAAAATATCATGGAGCTAGAGGATCAGCATGAAGAGGTGAAGGCCGCTTACGCGGCTAAGACTGAATTCATCGGTACGGTCAGCCATGAATTGCGAACGCCGCTTACGTCCATCAAAGGTTCTCTGGATCTCGTCAGTTCAGGCGTTTTGGGCGATGTTCCCGACAAAATGCAAAAACCATTGAAAATTGCGCAGAGAAATTCCGCGAGATTGGCATTGCTTGTTGAGGACCTTCTTCTGTCGCAGCGGCTGGATGCGGGGAAACTAGATTTCACGTTCGAAACGATTGATGTCGCTGAACTGATTCTCGATACGATAGAAAGCTTTACACCCTTCGCACATGATAAAGGCGTCTCTCTTCGCCACAGCATTCCCAGAGAGGCGCTCACTGTCTTGGGGGACAGGACGCGTCTGGAGCAGGTCTTGAGCAATCTCTTGTCCAACGCGGCAAAGTTTTCTGATGAAGGCGGTGTCATCAATGTGCGGTTGGAACAGGTTATGGGAAGTGCTCGGATCTCGGTGTCTGATGATGGTGTCGGAATACCGAAAGAGACCGGTGCGAAAATATTCGAAGCATTCAGCCAGTTAGATACATCTGCAACTCGGAAATTCGAGGGGACAGGGCTGGGATTGTATATCTCCAACAAAATCGTAAACGCGCATGGCGGGCGTCTCAGTTATGAGAGCGAATTGGGGGAGGGGACGACTTTTTACGTGGATTTGGCAGTAGCACATTCGTGAGGTTCGAGTGCAACGGTCCACGGCGATGTGGTGGTGAATATATACGTGTTCAAGCGGTGCCCGAAGTTCTATTGCGGCGAGTGCTGACAAAGACGAAACCGTTGCCCACTGCCGGAGAGAGGTTAGGGTCGGGGTCTTATCTTCATGCTGAGTGGGGCGCGTGGCTCAGGCCATGCATGACCACCACACAGCATTAAATCTATTCAGATCTTGATGTGTGGTCACAGCGGTAGGATTAGCCGTAGCCTGCCCCGATTTGGCACACCGTGGGGCGAAGTTATTCAAAATGGCTCCGGACAGACGTGCTCCGGCATTTGGGAAATGCTTTTGAATGGCTTCACTCTCTCCCACAGGGGGCACATCAAAGAGAAATTTTGCGTCGAGGCTCTGAGCGAGGCCATTCACAAGTCTGGTCCGCCGGAGATCATGAATACTGATAGTCAGACGATTGATATCAGTTCTCGGATGGTTTGCCTCAAACTCTGATTGACCTGACACGGTCTTTCCCTGGACCTGCCGATCATCTGGGAACGCCTTGCGGCGAGCTTGTCTCAACGATGCTGCCGTGATCTTCGCGCGCTCCGGGCCGGATGCGGTTTATGGCGATCTCGACCATGTCTCTGCGAACGACACGAACAAGGTGATCCGCCATTGGGGGGCGGGCGCATAGGCCCCTGCAAAACTGCGGGGTGGCTGGATGCCGCCGTGCCCTTCGCTTTTTCTGAAAAATGATGTCATAAAATGTTGGGGTGGCTCAGACACAAGTCAGACACAAGTCAGACACAAGTTTGCGGATTGCGGCCGATTGCGACAGTATTCTGCGCTATTTTGGACGAGGCAACATCTCCGCTGCGTATTTGCCGGAGGTTCTGGTTAAGATGCGGGGTGGGGGCGAAAGCAATCGCGCGCTAGAATGTATTATACGCAAGAGCCGCAAGGAATACTGTGCGCTCTCATTTGGAAGAACCTGAACAAGCTTGGGCAATTTGTGAATAAAGGTTAGAAACAGACCATGACGAAACGTGGGCTCATCACCGGTGTCACCGGACAGGACGGCAGCTATCGGGCTGAGTTCCTGCTGGAGAAGGGCGACGAGGTTCATGGCATCAAACGGCGAGCCTCGCTGTTCATCCCCCAGCGGGTCGATCATATTTACGACGATGTGAGGCAGTGAGTATGGGATTGATTACACCCGTGATCTTGTGTGGCGGCTCTGGCACGCGCCTGTGGCCGCTGTCGCGGAAATCCTATCCGAAACAATTCGTGCCCTTGATGGGGCGCGAGACCTTGTTCCAAGCCTCCGCCAACCGTCTGCGTGGGGCTGAGTACGGACGCTCAGTCGTTCTGACAGGGTCGGATTTTCGCTTCATTGTCACCGAACAACTGATGGACATCGGGATTGATCCGGGGGCCATCCTGATCGAACCCGAAGGGCGCAACACGGCGCCTGCTGTTCTTGCTGCGGCGCTTCATATTGCCGCCAAAGACCCGGAGGCCGTGATGCTGGTCGCGCCCAGCGACCATGTCGTCCCGGATGCCGAAGCGTTTCGCGCGGCTGTTGCGCGTGGCATGCAGGCGGTGGAAGCTGGCAAGCTTGTCACCTTCGGCATTCAACCGACACATGCGCATACGGGCTATGGTTATCTCGAACTTGCGCAGAAGCCGGATGCCTCAATGGCTGCGGTCGATCTCAAGTCCTTTGTCGAAAAGCCCGATGCGGCGCGCGCTGAAATGCTGTTGAAAGCCGGGACGTTCATGTGGAACGCCGGGATTTTCCTGTTCAAAGCCAAAGACATCATCGCGGCCTTTAATGCACATGCGCCGTCGCTGGTCGCGCCCGTTTCCCGCTCGGTAGAAAGTGCCGAGGCGGATTTGGGTTTCCTGCGGCTTGATCCTGAGGCGTGGCAAGAGGTCGAGGATATTTCGATCGACTACGCGGTGATGGAACGCGCCGACAATCTGGCGGTCGTGCCCTTTGACGGCGGCTGGTCCGATCTCGGTGGCTGGGATGCTGTCTGGGAAGAAAGCCCCTCTGATGCAGACGGTGTGGTGCGCTCCGGGGAGGCGACATCAATCGATTGCACCAATTCGCTGCTGCGCTCTGACAGTGAGAACCTTGAGGTGGTCGGCATCGGTCTCGACAACATCATGGTCGTCGCGATGAATGACGCCGTGCTGGTCGCCGATAAATCGCGGGCGCAGGACGTGAAGCATGCCGTGAGCGCCCTCAAAGAGAAGGGCGCGCTTCAGGCGACGCATTTCCCAAAGGATCACCGCCCATGGGGTTGGTTTGAAAGCCTCGTCATCGGTGGCCGCTTTCAGGTCAAGCGCATCCATGTCCACCCTGGCGCGGCGCTCAGCCTTCAGAGCCATTTCCACCGCTCCGAACATTGGATCGTCGTCGAAGGCACTGCCGAGGTGACCGTTGATGATGAGGTGCGCTTGGTGAGCGAAAACCAGTCGGTCTACATCCCGCTGGGCGCTGTCCACCGGATGAAAAACCCCGGCAAAGTCCCGATGGTTCTGATCGAAGTTCAAACCGGTTCCTACGTGGGCGAAGATGACATTATTCGTTACGATGATGTCTATGCCCGCGGGCAGGGTGCCAAGGGCTAAGCCAGCAATCAAGGAACCGACGACATGCCCCCTTCTTTTGGCACCAGTGGTCTGCGCGGCCTCGTCACCGAGTTGACCGAACCGCTTGTCAGCGACTACACCCATGCGTTCCTCTCGACGCTGAGCTGTGATCGGATCTATGTCGGGCGTGATTTGCGTCCGTCCTCCCCAGAAATTGCGGCGGTCGTCTGCCGCGCAGCAATGGAGGCGGGCGTTGATGTGATCGACTGCGGTGCGCTTGGGACACCAGCGCTGGCTCTCTCGGCGATGAAGGCCGGTGCGGCGGCGATCATGGTCACAGGCAGCCATATCCCCGCGGATCGCAATGGGTTGAAATTCTACCTGCCGGATGGAGAGGTGTCGAAAGCCGATGAGGCGCGGATCACCGACGCCTATGCCGCCCGGGAGCGACGGTACGCGCTACGCACTGGCACGATTACTGCGGGCTCGGAAGCGGAACCCCATTATATCGACCGTTATGTCTGCGCGTTTGGGGCAGGGGCGCTGGCGGGGCTAAAGGTTGGCGTCTATCGCCATTCTTCCGTGGCCCGTGACACCATGGGGCATATCCTCAAAGCCCTTGGCGCTGAGGTGGCGGAACTCGGCAATTCAGATGTGTTCATCCCCGTCGATACCGAAGCGGTCGACGCTAAGACGCGAGATATGCTCCGCAACTGGTGCCAAAGCGGCGGGCTGGATGCGATTGTCTCCACAGATGGTGACGCAGACCGACCCATGCTCACAGACGCTTCGGGCAAAGTCATTCCGGGTGATATTCTGGGCGTCCTGACCGCGCGCTATGTCGGGGCGAAATCCGTGGTGACCCCGGTGTCGTCAAATGACATGGTCAGACGTCTGCCCGAGTTCGATGAGGTTCTCCTGACCCGGATCGGCTCCCCCTATGTGATCGCGGGCATGGCCGAGGCCAAACATGCTGAGGTTGCGGGGTTTGAGGCGAATGGCGGCTTCCTTTTGGGGTTCGGAGCCCAACTGAAAGAGCCGCTTGCCCCGTTGCCGACACGCGATTGCATGCTGCCGATCCTCGCGCCTTTGGCGGCGGCGAAGGTGGCAGGCGTGCCGCTGGCGGAACTGGTCGCGGCGCTGCCGCCGTGTTTCACGGCCGCTGACCGCTTGCAGGAGATCGACCGCGAACGGGCAGGGGTCTTTCTTGCGGACCTCGTTGAGAACGACGCGAACCGACGCGCGTTCTTCGCGCCCTTGGGCGAGATTGCTTCTGTCGATCTGACGGACGGATTGCGCGTCGATTTCGAGGGCGGCACTGTCGTTCACCTGCGCCCGTCGGGCAACGCGCCGGAGTTTCGCATTTACGCACAGGCGGGGTCAGAGGACGAGGCGTTGGAATTGGTGAGCTCGGCCAAAGGGTTGGTCGTCGATGCTTTGGGGATGTAATTTCGCACGCTCCTCATGGGGCGCGCGAGAAATTTTGCGATCTCCTTTGTTTGGTGACCGCAAAAGCAACCCGTCGAAACGCCCACTCCGCTTAGACGTTGTACTGCGTTTCTTCTAAAACCCGGTTTCAGGTTTAAGTAGAAACGCTTTAGCAGTCTCGCATCGCTGCCTCAGAAGGTCTATAGCTGACGCTGATTTGTGATGGGGCGAGGCCGGTTTTGCGGCGAAAGGCCGTTGCGAATGCGGTCGGAGAGGCATAGCCCGCGATATGGGCCGCCTGTGCGACGGAGGTGCCGAAGGCCAACTCTTCAGCGGCATGATCCAGCCGCAAATCCCGCAGCCTCTCATGCACCGTTTGCCCATATGTCGTATGAAACAGCCGCCTCAGGCTGGATACGGACATACCACCCATCGCGGCAATTTCGGAGAGGTGGGGCATCGGGCCGGGACGGCAGCCGAACTGTTCCATCCGTGCGAGTTGTTCGCGCTGTTTCGCATTGCGTGTGTGCGACAGGGTCATAAGGCCTTCGATGGCCTGCTCAATGAGGGAGAATCCAAGCGCTTCGGAGGCAACCTGAAGATCGGGCGCGGGATGGTCGTCCGTGAGGCCCGCTTTGAACAGGTGCTCGGCTCTCAACATATCCGTGGATCTGGCAGCCCAACTGGAGACCCGGTGGCGTTCTCCGCCCATCGCTGCGTCTTTTGAAACGCCACGCGTTTCGAGCCACCCCCATTCGATCACGACGCTGAGTTTGCGCAACGTCTGCCCTTTTCTGACCCGCCGTTGGAATGGGGCGGGCTCAGAGAGAGCGGACATCACAAGTTGGACAGGCTTGCCCGCCTCGCGTGAGATGTGAAGCGGGTCGCCTGCGATATTGGCGTCCACCTGACCGTCTAGAACGAGATGCAGCAACACATTAGCTGGTCGCAGCGCCCGCGTTTCGAAATCCGCTTCTGCACAGGCTTCCTGGAGGGTCAGGGTGAACCCAGAGGGAAGCCGCGTTCCGATCCGGGAGCCGGAGAGCACGATACGGTCGGCGGGCAGGGTCGCTCCAAACGTGTCTGAAGGTGCCTGCATACGGGCAGGCAGGTCGGCGATGCGGATTTGGGACATGGGACGCAATCTGTTTTTTGGCGTTTCTGCAAAGGTTTTTGGCGCTCCCGAAGAGGCTGGGTGGCTGGTGACGAACCTAGAGATTTATTATTGACAAAAAAAGTCGGAATTTTCGACCTGCATTAGAACTTTTGCCACATCCCCAAGACGCATCCAAGGATCATGACATGACCGCCACCACGCGCACCTCTCTTCGCCTGGCGCTTTTCGCCTCAACCGCTCTGGCGACGCCCGTACTCGCTCAGGACTATGTGCTTGAGGAAATCACCATCAACGGATCGAGCTATGAGACGGAAGCCTCTGACAGCTATACGACCGATCTTGTCTCCGTTGGGGAAAAGGCGACGATGAGCCCGCGCGAGGTGCCGCAATCGACCACGGTTGTCACCAATCAACAGATCGAAGATGGCGGCTATACGGCGCTTGAAGAGGCGCTTGCTGATACGCCGGGCATTATGATCCTCAACAACAACGTGGGCCGCTCGTCGATCTACTCGCGCGGCTATGAGTTCGACTATCTCTATTTTGACGGCCTTCCCGCGCCGGTCAGCTCGATCTACGGCACTCAGCCCGATCTCTCCATCGTCGATCACGTCGAAGTCCTCAAAGGCCCGGCGGGCCTGTTCATCGGCACTGGCGAGCCTGCTGGCTCGATCAACATGCGTCTGAAGCAGGCGACGGCGACAGAATTCGAGGGCAGCACAAGCGTCTCTGCTGACAGCAACGGTCAATACCGCGCAGAGCTTGATATGTCCGATGCCCTGAATGCGGACGGGACACTCCGCGGGCGTTTCGTGGCGGCCTATGGCGACGGCGACAGCTTTGTCGATGGCGTCGAAAACGGGGTGCAGTCCTATTACGGCACGCTGGCTTGGGATGTGACGGACAACACCGAGCTGACCTTCTCGCTGAGCCATATGGAACGCGACATCACGCCTTACAACGGCCTGCCGACCGATGCTGATGGCAATCTGCTCTGGCTCGACAGCGATGCGACAACGGTGCTCGATTGGAACAATTTCGAGAACGAAACCACGGACGCGGTCTTCGCGGCGCAGCATTTCTTTGACAATGGCGGCCGGGTGAAATTCTCCGCGCGCCATTCTGATCAGGACGCGAATTTCCTCTATGGTTACTCCGGCAGTGCCGCTGACGAGAACAACCAAATTTCGTCCATTCGCTGGCTCGCCCGTGATTTCGAACAAGAAAGCCTTGCGCTTGATCTGCACACGGAGCTTCCGTTCTATCTTGGCAATTGGGAAGGCAACGCGATTTTCGGGGCTGATTGGCAAAAGGTCGAAAGCACCATGTATCAGGCGTCCGGTTCAATCTCCGGGACATGGGATCTCGACGATTGGGATGGCTCGTCTGTGGACGCGCCCGATGTAAGCTATTCGCGGCGTCAGGATACTGAGACAACATCGCGCGGTATTTATACCCAAGTACGCCTGTCTCCGAGCGAAGCGCTGACCCTGATTGGGGGGGCGCGTCTGAGTTGGTATGAGGGCACAGTGACGACCACCACACTTTCGACCTCTGCAACCTCGACCGATGAATACGATGTCGATGCGCAGCTCACGCCCTTCGCCGGTGCGACTTATGACATCCTGCCGAGCGCCACGCTTTACGCGAGTTATTCGGAGATTTTCATTCCGCAATCCGAACTCGACGCCAATGGTGATTTGCTCGACCCAGTCGAAGGTCAGCAATATGAGATCGGGGTGAAAGGCGATCTGTGGCAAGGCCTTAATTTCTCCGCCGCGCTGTTTGACCTGACCGAGGTGAACCGTCCGGTCTCTGTGGATGACTACTATGTCGCCGAAGAGAAAGTGCGCTCCCGTGGACTTGAGCTCGAACTCTCTGGCGAGCCGACTGAGAACCTTCATCTGTCCGGTGGCTACACCTATACCGACACCGAATATCTGAACGGTGACAGCGATGGGGAAACCTTCTCGACCTACACGCCGGAACATATGCTCAAGCTTCAAGGCAGCTACGATTTCGTGGACGGAATGCTTGAAGGCTGGAGCTTTGGTGGACGCCTGACGACGATGTCCGGCTTCTCTTCGAAGGGCATCGAGGCGCCGGGCTATGGTGTGGTCGATCTGATGGTGAAGAAAGAACTGGCAAACGATGTGACGCTCCGCGTCGGTGTGGATAACGTCTTTGATCGCGCCTATTACACACGGGTTGGTTCGACGACGGTGTTCAACTTCGCCGGAGAACCGCGCACCTTCAATGTGGCTCTGAGCAAGTCCTTCTGATGCGCGCTCTGATCATGGCCGTTCTTGTCTCCTCTACTCTGTGTTGCGCCGCTGATGCGGGGCAGGGCGGAGAGAGAGACCTTTCGGGGGCGTTTGCCCCCGACACTGCTAGCGTCCCTTGGCATCCGTCAGGGACGTTTCAGTTCGATATGTCCGCAAATAACTGTGAAACAGAGGAGCTTGCCGAACTGAATGGCAAGAATTGCGACACTTTTCGCATCCTTGTTTCTGTGCCAAATCAAGCTCCGCCAGAAGAGGGGTACGGCATTATCTATGCCATTGATGCAGGCTGGACCTTTGGCACGCTGCGTGAAAGCGCGCTTTTGCAAGCAAGCCGCTTTGCCGAAAGCGGGGTTAAACCGACCATCATCGTCGGCATCGGCTGGCCGGATGACACCCTCATAGATATGGAACGCCGGGGGCCGGATTTGGTCGGGGACAACAGAGCGCAGACGCTTGATTTCCTGACGGGGCCGCTTCGAGATCGCGTTGAGGGCGATCTGCCGGTCGACCCTCGCCACCGGATGCTGCTGGGTCATAGTTTTGGCGGTGCTTTTGTGCTGCGCACAGCGCTGAGTGCGCCGGATGCATTCTCTTCATATGCGGCCGGAAGCCCGTCAATCTGGACAGATCCCGAGTGGTTCTTTGACCGCGAAACTGATCCCGCCAATTCCCTGCTTGTGACCATCGGCAGCCTGGAAGATCCCGATGCGGAAGGGGCCGCCGAGCAGCCCGCCGACCGCCTCGAACGCCTGCGCGCTCGCCGGATGTTTGGCAACGCTCAAGACTTCGCCAAGCAAAATGGCGGAGAGTTCACAGTGTTCGAGGGACTGTCTCACGGCGCTTCGGCCACACCTTTTCTTGCGCGTGCGGTCTCATTCCTTTGGACGGGGCCTCGGTGTCATGAAAACTGCCCCTGAAGGGGGGGGGCGATGAACTCTGACGGCAGGTGCAACGCGCGCGGTCAGGGGGCAGGCCGGTTTTCTGGCCTGCAAATCATATCGTCCGCAACTGTTTCATAGAGTTTGTGGCTCGATTAGAAAATGCGATCGCGCGCAATCCGTTGCGGACGAAATCAAAGACAATTTCACCGACGAGGCGCGCGGCGGCGGACACTGTCCGGGCGTCCGCTCATCATAAGCGTCGCGTCCTGACGCGGTGTGGTCGAGATCACCTTGCCTTTTGAGACCACCGCCAAACGAGCAGGGCGCAGACGGAGCGCATCGACGGGACCGTCGGCGTCCAGCACCACAAGCGAGGCGGTTGCCCCTTTGTAAAGCCCGTAGCCTTCAAGGCCGATGATCGACGCGTTGGTTTCCGTCACCATCGTGAAACAGCGGGCCATTTCATCCGGGTGCGTCATCTGCGCGACATGCATCCCCATGAAGGCGACGTCCAGCATGTCCGCCGTGCCAAGCGAATACCACGGGTCGAGCACGCAGTCCTGACCCCAGCCGACACGGATGCCTGTCGCTTGCATCTCGCGCACGCGCGTGAGGCCGCGGCGTTTCGGGAACGTGTCGTGGCGGCCTTGCAAAACGATGTTGATCAGCGGGTTCGGAATGGCCGAAATCTCGGCCTCCGCCATCAGCGGCAGGAGCTTTGAGACATAGTAATTGTCCATCGAATGCATCGAGGTCAGGTGCGAGCCGACCACGCGGCCCTGAAGGCCGAGGCGGGTGGTCTCGAAGGCCAATGTCTCGATGTGGCGGCTCATCGGATCGTCGGTCTCGTCGCAATGCAGATCGACGGGCAGGCCACGGTCTGCGGCAATCTCGCAGAGGTCACGGACGCTCTCGGCCCCGGCTTGCATGCTGCGCTCGAAATGTGGAATGCCGCCGACCACATCGACGCCCATGTCGAGCGCGCGGATCAGGTTCTCGCGCCCGTTCGGCGCGCGGTAGAGACCGTCTTGCGGGAAAGCAACGAGCTGTAGGTCTATGTAATCCTTGACCTTCTCCTTCACCTCCAACATCGCGGTGACGGTGTTGAGATGGTCGGGCGTCGTATCGACATGGCTGCGGATGGCCAGAAGGCCCATCGAGGCGGCCCAATCGCAATATTGCAGCGCGCGTTCGACCATTTCCTCGACCGTCGCGATGTCCCGCAACTCGCCCCAAAGCGAGATGCCTTCCAAAAGCGTGCCGGAGCGGTTGAGCCGGGGAAGGCCGTAAGACAGCGTCGCGTCCAAATGGAAATGCGGGTCCACGAACGGCGGGGCGATGAGATCGCCGCTGGCGTCAATGACTTCGCGCGCCTCACCCTCGATTGTGGGGGCGATCTCGGCGATCTTGCTGCCTGTGATGGCGATGTCGGCCACGGTTCCGTCCGGCAGGGTGCCGCCCTTCACGATCAGGTCGAACATCATCTTTCTCCTTTATTGAACGGCACCATCAGGGCGGCAGGCACCTCGGCCCGGCGCGACATCAGAACAAGCGCCAGAATGGACAGGGCATAGGGCATCATCAGGAACACCTGATACGGCACAACCGCGCCGACACCCGTCTGTTGCAAGCGGATTTGCAGCGCATCAAACGCGGCAAACAGGATCGCGCCCAGCATCGCCTTGCCCGGTTTCCACGCGCCGAACACGACGAGCGCGATACAGATCCAGCCACGCCCGCCAACCATTTCGAAGAAGAAACTGTCGAAGGCGGACATGGTGAGAAAGGCGCCGCCGACGGCCATGAACCCGCTGCCGACAATCACCGCGCCCATGCGGATCATTGTCACGGACAGCCCCTGTGCCGTCACCGCCGAGGGGCTTTCGCCCGCCGCGCGCACCGCAAGGCCGAGAGGTGTGCGGTAGAGGACAAAGGCTGTTAGGGCGACTGTGACAAAGGCCGCGTAGGTCAGGGGCGTCTGGTTGAACAGAGCCTGACCCAGAAGCGGGATGTCAGACAGGAGCGGAATTTCGACCGGCTGAAACGCGGTGATTTTCGGCGGCGACGAGACTTCCGGCAAAGCAACGCGGTAGGTGAAGAAGGTCGTCGAGGTGGCAAAAAGCGTTACCCCCACGCCGACGACGTGCTGCGAGAGGCCGAAGGGGACGGAGAGCACCGCGTGGAGAAAGCCAAAGGCCATCCCGACCAGAAGCGCCACGCCGACGCCCGCCCAGAGCGGCAGGCCGGAGAGCACCGCGAACCAACCCGCGAAAGCGCCCGCGACCATGATGCCTTCGATCCCGAGGTTCAAAACACCCGCCCGCTCGCAGATCAGTTCGCCCATCGTGGCGAAGATCAGCGGCGAGGCGATGCGGATCGCGGCGGCCCAGAAGGAGACCGACAGCAGGATATCGATGATGTCCATCAGTCCCTCCTGATCCGAAACTTGGTGAACAGGATCGCCAACACCATCATCAGAAGCGCCGAGGCCAGCATGATGTCCGCGAGATAGGTCGGCACGCCGATGGCGCGGCTCATACTGTCGGCTCCGACGAAAATTGTGGCGACAAACAGCGCGGCTGCGACAACGCCCAGAGGGTTGAGAAGCGCCAGCATCGCGACAACGATGCCGGTGTAACCAAAGCCGGGGCTGATATCGAGCGTCAGAGAGCCTTTGAGGCCCGCCACTTCGGAGAAGCCGCCAAGGGCCGCGAGACCGCCGGAAAGCAGTGCGGTTTTGAGGATCACCCGCGTGACGGGGATGCCCGCGAAACGCGCCGCTTCGACATTCTGCCCGACCGCCCGCATTTCAAAGCCCAGCGTGGTTTTGCGGTCGATCACATAGAGTGCCACCGCGCAGATCAGCGCCAGTGCAAAGCCCCAATGGAGCCGCAGCCCCTCGACGATTCGAGGAAGCCGCGCTTCGGGAATGAGGCGCGGAGATTTCGGCCAGCCCATGCCCATCGGATCTTTGAGCGGGCCTTCCAGAAGGTAGGAGACAAACAGCAGAAAGATGAAGTTGAACAACAGCGTCGTCACCACCTCATCGACTTTGAAACGGGTCTTGAGCAGGGCCGGGATGAGCAACACGAACGCCCCGGCCAGCGCCGAAGTGATCGCGAGCACGGGCAGGAGAAAGACCGAACTGAGCCCGATCACCCCGGTTCCGAGCGCCGCCGTGACGACCGCGCCCGCATAGAACTGCGCTTCCGCCCCGATGTTCCAGAGCTTTGCCCGGAAGGCGACGGCGACGGCCAGTCCTGTGAAGATCAGGGGCGTGGCGCGGTTGAGCGTCTCCAGTAGGGCGAATTTCGATCCCAGCGCGCCTTTGAAGATCAATCCGAAGACCGCGAGAGGGTCGCCCCCCGCGATCAGCGCCAAAAGTGCCGCGACCACGAAAGAGGTGAGGATCGCCAGAGCGGGCGGCAAGACTTTGCGCACCGGGCTGGCGTTGGTGACGGGTTCAAGCCGCATGACTGCCCTCCGTCTCTCCGTCGCCCGCCATCCATTTGCCCAATTCGGCAGGCGTCACACTGCCACGGGCAAAGGCCGGGCTGAGGCGGCCTTCAGAGATCACATGGATGCGGTCGGAGAGGGTCATGATCTCTTCGAGATCTTCGGAAATCAACAGGACGGCGGCCCCGGCTTCGCGCGCGGCGGCGAGGCGTCCGTGGACATAGTTCACCGCGCCAATATCAAGCCCGCGCACCGGCTGGTTCGCGAGGATGATCTTCGGCGCTTCTTCCAGAACCCGCCCGAGAATGAGTTTTTGCATATTGCCGCCAGACAAAAGGCGAATGCGCGTCGCGGGGCCGGGACAGCGCACGTCGTAGGTTTCGATCAGATGTTTCGTCGCCATGCGCGCCTTGCCCCAGCGCATCCAGCCCTTGCGGGAGAATTTCGTGGCATAGGTCTCAAGGATCGCGTTCTCCGTCAGGTCGAAATCCGCGATGGACCCGGTCGCGTGACGGTCCTCGGGAATGCGTCCAACCCCGGAGGCCAGCGCCGCGCGGGGAGACCAGTGTCGCGGCGTGTCGCCAAGAATGGTGAAGCTGCCCGATTGCACCGGGTTCAAACCGGAGATGAGATCGAACAGCGCGGATTGCCCGTTGCCGGAGACGCCCGCCAGCCCGGTGATCTGACCCGCCGGAAGATCAAGCGTGACGCCATCAAGCCCCTCGGCATGCACATCGCGCAGGGAGAGGAGGGCCGGGCCCGCAGGCATCGCGGGAATATCCGGCGCGTTGACCTCGCTGCCGACCATGAGCGCGGCAAGCTCTTCGCGGTTGGTCTCTTCGACAGAGCGCTCGGCCACAAGTTTGCCGTGGCGCAGCACTAGAATCCGGTGCGAGATCGCCATAACCTCGTGCAGCTTGTGAGAGATGAAAATGATCGACAGTCCCAGTGCCACAGCCTCGCGCAGGGTCGCGAAAAGATCGTCGGTCTCCTGAGGTGTCAGAACGGCGGTGGGCTCGTCGAGAATGAGAATGCGGGAATTGCGATAGAGCGCCTTGAGAATCTCGACCCGCTGGCGCTCGCCAACCGTGAGCCGCCCGACTTTGGCGTTCGGATCAACCTTAAGGTGGAACCTTTGCGCCAGCTCCGTGATCTTGGCGCGGACCGCCGCAGGCGACAGGCTCAGCTTGCCCAGAGGCTGCGTGCCAAGCGCGATATTTTCCCAGACGGTGAGGTTGTTCGCGAGGGTGAAATGCTGATGCACCATACCGACGCCCGCCGAAAGCGCGGCACGGGGATTGCCGCGGGGCAGGGTTTCGCCGAACACTTCGACGCTGCCGTGATCGGGCGCGTATTGCCCGAACAGGATGTTCATCAGCGTCGTCTTGCCCGCGCCGTTCTCGCCTAAAAGCGCAATGACTTCACCCTGATGCAGGGTAAAGCTCACGTCTTCATTGGCTGTCACCGCGCCAAAGCGCTTGGTGATGTCCGTCATCCGCAGGACAGGTTTTGCCTGTCCTGCGACTGTCTTTTCGTCCTGCATTTACGCGGACTTCGGCTCTTCGTCGTTGATCTCGACGGTGAAGGCACCGGATTTGATCTCCTCCATGCGCGTCGCCACGAGATCAAGCGCCTCTTGCGGGATTTTGCCCTCGAAGGTGCCATAGGGGGCAAGCGAGCAGCCGCCCTCTTTCATGAAGGAATAGAGACCGTAATCCTCGGCGGTGAAGCTGCCCGCTTTGACCTTGGCGATGGCGGCGTCGAGCGTCGGTTCGAAATGCCACAGTGCGGAGGCGACGACGGTCTCCGGGTAATCGCTCTGGGTGTCGATCACGTTGCCGATTGCCAGAACGCCCTTTTCCTTTGCCGCGTCCGAGACGCCAAAGCGTTCGGCGTAAAGCATGTCGGAGCCGTTATCGATCATTGCATATGCGGTTTCTTTCGCCTTGGGCGGATCGAACCAGCTGCCGATAAAGGAGACTTGGAATTTCATCTCCGGGTTCATTTCCTTGGCGCCCGCCATGAAGGCGTGCATCAGGCGGTTCACCTCGGGGATTGGGAAGCCGCCGACCATGCCGATATTGCCGGATTTGGACATCGCACCCGCGATGATGCCGGACAGGTAGGAAGCGTCTTGGATATAGTTGTCGAAGACTGAGAGGTTCGGGACAGAGGCGTCTTCCTTGAAGGACGAACCCATCAGGAAGGCAGTGTCCGGGTAGTCGGCGGCCACTTCGCGGGCTTCCTGTTCGACGCCGAAAATTTCGCCGACGATGAGGTCATAGCCCTGTTCGGCATATTCACGCATCACGCGCGGATAGTCGGTGTTGGCGGTGTTTTCCGAGTAGGTGTATTCGATATCGCCGCGTTCCTGCGCTGCGACGGCGGCGATATGGATACGGCTCACCCATTGCTGTTCCACGGGTACGGTGTAAATCCCCGCGACTTTCAGCGGGCCTTCCCCAGCGGCCAGTGCGGCTTTGGCGAAAGGCGCGGTCAGGAGCGCGCCTGCGGCGCTGGCTTTCAGAAAACTGCGCCGGGAGTGGGTAAGGCGCGTTGCGTGTTTGGTCATGTTTGATCCCCTCTTGGACGTTCGTCTGTCAGATGTTTCTTCGCGAACTTTGAACGAAACTTAGACCATTTGATTTAATTTTTTCCGCAAACTGTCAACGCTGGCTCGCTCCTGTGTGGTTGTGCCGCGTCTACTTCCTGACTTCCGCCCAAAAATGAGGCTAAGTCTTCGCATCCCACGCAAGAAAAACAACATTCTGTGCTTGGAATGTGTGCGTCCGCCGTCAGTGGTGGTCCCGCTTATTTCTGCATGCGTGCGAAACTCAGCGAGATATGGCCACGCCGCATATGTCCGACCGCGTCCAGGTCGCCAAGTTTCAGAGCGTCGAGGAGGTCGGTCACCTCCCGCGCGTAAATCTCGATCTCTTGCATCAGATCGATGCGCGAGGCGGTGACCTGTTGCAGCCAAATCCGCGCGGTGCGGAAATATAGCCGTTCCGACATCATGCGCAGTGGCTGGTTCTCGGTGAGTTCAAGAAGCGTCAGAAACATGTCCCGATCGAGCATCGAGAATTCCTTGGCCGAGGGAGATGTTTTGAGCGCCTCCGCCCGCGTCAGAAGCGCTTCGATCCGGGAAATCAGATCGGGGGAGGGCGTGCGGGCATCCAGCGAGGTCTGCAGGAGCACCAATTCCTTGCGCAACCGATAAACCTGCGCCAGTTCGGTCATATCCATGTCGGTGACCATCGTGCCGACGCCGTGCACAGAAGTCACCAGCCCCTCGTCCTCAAGCCGTGCCAACACGCGGCGGAGCGGCGTGCGCGAGACGCCGAATTCTGTCGCCAGCTCCGTCTCCGACAGTTTCATCCCTGGCAGATATTCTAACAGGCAAATCCGGCTGCGAATGGCGTCGTGAATTTTATCGAGCCTTTGTCGCGCGTTCAGCGGTTCTTCAGCTGTCAGGGGATCACGCAGCGCGTCGTCAACTGTATCATCCACCGTATATTTCTCCCAACCGATCCAGCATGGCCAAAGACTGCTTGAGCTGATCAAGCGCGATATATTCGTCTGGTTTGTGCGCCTGATCAATAGAGCCGGGGCCACAAATCACGGCCTGCATGCCGATTTGTTGGAACAGGCCCGCTTCGGTGCCGAAGGGCACCACGTCCGCCCGATTGGCCCCGGTCAACCTGAACAGCAGATCGCGCGCGGCGTTCTCATCCATCGGCGTAAGCCCCGCGACCTCGCCGATCACCGCGGTCGAAATCTCGGACTGCGCCGCGACCTTCTGCATGTCCGGCAAAAGCACATCGCCGACATAGGTGGCAACCTCACGTTTTACGAAATCCATGTCGTCCTGCACCACGGGCCGCATTTCCCATTCCAGCACCGCTTTGCCTGCAATCACATTATGCGCATGACCGCCTTTCAGCCCGCCGATGTTGATCGTCGTATAGGGTGGCTCAAAGCGCGAGCCTGCCGGCGTGCGCGCGATCAACGCCTGACGCAGTTCCAGCAACCGGTTGATGTAGCGCGCCGCATATTCTACCGCGTTCACGCCTTTCTCTGGGGCGGAGCTATGCCCCTCAGCGCCGGTAAAGCTTACGGTGTATTCGCAACAGCCCTTGTGCCCCTCGATCACCCGCATCTCGGTTGGCTCCCCGATCAGCGCCATGGCGGGGCGGATGTCCCGTGCCCGCAACACCTCCACAAGATCACGCGCGCCGAGGCAGCCGACTTCTTCGTCATGGGTAAAGGCGAAATGGATCGGGCGCTCTGTCGCGGCGGTTTTGAGCGTGTCCAGCTTGGCGAGGCAGGTGGCGATGAAGCCTTTCATGTCACAGGCGCCACGCCCGTAAAGTTTGCCGTCCCGCTCCACCATCTGAAACGGATCGCTGATCCAAGGCTGATCCGCGACCGGCACCACATCCGTATGCCCGGACAGGGCCAAGCCGCCCGCGCGTTCCGGCCCGAGCGTGGCGAAGAGGTTGGCTTTCTGGCCGCTCTCATCAGACAAGACTTCGACCCGCGCGCCTGCATCTTCCAACCTTTCCGCGATGTATGAGATCGCGGAAAGGTTGCTGTCGGACGAAATCGTCGGAAAAGCGATCAGATCGCCCAGAATATCGCGGCACCGTTCAAGGTCTGACATGATCAGTCCTTCACATAAAGCTTGCGCGGCACGTTGCAGAGCGTCTCTGCCGGGCCGTCTTCGCGGATCAGGATGGTCTCGGTCATTTCCATGCCCCAATCATCCATCCAAAGTCCCGGCATGAAGTGGAATGTCATGCCCGGCTGGAGCACGGTTTCATCGGAGGCGCGCAAGGACACGGTATGCTCGCCCCAATCCGGCGGGTAGGAGAGGCCGACGGCATAGCCGCACCGATCCGTCCGCTCGATCCCCACCTTGATGAGTTCGGCATCCAGCGCTCGGGCAATGTCTCCCGCGCGGTTGCCGGGGCGAGCCTCGTCAATCCCGGCGCTGAGCCCATCCGCCAAGGCCTCGGCGGCGTCGGTCATGAAGCTCGGCGGCTTGCCAAGGAAGAGCGTCCGGCACAGTGGCGCATGGTAGCGGCGGTAGCATCCCGATTGTTCGATGAACGTGGCCTCGCCCTTTTTCAATGCCTCTCCATTCCATGTCAGATGTGGGGCGGAGGCATCTTCGCCCGAGGGCAACATCGGCACGATGGCCGGATAGTCGCCCCAGCTGTCCTCTTCGCCCTGCACAGAGGTCTTGTACAACTCGCCCACCAGATCGTGCTTGCGCATGCCCGGTTCCGCCAGTTCCATCGCGCGGCCGATCACCAGTTCAGAAATCCGCGCTGCGCGGCGCATAAAGGCCAGCTCTTCGTTGGATTTGATCAACCTGTTCCAATTCACCAATGTCGTTGCGTCGACCAGCGTGGCGTTGGGCAGCTCCTTTTCCATCACGGCATAGGCGCGGGCGGTAAAGTAATAGGTCTCCATCTCGACGCCGATGCGCTTGCCGCCATATCCCATGTCCCGAAGGCGCGCGGCGAGGTCTTCCATCGGGTGGATGTCCGTCGCCTGAATATAGCTGTCCGAATAGGAGGTGATGTTCGCGTCTTCCATCCAGACCGTGCGCTTGGCGCCATTGCCATCCATCGCGCGGCCCCACCAGATCGGATCGCCTTCCATCGGAAGGATGACGCCTTGGTGGACGTAAAACGACCAGCCGTCATAGCCCGTGAGCCAGTACTGATTGGAAGGGTTCGTCACGAAGAGGACGTCAATCCCGGCCTCGGCCATGGATGTGCGGGTCAGGCAAATGCGGCGGTCATACTCGGCGCGGGAGAAAGGGGCGTTCTGGATGGGCATGTCGTCCTCTTGTCTTGTGCACAACATTTACGTCTGCGCGGAAGTCTTTTGCGATGACTCACGATAAAGAAGGGTAATGTTCGGGTCTTGGGCTTGACAATTCGCCAGTTTATTTCCTGTTGTATACATCATCTGGGCCAAGCCCATTTGCTGCGTCAATCAAAATCAGCGGGAGCTCCTTATGAAATTTGGCTTAGATCGGATTTTTGATGCGGCTTTGATCACATGCCGCAAAGACAGCGCGCTTTTGGCAATTCTCTCAGCGCGCGGGATGCAGGAATTCATGGACGTGAGAGGCGTCTGACGTGACAGGGCGAGGTGCCCGACAGAAGTCCGACGCAAGTCCGACACAATGCCGACAGAGGAAAACAGCTTATGTTGACGAATGATCAGCTCTCGAAATGGGATCGCGAAAACTTCTTTCACCCGTCCACACATCTGGCCCAACACGCCCGTGGTGAGACGCCGAGCCGGGTGATCAAAACCGCGCATGGGGTGCATATTGTGGACCGTGACGGCACGGAATTGCTCGATGCTTTTGCCGGGCTTTACTGTGTGAACGTGGGTTACGGGCGTCAGGAAATCGCTGAAGCCATCGCCGATCAGGCCCGCGAGCTGGCCTATTACCACGCCTATGTCGGCCACGGCACAGAGGCCTCGATTACGCTCGCGAAAATGGTGCTCGACCGCGCGCCGGATCATATGTCGAAGGTTTATTTCGGCATGTCCGGCTCTGACGCCAATGAAACCAACATCAAACTTATTTGGTATTATAACAATATCTTAGGTCGTTCCGAGAAGAAAAAGATCATCTCGCGCCATCGCGGCTATCACGGTTCCGGTCTGATGACCGGTTCGCTGACTGGGCTTGAGGCCTTCCAGAAGAAATTCGACCTGCCGCTGGACCGCGTGATCCACACAGAAGCGCCGTTCTATTTCCGCCGCGCTGATCTCGACATGTCGGAAGAGGCCTTTGTCGCTGATTGCGTTGCCAAACTCGAAGCGCTGATTGAGGCCGAAGGCGCAGACAGCATCGCGGCCTTTATCGGTGAGCCTGTTCTGGGGACGGGCGGCATCGTCCCGCCGCCTGCGGGCTATTGGGATGCGATCCAGAAGGTGTTGAACAAACACGATATTCTTCTGGTCGCGGACGAGGTCGTCACCGGCTTTGGCCGTCTCGGGACGATGTTTGGCTCCGAGCATTACGGCATGAAGCCTGACCTGATCACCATCGCCAAAGGCCTCACCTCGGCCTATGCGCCGCTCTCTGGGTCCATCGTGTCGGACAAGATGTGGAAGGTGCTGGAGCAGGGCACCGATGAGAACGGTCCCATCGGCCACGGTTGGACCTATTCCGCCCACCCGATCGGCGCGGCGGCGGGTGTTGCGAACCTGAAACTTCTCGATGAACTGGCTCTGATCCAGAACGCGGGCAGTGTCGGTAAATACTTCAACGACGCGATGAAAGATGCGTTGGGCGATCACCCGAATGTCGGCGACATCCGCGGCGAAGGTATGATGTGCGCGGTGGAATTCGTGAAAGACCGCGACAGCCGAACCTTCTTCGATCCGAATGACAAAATCGGCTATGCCTTGGCCGGCGCACTCCTGTGCAACGGCGTTATCGGACGCGCTATGCCGCAGGGCGATATCCTCGGCTTCGCGCCGCCTTTCTGCCTGTCGCAAGAGGATGCAGACAGGGTGGTCGATGCAACGGTGAAGGCCGTGACATCGGTTCTGGGCTGAGCAAAGTCAGTGCGAAAACAAAAGGGTGTGTCTCTGGTTTTAACTGGCGGCGCGCTCTTTTTGCATTCTGATGACCGCTCCAAAAGTGATCCGAAGTGCTGCGGCCCGCGTATCCACTCAGACTGCTGAGAGGAACAGGAGCTACAATCCGATGATGCAAACGGCGCTGCTTTATATCGTGACCACCGTGGTCTTTTTGGGCCTCGATGTCCTAGGCATCCGCTACTTGATCCGCCCGGTTTTCGAGCGCCACGTCGGGCATCTCTTGGCCGAGCCGCTGCGCCTCGGACCTGCCGCCCTGTTTTATCTCGCCTATGTGGCGGGGATTTTGTGGCTGGTCTCCCTCCCTGCTCTGAAATCCGGTGCGCCGATGCAGGCTTTGATTGGCGGGATGGTGCTGGGGCTGATGTGCTACGGTACTTATGAGATGACAAATTACGCCACCTTGGCGGCGTGGTCGTGGAAGCAAGTCATCATCGACAGCCTTTGGGGTACGGCGTTGACGGGCTTTGCTGCATGGGCCGGTGTTGCGGTGCTGAGCCGGTTCGGGTGAGGCCTCAGTCTCAGCCAATCCGCCGGGTGAGGCGGAGCGAGAGCGCATAAGGAAGCGCTCTCAACAGCTTGATGAACAACGTAAAACGGCGCGGGAAATGGATTTCAAACCCGCGCTTTTCCATGCCGTGAAGGACTGCATCTGCGGCCTCTTCGGGAGAGATCGCGGCGGGCATGTCGAAGTCGTTCTTTTCCGTTAGCCGGGTGCGGACAAAGCCCGGACAGACAAGGCGCACGCGCACACGCGGCGCAAGCTCCACCACAAGCGTCTCCGCCAGATTGTTGATCGCGGCCTTGGTCGCGGAATAAGGCTGTCCGCCGGGCAAGCCGAAATACCCTGCGACCGAGCCGAAGAGCACAAGTTGCCCACCGTCTTCAATCAGCGGCGGACAGAGGCGGGCTACATCGAGCATTCCGAGGAGATTGACACGCACCATCGCTTCGGTGCGCTCCGGGTCGAGATCGGCCACGCGGGCCGGATCGTAAAGTGCGGCTGTGCAGATCACGGCGTCAAACGGGCGTTCACTGGCAAGCTTGTCAGTGACGGACACAAGCGTGTCGCGCTCTGCCAGGTCAAGCGGCTCGATCTGCGCGCCGCCGATCTCCTCCGCCAAAGCCTCTAGCGGGGCTCGACTTCGCGCAGACAGCACAAGTTCCGCGCCTTGAGCGGCCAGAGCCCGTGCAAGGCACGCGCCAATCCCGGCGCTGGCGCCGATGATCCAAATGCGTTTTCCCGCGAAAGACATGGCTCAGATCCGGAAAATCGGCTGCAACAGACGCGGCACCATCGAACGGAAACGCAGAGGCGCGTCGGTCGCCGCAAGACAGATACAGGGCGCACCCGCACCCGCGATCGGTTGGTGGTCCAGATCGTCATAGGCGGTCTCAACATCGCCTCGGGCAAAGCTGCCCTCGCTGTCAGAGAAGCTGCCCTGCAACACAAGCGTCAGTTCCAGACCGCCGTGGCTGTGCTCGGGCACGGCTCTTCCGGGGGGGATGTAGAGAAGGCGCAGGGAGCCGGTTTTGTCAGCCGACAGGATTTGCTGCCGGATGCCGCCGCCGAGCATGCGCCAGCGGGGCGGTTGCCCGTCGAGTTCTTCCATCACGGGTGCCGGAAAGACGCCGGAGCCGCGTGTGGGCGCAGGCGGGGGTGGGGTGTCGAGCATGTCCATCAGCCGCGCGCGGGCCCCCGCGCTCATGTCGGATTGCGGCGCGTCTGCAAGCAAAGCGCCCCCGACCATGTTGCTGGCCTCAAGCTCGGCGCGGCATTCATCACAGATGGAGATATGCGCGGCAACGACCACGGCAAAAGCATGGGGCAGGGTTCCCGCACGGTAGGCGTCGAGAACATCATTGGAGATATGGTGTCGGATCTGTGTCATGGTGCGATATCCCTCAGTTCATGTCTGAGGCGTTCAAGCCCAAGCCGGATGCGCGATTTGATCGTGCCAAGCGGCAATCCTTTCAGCGCGCTGATCTGGCTCTGGGAAATGTCATCAAAGTAAGCCGCACGGAGCACGTCGGCTTGGTCGGGGGCGAGGCGATCGAGTGCCTCACTCAGGTGGCGGGATTCTTGTTGAAGCGCGATCACTTGTGTCTGGTCGGGCTCAAGGCTCTCGGGTTCAGGTAGCTCCTCGGGGAGCGACAAGGGCTTGCGTCGGGCGAGGTCGATACGGCGGTTTCGGGCTATGCCGTAAATCCAACCGGCGGCCTCAGCGCGATGCGGATCGAATTGCGCGGCCTTGTTCCAGACGGACAGCATCACGTCCTGAACCACGTCTTCGGCGCTGCCGTCGCGCAGCCCGCCTCGGATCATCATGCCTTTGAGGCGCGGCGCGAAATAGTCGTATAACCGTCCGAAGGCCTCGCGATCCCGGTTGTCCCGGACGGCGATCAGATCTGAGGTCAACTCGGACGGATCGTCCTTCGGTTTTTCCACGTGACCCACCTTTCGCTCGTTCACACGACAGTCTGACGCCGCTGGGCGCTGCGTCAAGAGCGTAGAGCTTTCGCCCTGAGCAGAATGTGTTTCTGTACCTGTCATGCGGAGAGATACGCGCAGCTACGCTCTTCGGATCACTCAAAATTATTTTTTCTCGCGATTGATCCGATTGGTCCTTCGTACCGTATCTCTTTGAAAGCTTAAGAGGAAAGACAATGCCCTTCGATGTTTCCAAAGGTGCGCCGCAGCGCATCGCAATTATTGGCGGCGGGATTTCCGGTCTGGCATCGGCCTGGCTCTTGGGGCGTGACCATCACGTGACGCTTTTTGAGGCGGAGCCACGTCTCGGCGGCCACGCGCGCACGATCACGGCGGGGCGCAACGGAAACCAGCCTGTTGATACAGGATTTATCGTCTTCAATCACGTCAACTACCCGCATCTGACGGGGATGTTTCGCGATCTCGACGTGCCGATCATGAAAAGCGACATGAGCTTTGGCGTCTCCCTGAACAATGGCCGGGTCGAATATGCGCTTCGCACGCTCGGCTCGCTGTTCGGTCAACGCCGAAACATCGTTGATCCGGGGTTCTATAACATGCTCCGTGATATTTTCCGTTTCAACGCGGAGGCCGAGGGGGCCCTTGCCTCTGCGCCGGAGGCAAGCATTGCCGAGTTGATCGCCTCGATGGGCCTCGGGCATCGCTTCCGTGATCACTACCTCTTCCCGTTTTGCGCCGCGATCTGGTCCACGCCGGAAAGCGATATCGGAACCTTCCCGGCCCGCGCTCTTATCCGCTTCATGCGCAATCACGGGTTGATGTCGCATAAGGGGCATTACCAATGGTGGACCGTTGAAGGCGGCTCGATCTCATATGTGACGCGCCTGACGGAAGCGATCAAAGCGCGCGGTGTCGATCTGCGCCCCGGCACGCCGGTGAAGGCCGTCTCCCGGCAAAACGGTGGCGTGTCTGTGCGCGCTTTCGGCGGGGAAGACGAGCTCTTCGATCATGTGATCTTCGCCAGCCATTCCGATCAGGCACTTTCGATGTTGAGCGACGCGGATGAAGAAGAACGCGCGAACCTGTCTGCGATCAAGTTCCAGCCGAACCGCGCCCTGCTTCATGCCGACACGCGCGTCATGCCCCGGCGGCGCAAGTGTTGGAGCTCTTGGGTCAGTCACAACCAGACGGGCAATTCTGTTGGTGTGACCTATTGGATGAACCGCCTGCAGAATATTCCCGAAGACGATCCGATGTTCGTCTCCCTGAACCCCGGTCAGGAGATCGATGAGCGTCTGATTTATGACGAGAAAGTCTTTGATCACCCGTTGTTTGACAGCGCTGCGATCAAGGCGCAGGAGCGGATCGCCGCTCGCCAAGGTCATCGCAACACGTGGTTCACAGGCGCATGGCTGCGCAACGGATTCCATGAGGATGGCTTTGCCTCGGCGCAGCGTGTGGCGCGGCAATTGCTGCCGGTTCAGGTGACGCTATGACCCTCTCGGAGCGCCTGCGTGCGGGGGAGGCGCTGACCATGCCCGCAGCTCTGACCCATGCGCGGCGCGACAGCCTTCGCTATGCCTTCCGCTCTCGTGCAGATTTTGTTCTGCTGTCGCCGGAATGGTGCCATTTGCCGCGTCTGATGGGACGGGGCAGGTTCAACCTGACCGCCTTTCACGATGCCGATCACGGTGGAGAGAGGGGCAAGGGCACGGGCAGCATTTGGGCGTGGCAGCAGCTTAAAAAGCTCGGGATCACGCCGCGCGAGGGGCTGACGCTGGCGCTTCTGACCCAGCCGCGGTTTCTTGGCTATTGGTTCAATCCGGTGAGCTTTTGGTTCATCCTCGAAGGCGACACGCTCCGCGCGGTGATTGCGGAGGTGAACAACACTTTTCGCCAACGTCACAGCTATCTTTTGTCACATCCCGATCTCGCGCCGATCACGGCCACCACGCCGCTCAAGGCGGAGAAAGTCTTTTACGTCTCGCCGTTTCAAGACATCGCGGGCGAGTATCGTTTCAACCTGTCGGTGCGCTCCGACAAAATCGCCATTCGGATCAGCCAAATTGACGGCGATGGCGGCATAGACACCGCCATGTCGGGGCCGCTCAAGCCCCTGACCAACCGAGAAATTCTCAAAAGCGCTCTGCGTCGCCCCGGCGGTGCGCTGAGCGTGGTTGTACAAATTTATTGGCACGCGTTGCGCCTCAAGCTCAAAGGCGCGGCCTACCGCAAACGCCCAACCCCACCCGATGCGGAGATTTCCTCATGACCCTCGCCACCCGTTCCATGAAAAGCCGTTTTCTGACTGCGCTGGAAGGCATCGATTATGGTCGCCTGACCCTGATCACGCCGGAAGGGGAGCAATATCGCTTTGGGTCCGATGGGCCTGAGGTCGATCTGCACATCCGCGATTGGAAGCTCTTGCCGCGTCTCGCGCTCCGAGGCGATGTCGGACTGGGCGAGGGCTGGATTGCCGGGGAATGGCAAAGCTCGCGGCTGGAAGATGTGCTGAAGCTTGCGTTGAAAAACCTCAGTCGTCTGTCGCATTGGGGGGAGCCGGGACGCATTCAGAGCGCGGGGATGCGGCTTGTGGACCGGATCGTGCGGCTCAACAGCTTGCGCGGCTCGGCCCGCAATATCCGAGCGCATTACGATGTCGGCAATGAGTTCTACCAGCTCTGGCTTGACCCCGGCATGACCTATTCCTCGGCGCTTTTTGCCGAAGGCGATGATCTCGAAACCGCACAGGCGCGCAAGAACGCCCGTATCCTGTCACGGCTTTCGCAAGGCGAGAGCCTGTTGGAGATCGGCTGCGGTTGGGGCGGGTTTGCAGAGGCAGCGTCTGATCGCGGCCATCGCGTGACGGGGATCACCCTGTCGCCCTCGCAAAAGGGCTATGCCGATGCCCGGCTCGACGGGCGGGCGGAGATCCGGCTTCAGGATTATCGCGAGGTCACCGGCCAGTTCGACAATATCGTTTCCATCGAAATGATCGAAGCCGTCGGAGAGCGCTACTGGCCCGCCTATTTCGAAACCCTCAAAGCGCGTCTTGCCCCCGGCGGTCGTGCGGTCATTCAGGCGATCACCGTGCCCGATGCGGAGTTCTCGATCTATCGCAACCGGTCCGATTTCATCCGTCAGCACGTCTTCCCCGGCGGTATGCTCCTGTGCAACGCCAGCATGGGCGCGGAGGCCCGCCGCGCTGGGCTTGAGGTCAAGGATAGCTTTGCGTTTGGCAAGGATTACGCTCGCACCTGTCGTATCTGGTCCGAACGGATGATGGCGGAAGAGAAACGCATTCGTCGTCTGGGCTACGATGAAAGCTTCCTGCGCTGTTGGCAGTTTTATCTCGATGGATGCGCGGCGGCGTTCGAGACGGGGCGTTGCGATGTGGTGCAGATCGAGCTTGGGCACCAAGCCGGGCGGGCATGAGGGGGATAGGGCAGGGCGCGTGAGTGCGTCGCCCTTTCATCTCTTTTCGCATGGCCCTCTGGGCTCTCAATTCAGAAGGGATGGAAGAAAGCCATGCAGTGTCACAATCGGATCATGCCGCAGTCCCCAAAGTAATGAACTGCAGAGCCAGAAGGTTTTCTCGCGTGCGGAAATCTGGTGAGAGATCGATAAATCCCCTCGCAGGGCAAGGCCGAGCATCATTGTGGCCGCCACTGTGATTTGGACGGAAAACCAGCGTCCCCAATCGAGGCCGACGGGGTAGAGCAACAGGATCGGTGTCACCGCAATCAGGATCAGGCCGCCAGTCCAAGGGTGCCGGGATATGCTTGTTTTCCAGATGCGCCAAAGTGGTGCGGCTGCGAGGCACCATGCGAGAGGCAGGATCCAAGCCGTCCAACTGCGGTGCAAGGCCTGCCAAACTTTCGCAGAGCCGTTGGTCGGATCAGACAGCCATTTGATTGCCCCGCTGCACAGCACAGGCCCGGATAGCCCCCTTTGCGTCAGGGCGTCGCATATCGGTGTGCTGTCCGCGAGGGAGGCATGTCGAAGCGCATAAATAGTCTCAGCAGAGGCGAGAGCGATTACAAGAATAACGACGGTTATGCCAAGCGGGCGACGCAGGGTTTGGGGCTGAAAAAGCCAAAGGAAGATGAGCCAAGCCGGGAGCAGTAAGATCATGATTTCATGCGCCAGGCCGCCGACGAGCATGATGGCGCCTGACAGGGCGAGACGGCCGGTGTTGCCCCCCGGAAGGGCAAGCCAGATCAGAACTGCAAGTCCAATCATTTCTTTGCGAAGGCTGGAAATTGGGTCGATTGTCCAGAGGATTGCAAAGATGCCGGGGGTGAACATCACGAGCATCATGGTGCTCTCGCTCTGTATATGCAAAAGCCTTGCAAAGCCGATGAAAATGGCAACGAGAAGCATGGCCTGTAGCACAACGACAAGCGAGAGCGGTGAAAGACCAAGCGTGTCCGACGTATGCAGAAGGATTTCTCCGAACCAGCCGCGCCGGATAGGGCCTGCGGCCAAGGAAATCAGCCAGTCCCCTTGCAACCAAGGGTGCCCATCGTTGCGCCAAGTGTTGAATAAAACGAACACTTGTTGTGTAAACCCGGCAGCTAACACCACATATGCGCTCACTTTCCAAACATCAGGGTGAGCTTTGGCGATAGGATTATACAATTTCACAATAGCCTTTAGGGGGATGTCGTCTCTTTGTGAGCCTATGACAGGGGCGATTTGAAGGCAATGTGAAGACGTGAGTGATACTCGAAGGACGCAATGGTTTTGCAATCGGGTTTGTTCCGTGGACGCAGGGTTGCCCAAGCCCGGTCCGGCTCGGCATGGTGTGTGAAAATTGGGAACGACCGCATGTATGGCGCTTTCGTTTCCAATGCAGATAGTCTCGAGGTGAGCCGAAGATGATCCCCATATTGAGCGATAAACCTTTCCGGTATTTTTTATTCGGTATTTTTGTATTCTGGTCTCTTCTGGCGATACTGTCTCCTGCGGTCGTATACACAATTGATGAAATGATCCTCTATGCGGGCCTTGTGGCCTTGGATCAGACCGGCGGGGTCATCATTCAAAACGGGTATGAAGAGTTCGGCAGCGACGCTCTGCGGAACTGGTTCTTCACGAATGGGCCGTCCGGTCTCGCTCAGCAATATCCGAGCGGTTATACTTATATCGCGTATCCCTTATGGAAGGTGGCTGGGATCAGGGGGCTGTTTTTTCTAAATGTTTTGGCCGCCACGGGCGTCGTCTATTTGACTTACGCTATGGCGCGTGTGTTTGCTGATCAAACCGTGGCGCGCTGGTCAGCTGGACTGCTCGCGCTCTCAAGCTTTCTCGTCGATTATGCTGTCGGTATCTGGCCGCATAGTGTTGCGATTTTTTTTGCTTTGCTCGCAATCTACGGTGCTGTGCGTGCCGAGGAAGAAGGTCGGGGGAGGAAATTCGATCTCTGGGCCTTGCTGGGCGGCATTGCGTTCGGGATCGCTTTGAATGTTCGTGTTGACGTTATTTTCATTTTACCAGCGCTTGCGGTTTGGGTCGTTTGGTATGCCGCGCGACCGTATCGGCTGATTGGGTTGGCGCTTTTGGGGATGTTTCCGGGGCTGCTCATAAGCTCGGTTCTGAATTTGATGAAGTTCGGCACGCTTTTGCCTCTTAGCTACGGGCGCGACGGGGGCGGTGGGGGAGACTCTGCAAGCACATATGGCGTGCTGGCCATAGGTCTTGTCCTCTTGTTCGTTCTTGTGGTTCTGCTCAAACACTGGAAATCAGCTCGGCGTCAGATTTTGGTGATTTCTGGTGCCTTGGTCGTTTTTTTGATCGTATTTTTTCCGCCTATGACACAGTTTGCATGGCATGTTCTGCGTGGCATCTATGTGCTTGGGTTTGACTTGCGTAAATATGCGCAGGTCGGAATTGAGCCAGGTATCGTGGATCATGGGCATGGAGTGGTGACCTTCTACGGGGGCTACAAAAAAGCTCTGGTTCAAAGCATGCCGTGGCTTTTCCTCATCTCCTTGGCGTTTGTCGGCAAGCGCGCCACGCACAAGGGGCTGATGCTTGCGGTTTCGATGTGCGTGCTATTCGCGCTGCCCTTCGCCATGCAAGAATGGCATGGCGGCAAATCAAACAGCCTGCGATATTTTCTTATTCTCGTTCCTTTCCTCGCGTTTTTGAGTGCCTGTGGGGCTGTGAGCATCGTCGAAAGAACCGGGAAGTCGATACAGGCATTCGCTATAATCGCGTTGTCTGCATTGCTGTGTTATCAAGCTTTTGCGTCTTTCTCTCCCTCGGTGGCGCAGGTTTTGTTTCAATATATCTTGCCTGATTGGCTTTTCATGATCGGGCTGTTGATGGCGTTCACGTTTATGGTGACGCAGAGGGATGTTTTACGTAGGACAATGCTTGCTCTGGGAGCGGTTTCGATGAGCCTGTCTCTCTATTTGGCCTACGTGACAGATATAGAGCAGAGCAAGAAGACACGGCTTTGGTTTCACGAATACACGAAGCTATATCGGGAGATTCCGCCGAAAACTGTACTCTATAGTTCGCACGCAGGTGGCGCTTTCGAGCTGTTTTCACGACCCGATGTTCTGGTTGCCCGGCCACGTCGGGATGGTTTCATTGACCCGGACCTCATAAAGCAAGCTTTGAAAGCGGGCTATTGGATCGCTGTTGATGATGAAACGATCCAGAAATACATCGTCGATACATATCCCGAAGTCGAGAATCGCGCCCTTACAGCGCCTGCTTCACATAAACGCGGAGAGTTGTTTCGGCTTCCATAGTGTCGTCGGTGCTCTCATCATCAGACATCTTGATTGGATGGGCCGAAGTTTGCTCTGCTTGAATATAATTAAGACTTTATAGAGTGTCGCTCGGCTTAACGTGTTCTTAGAAGTTTGCGCCGCAGGGTGAGCCCGAAGCGACGTAAAACGGCATCCTGCACGCCACCACCCCGCCATCCTATGGCCTGCCTACCTCGTGAAAGACACCTCGTGAGAGACTGGGAAACGGAGAGATGTCTTTGCTTCCGGAGGCGTGCTTCCTGTGCCTTAGAGCCGTCTATCGACAAGGAGTGAAACGGCAATGAATGAAGTGACGAAGCATTTTGTTTCGAACCTGCAGGCGGTCGATGAGACTGAGCGGTTGTTGAATATTCTCTTCCTCGATGATCAGGATGCAGATCGCGTGCGCCTCATCCGCATGTGTAAGAACGCCGGTTTGAAATTCCAGCCATTCGAAGCTTCGGATCTGACGCAGTTTTCTCACATGCTCAACGGGCAGAGCATGGATATAGTTTTTCTGGACTATTATCTCGATATGGACACGGGGCTAGATGCCCTGAAGCTCCTAGTCGCTCATGAAGAACAGACGCAGAGCATTCCGATCATGGTGACGAGTGTTGATCGGCATGACGTGGCGGTTGAGGCGATGCGAAATGGGTGTGCGGATTACATCACGAAAGAAGAACTGAGTGCTGAAGCGGTCCGGAAGGCGGTCAGCTCTGCGTTCGAGCGCCGTGTGCTGATCGCGGCGATTGGACAGTCGCTCACGTCCCGTGCTGCTATTCGCATGTCGATGGTGCGTGTGGCCAAAACTTGCAGTCCCGAAATGCGTTCCGCTTTGGCCGGAACCCTGCGCTACGTGCGCGGGCTGCGCAATGCGCCTGATCTGAGCGAGCATATCGCCAATAATCTCACAACTCTGGAGCAGTCCTTCTCTGATATCTACGGCTTTCTGGATGAAATCGACGCATTGCTAGAAAGTACCCCAAGAAGGCAGAGGTCGGATCAAAACGACTAGGGGATGCGCTTGATGAAATCTCTTGTGTCCGCGAACAGACGCTGCCCCTGGCTCACGCCGCGTGCCAAGCTGGTTTCCGTGGTTGTGCTCGTCACTTTGATCTCGGTTGTGACACTGTCCATGGTGCACTTTCTGTCAACGCGTGTGAGAGAGCAGCAGGTTGCGATCAACCACCTAGATATGGTGGCGCAACGATACTCCGAGAGCATTCAGGGAATATTTGGAGAAATGACGGAGGATGCCGCACTACTGGCTGAAATTCCACCGATTCAAGGCATTATCAGAGCGAGCGAAGAGAAGAGCGGACGTGATCTTGAAGACGGATCAAGTCTTGAGCAGTGGCGCAATCGGCTGGAAACGATTTTTACGAGCCTGCTCATCACGCGCCCACATTATTCGCAATTACGATTTATCGGTCGCGCCGATCATTGGCGCGAACTTGTGCGGGTAAACCAGACCGAGATGGGCCGTGAAAAAGTCGGCGTCAGGGATTTGCAGCAAAAAGGGGACGAACCTTATCTGCGCAGCCTTTCGACAAAGACCTCAATGACAACGCCTTATTTCTCAGAGGTGACCTTGAACCGTGAGCATAGAAAGGTTGAAGGCGCGGCAACCATTCGCATTGTCGTCCCGGTGCTTGATGAAGGCGGAGAGATCTTCGGCGCCATTGTCATCAATGCCGATTTCGCCTCTTTACTCCATCACGCGGCACCGAATGTCATTGACGGAATTCGCGCTACGGCGGTGACAAGCGCACTCGACTATATGACCTTTTCAGCGCAGTCGAAGGCCCCCGAACTTGTGTTCCATGCGGATGCAACTTGGGTGAACCGATCAAGTTTCGCCTTCCTATTTCAACAGGCGAAGCACAACCAGATTATCTTTGTCGAGGAGGAGGCTGAAACCAGAGCTGATGGGTATGGTGAAGAGTTGGCGATTTATATTCATGAAGTGGAGGCTGCCTCGGCGGATCATCCTTTTGCGCTGTATCTGATAACAGAAATGCATAAGTCGGATCTCTTCGCTGAGGTGAAAAAACGTCTTGAAAAAGACCTGTTTCTATCGGTTCTGCTGATCCTGCTGTCTTTTCTTCTCGCTTTGGGGGTTGGAAACCATCTGACCCGGCCTTTGAGCGAGTTGCATAAGTTTATCACGGCGCGCCATGAGGGAGCGGGGTTGAGTGCGCAGACGATAAGACCGTGTGACGAGGTCGGGGAGTTGGCGGCCGCGTTTAGCAACATGTCTGATGAGTTGATGCGTGAGACCCAGCGGGTGCATGCGATGTTTTCGGCTGTAGGCAATGCTGTGGTTGTTATCGATGAAAACGGTATCATCGAAGAGTTCAATCCCGCTGCTGAAGAGATTTTTGGCTATAGGCAAGACGAGGTCGTTGGGCAAAATGTCGGGCGCTTGATGCCAAAAGAGATCGCGAAAGCGCATCAGAGCTATATTGCGAATCTTGGCAAATCGAGCCGAAAGATGGGCGCGGATCGCGAAATCGTCGGTGTGCGCAAGGATGGTCGCCTTGTCCCGCTTGAAATTTCCGTCAGTGGCGTGAGCTATTCGGGCAGCCACCATATGATCGGTTTTGTTCGCGATATTACCGACAGAAAAGCTGCAGAAACACGCGTGCAGGATTTGATCGCAGCTCTGGAGCGCTCCAACGAAGAATTGGACCAATTCGCCTATGTCGCGTCTCACGATCTCAAAGCGCCCCTGCGCGTCATCGACAATGCGTCTCAATGGCTTGAAGAAGATTTGGAGGAATACCTGACGGAAGACACGCGCGAGAGCATGGCCTTGTTGCGTAGCCGTGTCGGGAGGATGGAGCGTTTGTTGGATGATTTGCTGGCGCATTCCCGGATCGGGCGCGTCCCGACGAAAACAGATGAGATCAGAGGGGATTGGCTGCTTGACGGCATCAAAGAGCTTTTGGACATGCCGGAGGGCTTTTCTCTCCACGTCTCGGAGGCATTTGCGAACATAGATGTTTTGCGTATGCCGCTTGAGCCCGTGTTGTTGAACCTGATCAGCAACGCCATCAAACATCATGACCGTGTACAGGGGCGTGTTGAGATTGATGTTGTCGAGACAGACACAGAATATGAGTTCGTAATCACAGATGATGGGCCGGGCATTCCGCCAAAGTACCATCAAAAAGTGTTTGAGCTGTTCCAAACGCTCAAACCAAGAGATCAGATTGAAGCAAGCGGAATGGGGCTCGCCATGGTTCGCAAATACGTTGATCTCGTGGGGGGGCGTATTCACATTTTATCCGGAGACGGGCGCGGAACCACGTTTCGGCTGTCTTGGCCAAAGGGACCTGCCGACGCACAAAATATGCGGAAACTCGCATCATGAAACAGGATGTGAAAAAACTCTTCGGCGGTCCGCCAAGTATTATCTTGGTTGAGGATGATGATGGCGATGCGAAGGCTCTCACGCGAGCCTTTGCCAAGGCTGGCGTCAAGAACCAGATCATACGTGTCTGGGATGGGGCTGAAGCCCTTGATTTTCTGCGAGGCGAAAACAGTACGCCGCCTGCGTGCTATGTCGTGCTGTTGGATATCAATATGCCGCGGATGAGCGGACATGAATTCATACGCGAACTTCGCAAGGATCCGCTTTTAAGGGCGTCGACGGTTTTTGTTATGTCCACGTCGAACGACAGACGCGACAAGATTGCCGCCTACCGAGGAAATGTTGCTGGATACATACTCAAGACCAAGACCAGCGACGATCTCATGAATGTGGTTGAGCTTTTGGAGCGTTATTTGCGTGTGGTCCAATTGCCAGATCTTTCCAGTGTAGAGTAGTCCAATGAAACATGTGCGGGTTTTGATCGTCGATGACGATGAAGGGGATCGAAAGCAACTTAAGCGTCTCCTGTCCAAGGTGGAATTCGATGTTTCCGTTCATGAAGCCTGTTGTGCGGAGGAGAGTTTCGCGCTTGATTTGCATGAGGTTGACGCCGTGTTTCTGGATTATCTATTTCCCGGAGACACGGGCCTAGGCCGTCTTGGGCATTATCGGGCCAGATGGCCGCGGGCTGCACTGTTTTTTATGACCGGCCAAGGGGATGAGGATCTGGCCAAAACCTCAATCAAGTTTGGAGCAACGGATTATATCGCCAAATGCGCCCTGACAGAGAAAGCCGTTCAGAGAATGATGGATACAGGCTTGGCACAAGCGGAGGCACAGTGGAGAATAGAGGAGCAACGTCTTGATTTGGCGACGTTTTCCGAGGTGTTGGTGC
The DNA here is from genome assembly GCF_054788345.1 of Celeribacter sp. ULVN23_4. Taxonomy (NCBI): domain Bacteria; kingdom Pseudomonadati; phylum Pseudomonadota; class Alphaproteobacteria; order Rhodobacterales; family Roseobacteraceae; genus Celeribacter; species Celeribacter sp. ULVN23_4. The sequence continues at coordinate 130,973 of NZ_JBTVYO010000008.1, read as the reverse complement.
ATGATTTCAAAGCGCCTATCCGGGCGGCTTCTTATTTGTCTGAGCAAATTGAGGAAGATTTAACCGGCGGGGATATCGACGCCGCCGTTGAGGGGTTGCGACTTCTAAGGGCCTCAGCGGAGCAAATGCAGGATATGATCCAGAGTCTTGCGGATCACGTCCGTCTGGATCGGGATGTCGAATGTTTGGACGTCACGGCAGAGGAACTTTGCCGTCGTGCGCTTCTTGCGTTGGATCGCGAAATCGTGGTGACGGGGGCCAAGGTTGCAATGAATGTGTCTGAAGCCGCATTGCCGTTTCTGTGTCGCCCGTTGCAACTTGTTCAAGTTTTGCAAAACCTTATTGCCAATGCCTTGAAATACAATGGGAATAGGCCGCCTGATATTCGGATTTCTGCACGGTTTGATGATGCGGGGAATGTGAGATTTGAAGTGAGGGATAAAGGCACGGGAGTGCCGAAGGATCAAATTGAACGCATTTTCGAACCATTCAAACGCGGCCCGGAGACGAGGCAACTCGCTGGTACGGGGCTAGGGCTTGCGACATGCCGCAAGATAATTGCTCGCCATAATGGAAAAATCTGGTGCAGTTCTGAGCCCGGCGAAGGGGCAACCTTTGGGTTTCTTATCCCTTCAGCGCAAAGACAATCTGATCGCGATATGTCTGTGACTTGTTTAGACACGTAATTCGGCGTGTTGTGTTGGGAAGGCTGGGTTTTCATGGTGCAGGACCCATTGGGTCTGCACCAAGAGAGGAAGACGTTTTGCCGTTTCCCGTTGCGAAGGTTTGCAGCACAGAGCTATCCATGTGCCGTGCTCTTATTGCCTTCTGCCATTCAGGTCAGGGGGCGTTGACGTTGCCATATAGATGCCCCTCAGGGCGATCTCATGAGGCAGGTCGGCTGCGCGAGCCCGTAAAGGGACACCCGTTCCTCTATTCCTTCTATGGGGCGGCGTGTGAGCTGCCGTGTCAGAGGCCTTCTTCTTCGACCACTTTGCGGGCGACGCGGAAGCATTCAACGGCTTGCGGCACGCCGCAGTAGATGCCGATCACATGGATGATCGCACGCAGCTCTTCCTTGGTGACGCCATTGTTGATCGCGCCGCGGCAGTGCAGCTCCCATTCATGCATTTTACCAAGCGCGCCGATCATCGACAGGTTCATCATGGAGCGTGTTTTAGCCGGGATGACCTCATCGCCCCAGCCAAAGCCCCAGCACCATGCGGTCATGGCCTCTTGGAACGGGCGGGTGAAGTCATCGGCGGCAGCCAGATTCTTGTCCACATATTCCGCCCCAAGCGTGCCTTTGCGTTGCGCAAGGCCTTTCAGGAACAGGTCTTCATCAAAAACGCTCATCTTGTCGTCCTTTCTCAGATGTCTTGTCTGGTCTCGTATCGGGCGCGTGTCTCAGGCGGACGCAACGCCATCGGTGATCATGATGTTGGCGAGGCAAGCGCCACTGCGTTTGGCGCGGGCCTGCCGGTATTCGTCGGAATGGTAACAGGCCAGAGCGGTGTCTCTGTCCTTGAACTCGATGACAACATTGCGCTCCCACGCTTCGCCTTCAAGCGTCACGGTCTCGCTGCCCTGCGCCAAAAAGCGCGCGCCGAATTTGGCGAAGGCAGCGGGGGCGAGGGATTGATAGCCCTTGTAGCGCGCCGCGTCGGTCACGGTCACATGGGCGATCCAATAGGCTTTGGGCGGGGTCAGCATGGTGAGGCTCCTGACTGGGCGAGCGATTCCGAGGCGGTTGTGCCAAACTGCCTGCGGGAGCGTCGAAGTTGGTGAAAATTTAATCTGATCTCTTGCCGTTCAGCGCGTTTCCCGTGTCTTCAGGCGGATCTCAGAGGAAATTTTCAGTTCGGTATTGACTGATGGTATTATGGTATACCAACGTGTAGGGCAAGAACTTTGCTATAAGGACAACGCAATGCCCGCACAGATACGCAAGACGCTGCTGCACGTCGAAGACACTTTGATTGAAGGTGGTAAGGTGGCCGAAAAGCCGCTCAAAATGATCGCGGCGATGGCCGTGATTCAGAATCCGTGGGCGGGGCAGGGCTTTGTCGAAGATCTGAAGCCGATGATTCATGATCAGGCACCGGGACTTGGTAAACTGCTGACCGACATGATCCTCGAAGCTGCCGGTGGTGGCGACAAGGTCGAAGGCTACGGTAAAGCGGCCATCGTTGGTCTGAATGGCGAAGTCGAACATGCCTCCGCTCTGATCCACACGCTGCGGTTCGGCAATCACTACCGCGAGGCGGTGGGCGCGAAGTCCTACCTGTCCTTCTGCAACACCCGTGGTCCGGCCAATGCGCCGCTTCTGATCCCGCTGATGGACAAGAACGACGGCGGCCGCCGGTCTCACTACCTGACGATCCAGACCTCCGTCTGTGACGCCCCTGCGCCGGATGAGATTCTTATCGCGCTCGGTGCTTCCATCGGCGGTCGTCCGCATCACCGCATCGGTGATCGTTATCAGGATTTGAAGGATCTCGGACATGACGTCGACAATCCAGCAGCCGTTTAAATCCGGCGCGCGGTTTGCCTATCGGGAAGCGGGACGGGGAGAACCTGTTCTGCTGATCCACGGCGTCGGTATGCAGTCCGAAGCCTGGATGCCACAGATCGAAGCGCTGTCGAAAACCCATCATGTGATCGCGGTCGATATGCCCGGCCACGGGCAAAGTGATCCGCTGCCGGTCGGCAGCATGCTCCAGGATTTCGTGGCTTGGCTCGACAAGGTCATCCGCACGCTTGGGCTTGAGAAGGTCAATCTCGCGGGCCATTCCATGGGCGCGTTGATCTCCGGCGGATATGCGGCGACGCATCCGAACCATGTGCTGCGCGTTGCGCTTTTGAATGGCGTCTATTGCCGAAGTCCAGAGGCGCGGGCCGCCGTTGAGGGGCGTGCGGATGAAATTCGTGCTGGCAAAATCGATCTCGAAACGCCGCTCACCCGTTGGTTTGCCGACACGGAGGCCGATAAAACCGCCCGCGCCCAAGCCGCGAAATGGCTCAGCGCGGTCGATATTTCGGGCTATGCGACCGCCTATACGGCATTTTCGCGCGGCGATCGCACCTATGCGGCCCTGTTCGACAACATCTCCTGTCCGTTTCTGGCGCTCACTGGCGATGGCGACCCGAATTCAACGCCGGATATGGCCCGTGCGATGGCCGCTGCGGCGCAGGACGGCGAGGCTGTGGTTCTCGAAGGTCAACGCCATATGGTCAATCTGACGGTCCCAGATGTGGTCAACCGCCAACTACAAGACTGGCTCAAACGTCCAGTGAAATCGAAGGAATTGCAATGAGCACTCTGGACCCCCGCGCCCTGCGCACCGCTTTCGGCGCTTTCATGACCGGTGTCACCGTCGTCACGGCCAAAGACGCGTCGGGGGCTCCGCTCGGCTTTACCGCCAATTCTTTTACCTCCGTCTCTCTCGACCCGCCGCTCGTGCTTGTCTGCTTGGCGAACAGCTCTGTGAACTACGATGCAATGGTCGGGGCGAAAGGGTTTGCGATCAACGTGCTCTCCGAAGGGCAAACGGAGATTTCCAACACCTTTGCGCGTCCGGTCGAGGATCGGTTTGCTGCGGTCAAATGGAAAGACGGCCCGCATGGCGCACCGGTGTTCGAAGGCGTCAGCGCGTGGTTTGACTGTTCGATGCACAAGACCGTCGAAGCGGGCGATCATGTCATTCTGATCGGTCAGGTTGAAGCCTTTGAAACCTCCGAACATGCTGGCCTCGGCTATGCGCGCGGCGCGTATTTCACGCCTGCGGCGGCGACAGAGGCCTTGGCGACGGGGCCCAATCTGGTGGTCTCAGCCCTGATTGAGCGTGACGGCGAATTGCTTTTGCTCGACGACGGGCGCGGCGGGGCGGCTTTGCCGGAAATCATGGTGCGCCCGGACGAGGGCACCTCCGGCGCGCTCAAGCGTCTGATCGAGACCACAGGACTGACCGCAGAGCCGGGTTTTGTCTATTCGGTCTTTGAGGATGTTGACCGCAAGCGTCAACATATCTCGGTTCTCTGCCATGCCGCCGAAGGCCAGCCCTCGCGCGGGACGTTTGTGCCAATCGGACCTGCTGCGCTCGATGATGTGGCCGATCCGTCGGTCCTGTCGATGCTCGAACGCTATGTGGTCGAAAGTCAGCTCGGAAACTACGGAATTTACTACGGAAACCAAAAAAGCGGCGCAGTGAAGCCGCTGCATTCAGGGAGTTAAGCCCATGCGATTTTCGCTCTTTGCGCATATGGAACGCGTGTCTGCTGAGCAGGATCAGAAGAAACTCTATGACGAGTTTGTGGAACTCGCCAAGATTGCGGATGCGGGCGGCATGCATTCGGTCTGGACGGGTGAGCACCACAGCATGGATTTCACCATTTCGCCGAACCCGATGCTCAACCTCATCGATCTTGCCAATAAGACGAAAAACGTGCGTCTCGGCACGGGCACGGTGATCGCGCCGTTCTGGCACCCGATCCGTCTCGCGGGCGAAGCTGCGATGACCGACATGATCACCGGCGGGCGTCTTGAACTCGGGATTGCACGCGGGGCTTATAGCTATGAATACGAACGCATGATGCCGGGGCTGGATGCTTGGGAAGCCGGTCAGCGCATGCGCGAGCTGGTGCCTGCGGTCAAAGAGCTTTGGAAGGGCGACTATGCGCAGGAAGGCCAATTCTTTTCCTTCCCCTCCACCACCTCTTCGCCGAAACCCGTTCAAAAGGACGGCCCGCCGATCTGGATTGCCGCGCGCGATCCGAACAGCCACGAATTCGCCGTTCAGAACGGGTGCCATGTTCAGGTGACGGCGCTCTGGAAGGGCGACGAAGAAATCACGCTTTTGATGAACAACTTCAAAGCGGCCTGCGAGAAATTCCCGGACGTGAAACGTCCCGATATTATGCTCCTCAACCACACCTACATCGCATCTGACGCGGAAGATGCGAAGCTGGCAGCAGAAGAGATCAACCGCTTCTATTGCTATTTCGGCGCTTGGTTCATGAATAAAACACCGGTCAAACAAGGCCTTATTCAGGCTCTGACCGAAGAAGATATCGCCAATCATCCGTTCTATACGCCTGAGGCGATGCTCCGCGATCTGGTGATTGCGACGCCCGAGGATGCGATCAAGCGGATCAAGACCTATGAGGCGATGGGCTACGATGAATACTCGTTCTGGATTGACAGCGGCATGAGCTTCGAGCGCAAAAAAGCCTCGCTGGAGCGCTTCATCGCCGACGTCATGCCGGCCTTTGCCTGAGGAGAGACTGATGCAGGAGTTCGAACAATATATCGGAGGGGCCTTTTCAAAAGGTTCCGCGCAATTCGAGAGTTTTGATCCGGCCACGGGCGAGGCTTGGGCGCTGATGCCCGAAGCGCGGCGCGCCGATGTGAACGCGGCGGTCGAGGCGGCGGATGCGGCATTCTTCTCGCCGGAATGGTCGGGTATGACCGCAACGGCGCGCGGCAAGTTGTTGATGAAGCTTGCAGATCTGATTGCGGAGAACGCGCAAAAGCTCGCTGAACTTGAAACCCGTGATACCGGTAAAATCATCCGCGAAACCTCGGCGCAGATTGCCTATGTCGCGGACTACTATCGCTATTACGCGGGGTTGGCGGACAAAATCGAAGGGACGCATCTGCCGATCGACAAGCCGGACATGGAAGTGTGGCTGCGCCGTGAGCCGATTGGTGTCGTCGCCGCTGTCGTGCCGTGGAACTCTCAGCTCTTCCTCTCCGCGGTCAAAATCGGTCCGGCGCTGGCGGCGGGCTGCACCGTGGTGCTGAAAGCCTCTGAGGCCGCGCCGTCACCGCTTTTGGAATTTGCCAAGATATTCGATCAGGCGGGTTTCCCGAAAGGCGTGTTGAACGTCGTCACCGGCTTCGGTCCGGAATGCGGGTCGGTGCTCACCAGTCACCCGAAAGTGGCCCATGTCGCCTTCACCGGTGGTCCGGAAACGGCGCGGCATATCGTGCGCAACTCTGCGGAAAACCTGGCCTCCACCTCGTTGGAACTGGGCGGCAAGTCCCCATTCATCGTGTTCGAGGATGCCGACATTGAGAGCGCCGTGAACGCGCAGGTCTCCGGCATTTTCGCGGCGACGGGCCAGAGCTGTGTCGCGGGCTCGCGCCTGTTGATCTCGAACGCAATCAAAGACGAATTCCTTGCCCGTCTCAAAGAGAAAGCCGAAGCCGTCGTGATCGGTTCCCCGCTCGATATGGCAACCGAGGTTGGTCCGCTCTGCACAGAGGCGCAGCGTCAGATCGCGGTGGATGTGGTCGGTCAGTCTGTGGCTGCGGGCGGGACGCTTGTGACCGGTGGCAAAGCGCTGGATCAGGACGGTATCTACTTCCCTCCAACCATCGTGGACTGCTCTGACGCGCCGGACGCCCCCTGTTTGACACAGGAGTTCTTCGGGCCGGTTCTCTCCGTGGTCGGGTTCGACACGGAAGAAGAGGCGCTCGCTCTCGCCAATGACACGGCCTACGGCCTTGCTTCCGGCGTTTTTACCAAAAGCCTGACGCGGGCACATCGGATGATCCGGGGCATTCGTGCGGGGATCGTCTGGGTCAACACCTATCGCGCCGTCAGCCCCATCGCGCCCTTCGGCGGGCACGGGCTTTCGGGTCATGGTCGCGAAGGCGGGCTTCAGGCTGCGCTGGATTACACTAAAACCAAAACCGTCTGGCTGCGCACCAGTGACGATCCGATCCCCGATCCCTTCGTTATGCGCTGACCCGATACCCAACCAAGAATCCGCCCGCTCAAACAGGGCGGGCCAACACCTCAACAGTGGAGTTCATAATGTACATCAAATCAGTGGTTGCAGCGCTTTGCGTTGCTGTCGCCTTTCCAGTGCTGGCCGAAGATATGGTCTTCACCAGCTGGGGCGGCACCACGCAGGACGCGCAGACCAAATTCTGGGCGGCGCCGTTCAGCGAAGAAACCGGCACCAAAGTCGTGCAGGATGGTCCGACCGATTACGGCAAGCTCAAAGCGATGGTCGAAAGCGGCGCGGTGAGCTGGGACGTGGTCGATGCGGAATTCGATTACGCGCTCCAAGCGGGCGAGCAGGGCCTTCTGGAGCCGCTCGATTTCACCGTGATCGACAAGGACGCGCTCGATCCGCGCTTCGTGTCTGACTATGCGGTTGGCTCGTTCTATTACTCCTTCGTTCTGGGCTATAACCCCGCGGCTTTCGGCAAAGACGCCCCGACGACGCTCGCCGATCTGTTCGATGCCGAGAAATTCCCCGGCAAACGCACCTTCTACAAATGGTCCGCCCCGGGCGTGATCGAAGCCGCGCTGATCGCCGATGGTGTTGCGCCGGAAGATCTCTACCCGCTCGATCTCGACCGCGCCTTCGCCAAGCTCGACACGATCAAATCCGATATCATCTGGTGGTCCGGTGGCGCCCAGTCGCAGCAACTTCTGGCCTCCGGCGAAGCCCCCATCGGCTTCTTCTGGAACGGTCGTCTGGCCGCCCTTGAGGCCGACGGCATGGAGGTTGGCATCAGCTGGGATCAGAACATCACCGCTGCCGACGCACTTGTCGTTCCGAAAGGCACCAAGAACAAGGAGGCCGCGATGAAGTTCATCGCCGAGGCGACCTCTGCCAAGGCGCAGGCCGAATTCGCTGCCGAGACCGGCTATGCGCCGATCAACCTTGGCTCCCCCGAGCTGATGGACGCGGATGTGCGCAAGACGCTGCCGGATGCCTATAGCGAAAACCAGATCAACGCGGACATGACCTACTGGGCCGAGCACCGCGATGAGATCGGCAACCGCTGGTACGCCTGGCAGGCCGAGTAATCCCGCCTGACACTTTCGCTGCGGGGGCCGTCCGTCCCCGCAGCCGCACTCTCTGGACACGCCAATGACCATAATTGACACGCACAAGCCGCACTGGTTGTCGCAAAAGACGCGCCAGATTGCAGGGCTGACGACACCGATCCTGGTGTTGCTTCTGGGCTTCTTCCTTGTTCCGGTGATCATGCTTCTGACCCGTTCGGTCACCGAGCCGGAACCGGGCCTGCAAAACTACGTCACGCTTTTCGGCACGCCGACCTATCTGCGCATCTTCTTCAACACGTTCCTCGTCTCGACATTGGTGACGGTGATCACGGTCGCGATTGCCTTTCCGCTGGCGTGGGGCCTGACTGTCTTTCCGAAAAAAGTCGCGGGCGTGATCTTTGCGCTGGTTCTGTTGTCGATGTGGACCAACCTTCTGGCGCGGACCTATGCGTGGATGGTGCTTCTGCAACGCACGGGGCTGATCAATCGGACGCTGATGGATCTCGGGATCATCAACGAGCCTTTGACGATGGTGAACAACCTCGTCGGTGTGACCATCGGGATGGTCTATATCATGCTGCCGTTCATGGTGATGCCGCTCTACGGCGTGTTGTCCAAAATTGACCCCGGCATTTTGCGTGCTGCCGCGCTCTGCGGAGCGAGCCGTATGCAGGCGTTGCGCATGGTATTCTGGCCGCTCGCACGGCCCGGTGTTGCCTCCGGCGCGCTGATGGTTTTCGTGATGTCGCTTGGCTATTTCGTGACCCCCGCACTGCTCGGCGGCACGTCCAACATGATGATCGCAGAACTGATTGCCCAACAGGTTCAGAGCCTCGTGAACTGGGGCATGGGGGGCGCGCTGGCCTTCGTCCTTCTGGTCATCACCCTTTTGCTTTACGCGCTGCAAATCCGGTTCAGCGCCCCGCAGGGAGGTCGCTGAGATGCTGCTTGATTATGAAAAACTCGGGCCTTGGAAGTGGATTTTGGGCGTCATCGCCGCGCTCACTTGCCTCTTCCTGCTGCTGCCCATCGTCTTCATCGTGGCGCTGTCCTTTGGCTCCTCGCGCTGGCTTCAATTCCCGCCGCCGGGTTGGACGCTCAAATGGTACGAAGAACTGTTTGCCGATCCCCGCTGGATCGAAGCAGCTTGGACGTCGGCCAAGATCGGCATTCTCGTGACCATCTTCTCCGTGGTGATCGGCGGGCTCGCGGCCCTCGCGCTCAACCGTCAGGATTTTCGCGGCAAAGAAATGATGCGCGGGTTCTTCCTGACGCCGATGGTTCTTCCTGTCGTGGTCTTCGCCGTCGCGATCTATGCGTTGTTTCTCAAGCTCGGTCTGGGCGGCACGCTCTTTGGCTTTGTCGTCGCCCACCTGATCCTTGCGCTGCCGTTCTCAGTGATTGCAATCACCGGCGCGCTGGAGACGTTCGACAAATCCATCGAAGACGCGGCCATCCTCTGTGGCGCAAGCCCATGGGAAGCGCGTTGGCGGGTCACCATTCCGGCGATCAAGCACGGGATTTTCTCCGCCGCCATCTTCTCCTTCCTCGTCAGCTGGGATGAGGTCGTCGTTGCGATCTTCATGGCCAGCCCGACGTTGCAAACCCTGCCGGTGCGCATCTGGTCGACCTTGAGGCAAGACCTTACGCCCGTGATCGCCGCCGCCTCCACACTTCTGCTGGGCCTGACGCTCATTCTGATGCTCTTGTCCGCCCTTTTGAAAAAAGGAAAATCCAAATGAGCGACTACCTGCACATCAACGGCATTCGCAAAGAATTCGGCGATGTCGTCGCAACGGAACATGTCGAGTTGAAAGTCGCGAAGGGCGAGTTCATGACCTTCCTCGGGCCGTCCGGCTCGGGCAAGTCGACGACGCTTTACATCCTCGCAGGCTTTCAAGAGCCGACTAAGGGCGACATTCTTTTGAACGGCAAGTCGATCCTCGGCATCCCGTCGAACAAGCGCAACATCGGTATGGTGTTTCAGCGCTATACCTTGTTCCCGCATATGAACGTGGCCGAAAACGTGGCCTTCCCGCTGACCGTGCGCAAACGGCCCAAGGCGGAGATTGCGGAACGTGTCGCCAAAGTGCTGAAACTTGTCCGTCTCGACGGGTTCGAGGATCGGATGCCGGCGCAAATGTCCGGTGGTCAGCAGCAGCGCGTCGCTCTGGCCCGCGCGCTGGTCTACGATCCGCCGGTCTTGTTGATGGACGAGCCGCTTTCCGCGCTCGACAAGAAACTGCGCGAAGAAATTCAATATGAAATCCGCCGAATTCACCAAGAAACCGGCGTGACCGTGCTCTATGTGACCCATGATCAGGAAGAGGCTCTGCGTTTGTCTGATCGGATCGCCATTTTCAACAAGGGCCGCATCGAACAAGTCGGCACCGGACCGGAGCTTTACGCCCAGCCTGCAACCCATTTCGTGGCGGACTTCATTGGCAACAACGCCTTCCTGTCCGGCTCACTCGTCGATCAGACCGGTGGCAAAGCCAAGTTCCGCTTTCCTGATGGCAGCGAATTGGGCGGCATCCCGCTGCATGGCGAAGGCGCTGCTGGCACCGCTGCTGAATTGATGCTGCGTCCGGAGCGTATCGACCTTTCCGCCAAGGCGGAAGCGAGCGGGGCCTCTCTTCCGGTGACGGTGAACGACATCACTTTCCTCGGGGACAATACCTCGGTTGAGGCCATGACGGGGTGGGGCGAGCCGCTCTATATTCGTTTGAATTTCGGACATCCGCTGATCCAGGGCATCACGCGCGGCGACAATTTGTTCGTCAACTGGAACTCCGACGATGCGCATGTTTTCGTCAAAGCCTGACGCAGCGACTCAGATCTTTTGACAGAGGCGGGGACATTGTCCCCGCCTTTTCTTTTGTGCGCGACTGTATGCGGTAAAAGACATGTTTTCTTAGGAAAATACGCATTTTTAGCCGCTCATGTTTCTTCTGTTTTTGAGGCTCTTTGACTGCTTCTTGGTCGCTTTTTTGCAGCTGTAAAGTTTTTTGCGAGTCTCAGGTTGGAACGCTTGACAGCACAGTATGTGATGGTCTCAGATTATGGTATGCCATAATACAAAGATACCCAGCAGGACTAGAAATGACGCACTCACCTCTCAAACTTTCCGTACTTCTCACTCTTGGTCTAACCACGGCTGCTGTCGCTCAAGACTGTACGCCGAAGATCGACGACGCGCTTTTGACCGAGCCGGGCAAGCTGACCATGGCGGTCAGCCCGACACTGCCGCCGATGGCCTTTGCTGAATCCGATGGCACGCTCAAAGGCCTGCGGATCGAACTTGGCGTTGAGGTTGCAAAGCGCCTTTGCCTTGAACCCGATTTCATCTCGACGGAATATGCGACGATGGTCCCCGGTCTGAAAGGCGGACGCTGGGACATGATCGACGCAGGGCTGTTCGTCACAGAAGAGCGGCTCAAAATTCTCTACATGATCCCTTATGAGAGCTTGGCAATCTCGATTTCGACCGGTGTGGGCGACAGCGAAATCACAAGCGTTGAAGACCTTTCCGGTCGTCGCATCAGCACCGATATCGGGGGCTATGCCGAGCGCAAAATGCGCGAGCTGAACACCGACTTCGAGGCAGAGGGTCTTGAGCCGATGGATATTGCGCTGTTCGACAACTACGCGACGGTTTATCAAGCGCTGCGCGCAGGGCAGGTGGAAGCCGCAGTCTCCATCGACCCGGTTGCGAAGCTCTATCAAGAAACGGGTGAATTCACCCACGCGCTCTCTGGCCTCTATGCCACCCCCGGGTCGCTGTCCTTTGACGATCTTGCGGTTGCTGAGGCCGTCACGGAAGTGATGCAGGAGATGAATGCAGATGGCTGGTTGCCGAACCTGATGTCTGAATATGGCGTCGGCCAAGCAGATGATGGCGAAATTCGCCTCAAAGGCCCGGACCTCTGATCCGATCTGACCTCTCATAGCCCGGTCGCTTCTTGTGGCCGGGCGCTCTCCTCTTGAAGACTATCGAAAAGGAACACTTCCGTGAAAGGTTGGAGCTGGGACGGATTCTTTGAATACCTGACCAATACATACATGCTCGAAGGCGCCATGGTGACGCTCGGGCTGACCATCGCCGCGATGGCCCTCGGGCTGGTCGTCGGTTTTTTCATCGCATTGATGCGCATGAGCCCTTACAAAATTCTGCGGACTGTCGCGTATTTCTACACTTGGGTGGTCCGTGGCACGCCTTTGCTTGTGCAGTTGATCATCATCTACACGGGTCTGCCGCAGATCGGGATTAAGTTCTCGGTGCTGGAATCCACCCTCATCGGGCTTGTGATCAATGAGGCTGCCTATCTCTCTGAGATCATCCGCTCCGGCATCAGCGCGGTGCCAAAAGGTCAAACCAACGCCGCCCTCGCGATTGGTATGACCAACGTGCAAAAGATGCGCTACATCATCGCGCCGCAAGCCGCGCGGATCATGATCCCGCCATTGGGGAACTCGGTGAACGGCTGTCTCAAGACCACCTCGATTGCGTCGGTGATCTCGATGGAAGAGCTTCTGCGCCGCACACAGGTGCTCATTCAGGAGAAGTTTCTCGTGCTCGAACTCTTCGTCGTCGCAGCCCTGTACTACCTCGTCATGACCACCGCATGGGATCTGATCCAACGCCGGATCGAACGCCATTTCGGCCGCGGATATGACATCAAAGCCGACACTGGCGCACAGAGATAAGGGGCAGGATGATGAAACCGATGATTGTCATGGAAAACGTCGACAAATGGTACGGCGAGAATTTTCAGGTTCTCAAAAACTGCTCGCTCAATGTGTCCCCCGGCGAAGTCGTGGTCGTTTGCGGACCTTCGGGCTCCGGCAAATCGACCCTGATCAAATGCGTGAATGCTTTGGAGCCTGTTCAGGGCGGTAAAATCACGATCAAGGACGTCGAAGTGACGAACCCGAAAACCAACATGCCGAAGCTTCGCGCGCATGTGGGCATGGTGTTCCAGCACTTCGATCTTTTCCCGCATATGAGCGTGCTCGATAATCTCTGCATCGGACAGGAAAAGGTACTCGGTCGGTCGCGGAAGGAAGCCGTCGAGAAAGCCGAGGCGCTTTTGGAGCGGGTCGGCATGTCGGCGCATTCGCATAAATACCCGATCCAGCTTTCGGGTGGCCAGCAACAACGGATCGCGATTGCCCGCGCTTTGGCGATGGACCCGATTGCGATGCTGTTCGATGAACCGACCTCCGCACTTGATCCGGAAATGATCAACGAGGTGCTCGACGTCATGGTGGGCCTTGCGAAAGAGGGGATGACCATGATCGTCGTGACCCATGAGATGGGGTTTGCCCGCAAAGTGGCGGACCGCGTTGTGTTCATGGACGGCGGCGAGGTGATCGAAGATGGCCCGACGGCCGACTTCTTTGCTGCGCCGAAAAGTCAGCGTGCTGTCGATTTCCTCTCGAAAATCCTGCAGCACTGATCATGCGTATCCTGATCCCAAGCGACATTCGCTCGCATCCCGGAGCCAGCGGCGAGATCGCCGCTGTGCTCACGGGGCTCGGCGGCACGAAGCCTCTGATCGTCGTGGACCCGGTCGTGTTCAAGCTGAACCTCTGTGCCGCTGCTCTGGAGGATTTGGAGGCCAAAGGGTTCGAACCGGTGATCTGCACCGACGTGTCTCCCGATCCCACAATCGACGAGGCGCTGGCCGCCGCAAACATGGCGCGTGAGGCGGAAGCTGACTGCGTCATCGGTATCGGTGGCGGTAGCGCGATGGATATTGCCAAGGTTGCGGCGCTTCTTGCAACGCATGACGGCGACATCCGCAGTTTTGCCGTGCCGCGTATCGTGGATGAGGTAGCGCTGCCGATTGTCTGTATCCCGACGACGGCGGGGACAGGCAGCGAGGTCACCCGTGCCGCTGTCATCACCGATGCGGTGACCCATGAAAAACTTTTGCTTCTGGGCAAGGCGCTTCTGCCGCAAGCTGCGATTTTGGACGTCGATTTGACCATGAGCTGCCCGTTCCGGGTGACCGTGGACAGCGGCCTTGATGCTCTGTCACATGCGCTGGAGTCTCTGGTGAACCGCCACGCAACCCCATTCTCCGACGGGATCGCTTTTGAAGCTTTGCGGCTTCTTGGCACCCATCTCGAAACGGCGGCATTCTCGCCAGACGATCGTACCGCGCGTCAGGGTATGCTGGACGGGGCGATGCTCGCGGGGATCGCCGTATCCCACACCTCGACGGCTCTGATCCATGGCATGAGCCGACCGATTGGCGCGGCGTTCCAGGTGCCGCACGGCATGTCCAATGCGATGCTGATGCCGTTGATCACCGAATGGTCGCTCACTGCGGCGCCCGAACGCTATGCCCGTGCGGCACAGGCGCTTGGGGCAGGGGAGGCCGGGCAGGATCTGGTTGAAAAACTGAAATCTTTGAATGCCAGCCTGCAAGTCCCGCGCCTGCGTGATCGCGGATTTGCGCAAGAGGCATTTCTTGCCGCGATCCCTGAGATGACCCGTCAGGCTTTGGCCTCGGGCACGCCGGACAACAATCCCCGGTTGGGATCGGCCGAAGACATTGCGGCGCTGTATCACGAGCTGTGGGACAAGGCCTGACCTGTCCAAAGGCTATGTCCCAGTATTGCGCGCTCCGATCCGGGGCGCGTTTTACGTTTCAGACGGGGTTTCGGAAAGCTGTTTGCGCGCGATCTCGGACGCGGTGTCGATATGCGCATGCACGGCCTCTTCGGCGGCGTCCGGATCGTTGGCCGCGATGGCATCATAAATCCGCGTCATCTGCGCAAAGCCCGCGCGGTGTCGGTCTATGGTCGAAAGCGTCATGCTGCGCAACCGGCTGATCCGCCCGTTGAGACGATTGACGACATCCCAGGAAATCTCATGCCCTGCGGCACTGAAGATCTTGTTGTAGAATGTGGCCGACGCAGAAAACAGAACCTGCGGAGAGCCACTTTCATAGGCCGCTCCGAGCGCATCCAGTGCCGTCTTCAAATCCGTCTTGATCGCCTCATCTGCGGCAAGGGCGCAATCGCGCGCCGCATCGGTTTCGAGCAGGCGGCGAATTGTGTAGATTTGCTTGGCTTGCGCCCAGTCAAGACGGGCGACGATCGGGCCGCGGTTCGGCAGAAACTCGACAAGCCCTTCGGCCTCCAGATACCGGATCGCCTCGCGCACCACCGTTCGGGAGACACCGAGCTGATCGCACAAGGATCGTTCGATGAGACGTTCCCCAGATTTGAAGAAACCGCTCAGAATAGCTTCGCGCATCTTGTCGGTGACAATGTTGCGAAGTGTTTGCGGCGGTTGTTCAATCTTGAGGCTGGTCAACGGTGTGTCTCTCATTTGTTAATCATACAGGTTTCAAATGGAAATACACTGCATTTGAGTACCTAAGCTTATAATATCATGCGATGAAGTTGCCAATATGGATGCGGGTCAGAAGGCGGAAAAGTCCTTTTCAGGTAAGCGCTGAGGCCAAACTGGGGAGGGCCTGAATGGAGCTAGAAACATGCACGTTAAACGGGATTATTTCGGAGGCATTCGGATTTTATATCCATGAGCTTTTCTCGTCATTCGTCTATGCGCCCGGATCATATGAGTTTGGTTTCGACCGCGCACGGCAAACCATAATGGCGGTAATTTGCTTGTCTTCAAAAATCGCGCACTGTACCGTTCCCGTATTTCGCCGATCTAAAGGTATATATCCTTTGTTGCTTTTTACGGCTTGAACTGTTCCCGGGGGCAATCCGAAGAAAGCATGCTATGATTATCCTCCCTAGCCCAGCACACACGTTAGGTAGATTATGACCTGTCTGCTGAACTTAGAAGTAAACATCGCTTCAGGAACCGCCGCAGCACTTTGGGTGGTTTGTGCTCTTGTTTTGGTCTCGGTTGTGCGGAACAACCGTTTCGCAGGCAAGCCTGCGTTCGTCCTGACGCTAGCCTCTATGCTGTGGTGGCTGTTCACAGTTACCCTTGATTTGGCTTCGCATGGAGAGGCTTGTAAAATCGCGTGGTCCTTGGCCGCCTGGCCAGGGATTACCTTGTTGCCGATCGCATGGGCCTTCTTTGTACTCGACTACACGATGAACGCGCACCGGGGCTACAAATGGATCAGGCTGCTGCTTTATATCGGTCTGCCCAGCATGGCCGGTCTCATTGCCTTGAGCAATGGGCAGACGCATCTTCTCTATGGAACCGGCACACATCTGGTCGTGGAGGGAGAGCACTCTTACGTTGAGTTCGAGCATGGTCCGCTGTTCTATGCGGTCGCCGCAGGCCTTTATGTCTTTGTCGTCTGTGCGATTGGCGCGCTCACCTATGCTTTGTTCAAGGCGCAGAGCAATATTCACCCCTTTCTCGGTCTGCTGATCCTAATCACAGCTGCGCCTTTGGTGGGCAATCTTGCTTACATCGGATGGGGTTTCACCTTTTTCGGGTTCGACCCAACGCCGTTCTTGTTCACCGTGGCGCTTATTGCGTTGAGCTGGCTTCTATTGAACAACACAATGATGGATACGGAGGCCTTGGGGCGTAGCCTGTTGTTCTATGCCACGGATGATCCGGTGATCATCATGGACGCCGAAGGGCGTTTCTCGGGGGCGAACCCGGCTGCCTGCTCCGTGTTTGGTAAGAAGATTCCAAAATATGGAAGGTCGCTTGATCATCTGGAGAAAATCGGACCGATCCTGACCTCGTTTCGCGAGAAAGGCGAACTTGCAAATTGCGAGCCGCTCCGGCTTCAAGGCCGTGTTTTCGATATGCGCGTGTTGCCGATTGAAAGTCCAATTCGGTCGTCAAGCAATCTGCTGGGGTGGGCAATTTCGCTCGTGGACATTACGGAGCGTGAGCGTTCGGCTGAGGTGTTGCGAGATGCGGTGGCACATGCGGAGGCGGCCAATGTTGCGAAATCGCAGTTCCTTGCCATGATCAGTCATGAATTGCGCACCCCCATGACATCGGTGAAGGGCGGTCTGGATTTGGCGTTGCATGGTGCCGTGGGGGAAGTTAGCGCGCCCCTTCGAGATTTGCTGGTCATTGCGCAGAGAAACAGCCTCCGGCTGTTGAAACTGATCGACGACGTTCTCGATCTACAGAAGCTTGATCTCAGCACGATGAATATTGAAACGCATGTCCTTGATGCTGATGCGTTTCTGCATGACCTTGTCGAAGAATATGAGGCTTATGCTACGGAGGCGGAGGTTGAGCTCGCCATTGTCTCAGGAAGGGTCGATAAACAGATCAGTGGGGATTCTGACCGACTGAAGCAAGTTGTTGGAAACGTCGTGTCAAACGCCGTCAAATTCTCTCCCAAAGGGGGCTGTGTCGAATGCGCAATGCAAGTGACGGGGACGAACCTGCGCGTCTCAGTAAAAGACAGTGGGATCGGTATTCCGGAAGATGAGCAGCATCGGGTGTTCGGACGGTTTAGCCAAGTCGATGGCTCGACGTCTCGCGCGTCCGAAGGCTCTGGTCTTGGCATGCATATTGCCAAGCTCTTGATCGAGCGTATGGGCGGCGCGATCTCTTACGAGAGCGAGCTTGGCCGGGGCACGACATTCTATATCGACATACCGCTTGCGCCTGTTGAGGCGGAGATCGCCGCTCCTGCCGACGCTTGAAATCCGCCTTTGGCAGCTGTCGCGTAGGCTTTTGATGCCGTTGGTTTTAGAAGGAACGTAGAGGGCAGGGCACCTAAAACGCGTTTTCTAACCGCGCGCGCTCCCTCATGAGCCAATAGAAAAAGCTATTGGCATTTTTTCCAAATGTCCAAAAGCTGGTTGGGCAGTTCCATTGGCTCAAAGGGTTTGAGAATGACATCTTGCGCCCCGATGGCTTTGAAATGGCCGAAGTCGGCGCGCGATGTTTTCGCCGTCACGAACACGATCGGAACATCCGCAAACTGCTCCATCTCCCGGAGGTGCTGCAAGGTTTCGATTCCGTCCATGACGGGCATCATAACGTCCAGCAATACCATGTCGGGGGCTTGTGCCGGGGCATTGTCGACGGCTTCTTTTCCGCTGTTGAATTGTACAACCTCGAACCCGCCAACGAGTTCAAGAGACATCCGGGTGATCTCCCGAATATCCGGATCGTCTTCGACATGCATTATGCGGTGTAGTTCTTTCATACTGAGACCATATCTTGCGGAGCGTGACTGGCAAGCGAATTTGCACGTTTAAGATGATTTAGATGTTTGCGCTCACAATCTTTGAAAAAAAATATATCCAAGAAACAGACAAAAATCGCAAATCACACTTTTGCCACAATTTGACCCAATTTTGACGACGAATCTCTTCCTAAGGTTGAAAGATCGCCGTGGAAGGTTTCCACTCCGATAACAGTGTTCGGCCTTGGCCGTGACTAGAGCATGTTTGGAGACGTAAATGACATTGCTGGTTGTAGATGACGACCCGGGAATCTTGGATCTTATGGCCAACATTCTTGCCTCGATGGGGCATGAAGACGTCATGTATGCGCAGAGCGGCGAAGAGGCGTTGGACCTGATCAAGCAGGGGCAATACGACATTTCCACGATGTTCCTCGACATTCAGATGCCGGGTATGGACGGTGTGGAGCTTTGCGGCCGCATTCGCGCGATGTCCGAGCACCGCCGGACGCCGATCATCATGCTGACCGCGATGAAGGACAAGACTTACGTCGACGCGGCCTTCATGCGTGGTGCTACGGATTATTTGACCAAGCCGATCGATACCACGGAGCTCGTGGCGCGCCTGCGCGTCGCTCAGATGCTCTTTGCGGAACAGCAACGCTCCCAAGATGCGGTCCGTCGCGAAGAGAGCCTTCGCCTTGATATGAACGGGGCGCCGGATGACGACACGCATTTCGAATTCACGGATGCTGTGCCGATTTTCGATGTGCCGCGTGTGATCGGCAGCTTGGAGATGGAAAACTATCTGCACCGTCTGTCGCGCATTCAGCGCTTTATGTACGGCGCGATTGGGTTCCAAATTCAGAAGCCTGAGAGCCTCTATTCGCTGACGACCCCGCTTGAGTTCTACGGCATTTTGACGGATGTCGCGGAAGCGATTTTCGAGACGCTGCGTCGCTACGAGGCAATGATCGCCTATGTGGGGAGTGGCCAGTTTGTTGCGGTTCTTCCGCGCACCACCCAGCTGGATGCCGAAGATTTGGACCTGACGCTGGCGCTCACGCTACGCGAGTTTGGTCTGGTTGAGGGAGATACAGTTCCCTTCAATGTGTCTGTCAAAGTTGGCGAAATTGTCCGGATGTCGATGTTCGACTCCACGCCCCAAGCCCTGATTGCTCGCGCCATGGCAAAGACAGGGACTGAGGGACATTTTCCGGGAAAAGCGGAGAAAATCTTCGAAAAAGCTTCTATGATTGCTTAAGTCAGGGCAGAATTGGTCGGGAGTAGGGACCAATTCTTTTGCAGGAGAGATCATGAAGGACAACTCTGTATCCATCTTGGACATCCAGCAAAAACTTGCACAAACCATGCAGCATACGCGTCAGCGTTTTGTTGCTGATTTGTGTGTAAAGATTGATGAAATCGAAAAACTTCAAACTCAGATTGAAGAGAGTCCGAACGATGCAAAGGCGCTCGCGCGTTTGTCCTTTATAACCCATCGGTTCAGTGGGTTGGCGGCGACCGTTGGATTTTCTGAATTGGGCGACTGTGCCGCCCAGATCGAACTGGCTGTCGCAGACTTTGAGGTCTCAAAGCCGCAAACGCAGCCGATGACAGACCGCATCGAAATGCTTCTAGATCTTATGGAAGACGCAATCGTCGAAGCTTCTTGAGCGCGACTTTCAGCGGGCGGGTATCCCACGACACACGCGTCAGAGGCGTGCATTCTTCTCAGCTATGAGTTGGCAGCCCTATCCGGAAAACGGTGCCTATATCGGTTGCCGTTTCAAAGGAGATTGTGCCGTCCAGCTGTTCGACAAGCGTACGTACGATGTTCAGCCCAAGACCGGAGCTGCCGACACGGCGATCATTGCTCCAACTCGCTTTTGTAAAGCGCTCAAACAGGTTGTCTCTGAGTTCCTCAGGAATGCCCGCACCGTGATCGCGCACGAAAATCGCGGTATCCTTGCTTGTCTTTTGAGCCCAGATTTCAACGGATTTGCCGCGCTCAGATGCTTTCACGGCATTGGACAAGAGGTTGGACAAAATCTTGTTGAGTTGCGATGGGACGGTCAAAATTTGCAGGGCTGAATCCGTTGGGCGCATTTTGACGTCGACCCCATGATACGATCCATAGCCCTCATGTGTGGCAACAAGCCCTTCGAGCATCGGAGCAATCTCGATAACCTCGTTCTCAGGCTTTGGTCCCGTCTGAGCGCGCTCATTGAGATCCAGAATTTCCTGAATCAAATTGAGCATCCTGTCGCTATTGGCACCCGCGATGTTCAGTAGAGATTGCGTTTTTTCCGTGAGAGGGCCAACCAGGCCAGACTTCATCAGGTCAAGAGCTCCCTTGATGCTCGTCAAAGGCGTGCGTAGCTCGTGGGTGATAACGGAATTGACTTCTTTGCGAAGATATTCCGCACTTTCCTGATCAGTTTCGAGATGGAACATGGCCACGAAATAGGGCGTGCCGCTTTCATCTTGAGTGGCGAGGAGACGACCGGTCAGGCGCTTGCCTCCAAAGGCTGGATGGGTGCGGAAGTTTGCACTGCCACTTTGCTGAGCGACGTCCAAGGCGGCGCCTTCTGCCATAATGTCATGGAAAAAGCCACTGTCACACAACTGCGAGGCAGCAAAGTCAGGAGAGCCTGCTCCCAGCAATTCTCGGGCGGCCACATTCATATAATGCGGCTTCTCCATGGTGCGTTCAAAGACGAGCACGGCTTCTGCCATGCCATCCCATATCGCTTGCTGGAAACCCGAACGGGCTTGTGAAAAGGTCGCTGTTTCTTCTCCGAAAGAGAAAGCACCTTTGCCGTGTTTCAAGTAATACGCCATTCACCTGCACTCGCGGAACTCAACTGACTTACTTAGTCCAAATCAGCAATATGTCACAATGATTTCTTATCTCTTTATAAACATGCACATTAAAATCATCATGGCTATGTTTAATTCATGAACAAATTGTGTTCGTTTTCAGAGGCATGCAACTAAGGCGCGAGTTGAATCTCTTCTGTTTCGTCCCACAAGGGAAGGGCCAAGATCATTTTGGTACCTATGCCCAACTCGCTTTCAGCTTTGATCCATCCGTTTTGCAAGGCGGCCAAATCTTTACAGATTGCCAGGCCCAAGCCGACGCCTTGATTGCTCCGGGTGGAGCCTGAGACGGCCTGTGCGAAGCGGTCGAACACGATACCTATGCGGTCCTCGGAAATCCCGATACCGGTGTCTTGAATTTCAAAAATCGCCATATTGCCTTGGATGCGGTTGCTGACTGTGATGTGACCCTGATCGGTAAACTTGAACGCATTGCCCAAGATGTTGGTCAGAATTTGTCGGAAGCGAATTTCATCGGCGCGGATATCCGCCTCGGTGAGTTCGAGTTTTATCTCAAGGCCTTTCTCATCCGCCAATGTGTGCATCTGTTCGACCACGGATTGGATCACCTGCTTACTGTCGATGCGGTCGGGATTAATGCGCATAGTGTCCGCTTCGATGCGGGCCAGATCGAGCATGTCGTCGATCAGGAACTTGAGCTGCGTGCCTGACGATTGGATGCGCTGGGTGAAGCGGCTGATGTCCGCTTCGAAGCCTGTGAGGGCCGTCCTTATATGTTCTTGGTCGCCCTCATTTAGAGCCGCTTTGAGGGCCGCGTAACTGGGCAATTTCTCGAAATTTCCGACAAAGCTGTTGAACCCCAGCACAGCGGAAAGCGGTGTGCGTAATTCGTGGCTGATCACGTTGAGAAATTGCGTCTTAGCTTCGTCGGCCTGTTCTGCTTTGCGCAGAGCGGCGTAGAACTTCGTCACGTCTTCAGCCGTGCCAATATATCCCGTAAACGCCCCTTCGGCATCGAACAGGGGTTTTCCGCTGATCCGAACCCAGCTTAGTTCATCGGGGCGGAAGTTATAGCTATAGACAATATCTCTGAAGGGCTCATGCACAGCCATTTTTCGATGGAGCGCTTCAAGCGTTTCCTCTTGGCCATTCTCCTCGCTGGGCATGAATTCCTTGCGATATTTTCCGATAAAGATGCTTGGGTCGACCCCCATGGTGCGCTGGAAACCATCAGAGAGATAGGTGATGCGCATGTCGGCATCCTGTTCCCAGAACCATTCCGAGCTCAGATCTGCCACGTCCTGAAGGCGCGTTTCCGCCTCGTCGCGCTCCTGAAGGGCTGCACGCAACTCAGCGTTGGACTTCTCGATTTCATTTTGGTGGCGGCGCAGATCGGTGATTTCCACGCGGAACAACACAAGTCCGCCCTCCGAGGTTCTGCGCGTATAATACTGGAACCAGCGATTGCCAGCGTAGCACACCACCAATTCGGATGTTTCGTTCGCTACGGCCTCTGTGACCTTCTCGACATCATAAACACGTTCGCCACCAAGGTAGAGCGCGTCTGCAATCTTTACCCGCCGGGCGACGAGGTCTTGCAGGGAGCGGCCTTTAAAGAGGCCTCGCTGCATGCCGTCGAGCTTTTCTCCGGCAACTGTGTTGAACATCAGCAGGCGATCCGTGTTGTCGAACAACCAGAAGCCGACCGGAAGCGCGTTGATGGCGTCGTTGAGACGTTGTTCCGCAATTGTAGCCCGTTCCCGGCTACACTGGACTTCCGTGATGTCGTTCAAGATTGCGACGCGACCGCCGTCCGGCGTTTTATGCTCCAACAGTTGGAACCATGTGCCGTTGCTCATTGCGAGGGTGGTTGACCCTTTGGTTTTGTCGCGAGACAGTTGCTTTTCGAGCCAGGCTTCTTCGTTTCCGATCGCATCCGTGTAGAGGCCTTTCTTGAGGCCTGCGCGCAAAATGCTTTTCAGTGACGCGCCGGTAAAAATAGCTCCGGACGCGGTG
This sequence comes from Celeribacter sp. ULVN23_4, assembly GCF_054788345.1. Lineage (NCBI taxonomy): Bacteria > Pseudomonadati > Pseudomonadota > Alphaproteobacteria > Rhodobacterales > Roseobacteraceae > Celeribacter > Celeribacter sp. ULVN23_4. The sequence goes on along the minus strand of NZ_JBTVYO010000008.1, from coordinate 108,190 downwards.
CCATGAAGTTCAATGTATCGGCGGTTGCAGAGTTCGAGATTGTCATCTTCATCGAACATGACGAACCCGGTGGGGGCGGCGTTCAGAGCAGCCTGCAACTGCATCGCAGTGCGCCAATGGCGGCTTCTGAGCACATGGAGATAGCGTGCGAACAAAAGTGCCAGTATAGTTGCGAGCCCGATGGAGAGTTGAATAATGCTCAATGTCGCACGCGGCACGACGGCCGGAGCCTTCGGCGTCATTGTCAGGGACCACAATGTCGAGGGGAACGGCATGTCATAGGTGATTTGCGGCGTGTCTGCCGTCAGTTCACTGCCATACAAATGGACGTCCTCGCCGAAAGGCGCAGTCACGTGCAGTGAGATGTTATAGTCATCACTGAATTCGTTTAGTCCGACTTCTGCCAGAAACGGATCTGTTGCGAAGACGACAGATGCTACGCCAAAAAGTTCATTGGTGTCCTGCAATGGCGTCACTGGGTAGATCGGTTCGCGCACGATGAAGCCAGAATAGCCCTGAACCAGTGTGGTCGGGCCTTCTATGATCGTTTGGCCTGTCCGCTCCACCTCTTGCAAGACCGCGCGCTGCGCTGGCATTTTATTAAGATCGACGCCGAGAAGACCTTTGTTGTCATCGAAGGGATGCACATGGGTTATGATCGTTCCCTGAACGATCGCCATGTTCACCACGGATTCATCCTCGGTTTTGATGACGGAGCAAAGCGCGGTAAACTCTTCTTCCGTGATGTCTGGAGACAGGGAGACAGCGGCGGCAAGGCCGCGCGCGAACACGAGTTTCTTGTTTACAGATTGCTGGATGCGCGTCGCGAGCATGGATTGGGTGCGGTACAGGTCATTGGCCTGTTCTTCCTCCGCACGAATATAGGCGGTACGTGTCATGCCCATATAAATAAGGGCAAACATGCCGATAATCGATGCATAGGTGATCCCTTCGAGCAACGTGTTCATCGATTTGGCGCGGTTCTTATCGGGCATTCTGCGTCATCCTGCTCGCGTATGTATGGGTCACTCTTCTTTGAGAGCTGTTAGCTAGGTTTCATATACCGATTTTGAGGTGTCTGGGATAAAGATATGCTTGCGGGAGTGTACAGCTTGGGCGTGAGTTTCCATTTTGCAACGCTGTTGGTCAATGATCGCGCGCGAAGAGTGCTTGCGCTGTGAGGAGAGGTAAAACCGACAGCAGTCAGTACCAGGTGCGAGTATTACAGGGTGTGCGATATGTCGCAAGCGGGTGTTCATAAATGCGTGATTTGATGCGTGGATTGCACGTCAATATCATGAGGCCGTATGGCCAAAGAGGCGAGGTGCTTTCGCGCCGATCACGCCGTTCGCAACTGATCTGGAGGCTCATGTCATGCCAAAGCTCTCCAGTGGAGCGAAAAGTGGTCAGAGATTGATGCTTGATCATGCAGGAAGAACGGCTGACGGATGTGGAAAAAACGACGGTAGCGACGTGTTATTCTCGGGGCAGAATGCCGTGCGTTATGAGGTGCGCTTTACTCTGGTCGCTGCGGGGCCTGTTTGAAATGGCGCCCGCGCTTTGGAGCTATTTTCGTCAGTCTAGGATCAGGCCCCTCCGAAAGCCGTATGTTCCGCAGATTGCTAGGCTTTTGAAATCACTGAGAATGGCGACAGGTATGTGCATTGCGGATCCAAAAGCGAGGCCTTTGGCTGGGACAATGTTCATGCGTGTTAAAAAAATGACGGATTATGCGCGTATGGAAAACAAAAGCAAAGGAACCGGCGGTATAAAAATGACGCTTGAGGGCGGTCGTGTGTAAGGCGAAAGCATTTTTTATGTAGCTGAAGTGAAATGTTTTATTTCATTTTTTCGGGCCTGTGACGTTGGTGCTTGGAGCGTGTCATCAGATGACGCCTGCTATATCTATTGTTTATGTAAGACATACAAAACGTATTCTTTGGTCATATTTTTGCCCTTTCTCGCCTTCACAAAAGGTTAACTAGAATCAGGACCCTAAAGAATGGCGCGGTTGTGAGTGTTTGCGTTTTTGTTCACGACGCCATGCGACATCTGGAGCAACACGCGTGACTTCATCCTCTTCGGCAAAGCAGACCCAAGTTGTTTTTTCCGGCTCGTTCACGGCCTTGAAGACAATCAAAGATCAGCAAGAAGAAATCCGTTCTGTTCTCTCGGATATCTCGGGCATGTCAGATGCCTACGCCTCCCAAAAGGCACAGGAGACAATTGACCGGATCGAAAATTATCGCCCCAAAATCACTGTGTTCGGGCGCTCCGGCGTTGGTAAGACCTCGCTGGTGAATGCGCTTTCCGGGCGCCGTGATCTTTTGCCGACCGGCCCTGAGAAGGCGACCGCAGTTCCTGTGAATGTGTGTCTGAACCTGCGTGCGGCCAGCAAAGAATGCGCGGCGCGTATGAAATATTTCTCGCGCAAGGATTGGAACCGTCTGGCCCGGAGCACCGATCAGGTCGGTCACCGCAGCCGGCGCGAAGATCAGCGCTTCGCGGTCGAGAACATCATCAAGGAGATTGGCGAAGGTCGGAACCTTGACGCGATGCCGGAAGAGCGTTCTGAGGATCTCTTCCAGAGCCAGCGAGATCAAGACCTGCTCAATCTGATCCGCCTTCCACGGGATGAACAACAAGACAAACTGCCGATCGAGGCGGAGCTGTACCTGTCCGCACCTTGGGTGCCGGGACATCTCGTTTTGCTCGATACGCCCGGCCTGTCGAATGATCCGCTCGGCGAACGCCTCTCTGTGATGACGATGAGAAGTGCGCAAACGAGTGTGCTGATGCTCTCTGCCGATGAGTTGCTGACACCGATTGAGATTGCCTGTCTGAAAATTCTGCGCTCGCCGTCGCGTATGGTCTTTCTCTTTGTGAATGGGGAGCTTTCCCTGCCGCAGCAAGAGATCGAAGAGACGATCCGCGAGCAGCTTGAAGACGCTGGGCTCGATGGCGCGATGCCGGTCTTGTTCGGTCATGTTGGTCAGAAAACGAAGACTTCTGAGGCCGATGTGGACGCAGATGTCATGTTCGCCGTCACTCAGGCGATGCAGGATGAGACGGACAGCGGTTCCGATGGCGTCTCTGAGCTGGCGCAGGCACTGAGCGAGGATGTCGCAACACGGCAAGGCGAAAAGTTTATCGCCAACCTGATGCTGGACTGCAAAGCCATCCTGTCCGCAATGGAAGATGGCCGCGATGCAAAAGAGTCCGTGAAAGAGGTCGATTTCGTCGCGCTGGACACGTTCTTCGAGAATGCGTTCATGCGTCTGAAAGCGGATTTCGGTGCCGAAATCGAAGAACACCGGGCAGAGATGTCCGTTCTTGTGTCCGATTATACCGAGCGCTTTGCGCAATCGGCCGTCGAACACGCACTTGAGAAGGGCATGGGCAAAGACCGTTCTGTCATGCTTTTCAAACCCTTTGATCCTTTTTATGTCCGGCTGTCTGCTCTGACGGGGTGGTTCAATGCGGCGGTGCTTAAGAGCCTCAAAAATATCGCACGCAAGCTTGAGGGCGAACTTTCCGAGTTTATGGAAGGTGCGCTTAGCGCCAATGCGTGCTCGGTCGGCGTGGATGTGCCGTCCATCGCACCGCTGGGACGCTCTCAGGTGCGCGGAGAGGCTGTGACGGTGAATGTTCCGAAGTCCTGCTCCCGCCCTTGGCTGCTCAAGAAACAAAAGGAAAAACGCCTCAAGCGCTTTGTCGAAACCGAGACGCTCAAGTACATCCGGGAGATGACGAAGGGCCTAAGAGGAGAGGCTCTGCAAGTTGCCGTGAATGAGGCCGAGATTGCGCTCGATGCCATCCTTGAAGCGACGAAGGCCGACATTCTGAACCAAGTTGGTGCGGATTGGTCCGAATACGAAGATGTGTCTCAGGTCAGAGTGGCAGGGTGATCACCATGTCGTTTGCCGAGACAGAAAATCAAAAATGAAGATTTACAAAACCTCCCCCAACGAGCGGCAACACCGCCAACCACCATGCGTCCAAGTGAATACTCAACGCCTCGATGCCTGTGCATATTGTGGTTCTGAACCCCAAAAGGTCTAGGAAATAGTTATGTTTGAGATTGAGCCGATCGGGCAACAAACAGAAAAACGGACTGAAGACCTTGCTTCTTTGGCGTGTTCGGTGGCGCTGAAGAATGGCGAGGTCTCCGAATTCGACAATATCCTCGACAATGCCGTCAAAATTCTTGGTGAAGCGGTGACGACGGTGAGCGTTGTCGGTCAGGTCAAGTCGGGCAAAAGCTCGTTGATCAACGCTTTGTCGGGCTTGGGGGACTTCCTGCCGACCGAGGTCAACCCGTGGACCGCAGTGATCACGAACCTGCATTTTGGCCATCCGGGGAAACCGGAGAGCGGCGCTGTTTTCGAGCTTTTTAGCGAAGATGAATGGAAGCTCATGATCGAAGGCGATCAAGAGAGCCGTAAGCTTGCCGAGGAATTGCTGCCGGGGTTCAAATCCGAAGTGCTCGAACAGCAAATTCGGGACATGCAAGACAGCGCGCGTAAGCGGCTCGGTTCGCTCTATCATCTGCTGCTCGGCAAGAAGCACCGCTTCAACGATGTGACCCCGGAAATTCTCGAACGCTATGTGAGCGCGGGCTACGGCGACGATTCCGGCGATGAGAAAACGGCGGGTCGTTTTTCCGGCATCACCAAAAGTGCCGATGCTTTCCTGCCGGCTGGTGCCTTCCGTGTGCCTGTGACGCTTTCTGATACTCCGGGCATCAACGACCCGTTCCTGGTGCGAGACGCATTGACGACGGCCAGCTTCAAAGACGCGGATATCTTCATTTCGGCTATTTCGGTGCACCAGCCACTTGGTCCGGCAGATATCGCGCTGTTGAAAATGCTGGCGACGCATTCCACCAAAAAGACCATCGTCTATGTCAATCGCATCGACGAACTGGAAGATCCGTCCCTCGTTCAGAAAAATCTGATGCCGTCGCTTGAAAAGCGTTTGCGTGAAGAACTGAACAATCCGAACATCATCTTGATGGCTGGGAGTGCCTATTGGGGACGTTTGGCCGCTGTCGGCACGGACGAAGAGGTCGAAAAGGCGCTCGCGTCTCCGTCCTTCGAGGCGTTGAGTGCTGCGACAGGCACCGACAATGTCGAGGACGATCCGCGCGCGCGTCTCTACCGCGCATCTGGCATGCCGGAACTGGCACATTGTATTTCCGATCTGATCAGCACGGGGCCAGCCGATGTGGCCATTCGTAAAGCTGCGACCGAAATCTATGCGGCCTTCGATCTGCTGCTCAAAGTTCTGTATGAGCGCGCGGCGCGTGAAGGCCGTGGGTTGGTGGATGCAAGCGAAATCCCGAACATTATTGAGACGGAAAAAGAACGGATTGAGGAACGCGTCGAGCAGATCGATGCGGCTCTAACGGAACTCAAACGTATCCAATCAGATGCGCATACAGAAATTCTGAAGAACGGGGATGTGGTCAACGTGTCGATCCGGCACGCGATCAATGCGGCTGTAGGGGCCTTTGTGGACACCCAGACCAGCGAATTGCGCGAAGCCTTCCAAGTGGGTGAGGCAGAGGAATCGTGGCTAGTGAATATTGAGCCATTCTGCCGTCGTGTTGAGACGCAGGTTGCCAAGGCGTATCAGGTCGGTCGCGCGCAGGTGGATTTGACACTGGATCGCCACGCAGAACAAATGAACACGCGTATCGCCCCCATCGTCGGAGAAATGTCTCTTGCGGGGCTGCTGCAAAACTTGCCTTTCGATCTGATTTTTCCAAGTTTTAAACCGCGCACCCTATTGGTTGAGATGGAACTGAAAGTGGATCGGGGCTGGAAGTTCTGGCGCAAGAAAAGCATGACGGAAGAAGAAGCCTCCAGCCGGCTCAAGCGCTTGATTTCTGCGGAGGTCAGGGCCGCTGAGGAAGAGCTGCGCGCTACGGCGATTGATGCGATTGCCAAGCGCAATGCCGAGGGGATGCAGCGTCTGCAAAGCTTCCTGCACGGGGCTGCGGAGCTTTTGAATTCTGAAAAGAAAACGCTCCGCTCTGATCTTTACAACCTCAGCAACGGTGACGTCCGTGAAAAGGTGAAACAGATCTACGAAGATCGGAATGCGCGCGCAGAATGGTTTGCCGAATACGCGGATGAAATTGAAGTGGCAAAAGGCAATTTGATTGCCGGTTTCCCGGAAGTGACTCAGAACTCTTCATCTTCGAACGTGGATAAGGTTGCCAATGCGCGCGCGTTTGTGACGAACGAGACTTGATGTTTAAGAGTGATGGACAGTGTTCAGATGGTAAATGTTGTTCAACTGAACAAACCGGCGGAGGCGCGTGAGCCTGTCCGGGTTGCGGTTGTCGGTGAGTTCAATTCAGGAAAGTCAGCACTCACCAACCTGCTGCTGCGGCGTACGTTGCTTGAGAGTTCGATCGAGCCTTCGAACGTGCCGCCTCTGCATATCGATCTGCTCAACGCCAAGGCTTTGCCGGACAGCGTGTCTGCGTCGGGCGGGGTGACGTCGGACGACTGGGAACAGGTCTCAAAAATGCCGATCAGCGTTGCGCAGATGAAGACGACGGATCGGGTGTCGACGTTGGCGCCCGACGAGGACTTCGCGGATGTGATCTGGTCCGAGGTATCGGTCAGTGAAAACGGGACGCTGACGAAACTCGCGGCCCAAGCGATTGATGATGCAGATTTCATTATCTGGTGCACGATGGCGCAGCGCGCGTGGTGTCTCAGTGAAATTCACATCGTCGAAGGCATTCGCAAGGACATTCTGGACAAGTCCATCCTTGTCATTAACCGTGCCGATTATCTCGACGGCGAGGCACGTCGGAGTGTTTTGAACCGGGTCAGCGATCTGTCCGCCGAGTTTTTCCCTTTGGTGCTTCTGGTCGATGCCAGTGCCCGTGCCATCCGCGCCTCCTCGGACGATGCGGCTTGGGCGGCGTCGGGCGGTGCGCGGCTCTACGCCATTGTGCGCGAAACGATCAATGAACTGCGCCAAGAGAAATTGTCCAAGGCCATCCCCTTCCGGTCGAGCCAACCCAGTGTTGCCGAGGCACCTGTTGAACCGCCTGTGGAGCCGGCAGAACCGCAAGCGAAGCGCTTTGAAGACGTTGCCGGTTTGGCCGTTGGATGGTCCAATGAACTCAGCGAGATCAAAGACCTTTTCGCCGAAATTCCCGAGGTGGAGAAGGGGGCGCTCTACGCCGAAATCAAAAAACGTCTGGATCGGACACTCGGGGCGCTGCCTGAGGAAAGTGAGGCACAATGGCCTCTGGCGCGCACCTTCCGAAAGGCTCAAAACCTACTGGAGGTTCGCGTAGGGGAAGATTCTCTGGCTGTCGTGCTCGCTCTTGAGTTGCGCGACAGATTCAGCCTATCGCATCTCCCAAAACAATACGTACCGACTACTATGCAAAGGAACGCAAATGTCGCTCGATAAAGCTCTTCATGATGCAATGAAATCCATCCCTGAATGTCTTGCTGGCGGTTATGTTGACATGTCCTCGGGGCTGTTGCTGTCTGTCAAGACGTTGGACTCTCATCCGCAGGAAGTCCTGGATATGGTTGCGGCAGCGACAGCTGATTTGTTCGACGGTCCGACCGTCCGTCACATCGAGAACTCCTTCAACAAATCTCGCGGTGAGACGGCGGATAAGCACTACTACTTTCAGGAATTCCTGATCTTCTCGGAAAACCTGCTGCACGTGTTCATGCGCTCCAAGAAATATCCGCAGCACGCCATTTGCTTCGTCTGCAGCAAAAGCGCCAACGTCGGTATGGTTCTGGCGAAGTCGCGCATGGCAGCTGGCCCGCTCGCAGACGCGCTCTGAGCTTGATGGAAACAATCGAGCGGGGGCCTCAGGTGCCCGCTCATATCTCAATTGATGGGGTAAGATGACAACGCGTGTTGCTGTTCCTGATGTCCTGAGCCTTCCGGTTGGCGCTTCGGTGCGTCGGCAGATCGATGGCGCTTTGGCGACGGAAGAAAAATTCAAAGCACTCATGCAGTCGGCGTCGAGCGCAGTACTGCCGCAGATCATCTGGCTTGTTGAAGCGTCTGGCCGGATCGGTCTGATCGTGGCGAGGCAACGTGTGTTTGGCTTGCGATATGTTGATCCTGAAACGACGCCCGCACGAGAGAAAACAATTTTGGTTTCGAATAAGAATATGTCTGGTCTAGCGACAAAGCTGCGGGAGCAGATTACGAATTTTTTAAACAATTCCGGCGATTTGAAGCAGGAGTTTGAAGGTTTCGAAGACAACTTGAATGAGGATGCCGGGTTCTCCGTTGAGCTGATGTTGGCGCCGCGGAGCGAGGCTCAGGACGTCAGCGAAAAGATCGTTCCGATCGCGAAGGCGACGAAAATTCTCAAACCGACGCGAAGCGCTTATTCCCCTCTGCCTGAGAGAGCCCCCTCGGTGCGCTCAGCGCCCCCTCAAGATACGTCCACCGTTGCTCAAGACACGGTTGCTTCTCAGGAGAGCGTTGAGATCGAAGATCCTCAATTGGCGCTTCTGACCCATTTGCAAGGCAAGCTGGGGCAACGTCTCATCGCCGTCTGGAACCCGGTCGATCCGAACCATGAAGCCCTTGGCATCGTGATGGATGGCGAGACGACAGAGGTGGAGGAATTCCGCGCTGTGCTTCTCGGCCAGTTTATGCGCGGCAAATTTTAAGGTGCGACAGGGTCGTAAATTTTCATGACGGAAACCGCGATTGAACTGGTTGATCTGAACGTCCGCAGCCCGGAGAGAACGATCCTGTCAGGCGTTTCTCTCACCTTGCCATCGCGGGGCTTGGTCGGGCTGATCGGCCCGATGGGCAGCGGCAAGTCCACACTGTTCCGGTTTCTGTCCGGAGGTCTTGCCGAGCAGGGCCTGACGGCTGATTTCAAAGAAGCACGGTGTCACGGTCACCCCTATCACAGCGAGAACTGCGCCGCTCTGTTGGCGCAACGGCCACGGGAAGCCGCGGTGGATGCAGAAAGCTCCGCGCGCCTTGCCAAATTCCGTCTTCATCTTCTGAGCGAAGAACTCCAACAGTCAGGGCAGGTGCTTTGCGTTGATGAGCCGACAGCGGGGCTTTTGGAAGCCGACGCAGAAGCGGTTCTTACGGTGCTCTTGGAACTGGCGAAGGACCGGCTTGTTCTCATGGCGACGCACCAGATGAACTTGATTTCTCCCGAATGGCGACGGGTCATCTTACTCGGTGGTGGCCGGATTCTGGCCGATTGCGATACGGAGACCTTTCTGTCGGGCAAATCCGGCCCTGACGTCGAGCATTTTCGGCAGACACATGGCTTGGTGATCCCGCGGGAGGGCACAGAAATCCATGCGCTGGACCCGAAATTCCGCACCTTTCCGCATGGCCTTATAGAAGAACTTCTTCCTGCGGGGGATTGCGGTTGGATCATTCCGAACAAGTTCTGGTACGCCTCCGAGCCGAAATGCTCTTGCTGCATTTGGCAGGCCGATACGGAGTTTCAGCTTTCGGATCAATGTCTGAAGCGGACTGGCGCGGATGCTCAATGGGGGTCGCTGGGGCTGGCGAATGAAGAGACCGTTATCAAGATGGCCAAGGATATCGTCGATGTTCTGGCAGAAGGTCGAACGGTTCTACTGCGAACGATGCGACAGAGCGATGCTGCGTTGCGCTTGCTTGGTGCCTTGTTCATCTGCCTTGGGGTCGCACCCGATAAAGCGGGTGCAGCCCTTGCCCGGAAGAGCAAATTGACGGACTTTGGGCTCGAACAATTCCTCTGGGATCTTGATCTCCGCCTCGCGTTGGAACTCAATTAAAAAATACATTAGGGAAACCAAGATGTTTGGAAATTATCCACGTCCAACATATTTGTCGTCGTATTACGGACCGCGCGGGTTCGAATGGCTGGAGCCGGGTCTTTTGGCAGGCTGTCCGCAACCGGGGTTGCTCGAAGAACCCCGACGCGACATGGAGGCGCTCGCCCGTGTCGGAATCAAGGTGCTCGTGACCCTGACCTCCGAAAAGGAACCGGCGCGGGACATCATCGAAGGGTTCGGGATGAAGAGCATCTATCTGCCGATTGATGACCAGTGCGCGCCGACTTCTGAGGACGCTTTGGCGCTCTGCGAAGACGTTGCCGGGCATCTGAAACAGGGGCACCCGACATCGTTTCACTGCCGGGCCGGGAAGGGCCGGACAGGGACTTTGCTTGCGAGCATGTTGATCTGGCATGGGATGGAGAACGAAGAAGCGATCCGTGTGACGCGCCGCCAGAACCCTGTGTGGATCGAAAGTGAGGCGCAGATGGAGTTTCTCAAGAACATCCGCTGGAACGACGCGGCGGCTCTCTCCGAGTAATGCTTTGAGCGTCGAAGGATGTACGGCGCGGTATAGAAAAGCGGCCCAGACGTAACGTCGGGCCGCTTTCTTTGTTTTAGGGGAGAGCTTTAGTCTCAGGAGAGCGGCAGGCGCTGACGCACCAGCGTGGTCCAATAGGAACTGCCCCAAGCGATCACATCGTCGTTGAAATCGTATTTCGGGTGATGGAGCGCAGCAGAAGGGCCGTTGCCGATATTGATCATCGCACCGGGCACCTCGTTGAGCATGAAAGAGAAATCCTCGCCACCAAGGGTTTGAGGCATGTCGAGGTGAACGCTCTCGACACCAGCGACCTCTTGCGCGGCTTTCGCGGCCAGTTCGGTTTCGTGGTCATGGTTCACGGTCACAGGATAGTGGCGGATATATTCGGTTTTGCCGACGCCGCCAAAAGCCGCCGCGATATTGGCAACCATCTCGGTGAGGCGCTCTTCGATCATGTCACGCACGCCTTCGCGGAGTGTCCGAACGGTGCCGGTCATCGTCACGTCTTGGGGAATGACGTTAAACGCATTGCCCGCCTGAATGGTGCAGAGCGAAATCACCGCGCTGTCGATGGGGTCCATGTTGCGGGAAGTGAGGGTCTGCACCGCCTGCAACAAAGCGCCTGCGATCGGCAGAGGATCAATCGTCTGCTCAGGCCGCGCCGCGTGGCCACCGCGCCCGGTGATGGTGATTTTGACCTCATCGACCGAGCCCATGATCGGGCCGGAATTGATCGTGAACTGCCCGACCGGAAGGTTCGGGCGGTTGTGCATGCCGTAGACCTCATTGCAGGGCCAGCGGGTAAACAGCCCGTCTTCGATCATCGCCCGCGCCCCTGCACCGCCTTCTTCGGCAGGCTGGAAGATCACGATCACTGTGCCGTCAAACGCCCGGCTTTCGGCCAGATGACGCGCCGCACCCAAAAGCATGGTGGTGTGCCCGTCATGACCACAGGCGTGCATTTTGCCCGGCACTTGCGAGGCGTAGGGCTTGCCGGTTTCCTCGATGATGGGCAGCGCATCCATATCGGCGCGCAGGCCGATCATGCGGCCCGACGTATTGCTCTGGCCTTTGATCACGCCGACGACACCGGTTTTGCCGATGCCCTCATAGACCTCGTCAACGCCAGCGGCACGAAGCGCCTCGGCCACCTTCTGCGCGGTGCGGTTGACGTCATACAAAAGCTCGGGGTTCATATGCAGATCGCGGCGGAACTCCGTCAGCTCAGTGACCTGTTTGGCGACCCAATTCTCGACAGCCATCTCAGGCCTCCTTCTTCATTCTATAACGGAAATCGCAGTGGCTTGCGCCTTTCATGATCGTCTGGGTCCGGGTCATTTCGATCTCCGGGTTGTAGCCGATGCAGAAATCGCCGTCGCGGTTACAGGACAGAAGGTGGCCGATATCGCCCAGCCCCATCTCCTGATACATCTCCGCGTACCGGCATTTCACCACGTTGAAATCCATCTTTTCTTCGGACATCTCGATGGTCTCAATTCTGAGCGCATCCTCGCGGGTCCAGTTCGGCTGGATCGCGGCGAAATCTGTGAGGTCGGGCACATGGCCCAGTTCTTCGGCCAGCATCGCGCCCTGTTCAATGGCGGATTTCGACACGGCGGCGTCCAGCACGGCTTCCGCTTCTTCACGCCCGGAACGCTCGGTAATCACGTCGAAAACATGCTTGAGGATCATCGCCTCGATTTTGCGGCGCAGCAGGATCGGGATGTCGTTGAGGTCCATACCTTTGGCATCTGCCATGGGTGTCTCCGTCATAGGTTGATTTCCTTATGGTCCTGACGTTTGAGCCAGGCGAGATAGGTGGGGGCAAAGCGGCGCACAAAGCCGTGCACCGGGAAAGGATGTGGCTCGGTCACGGGCAGGGCAAGTTCGTCCTCGGGCTGGCCGGTCGCGGCGCGGGCCAGTTCGCGGCCCAAAGAGGTGCCAAGCGCCACACCGCGTCCGTTACAGCCGATCCAGGCCCAGCCATCCGGGCCAAGTTTATGGACGCGCGGGAAACGGTCCCAGTTCATCCCGATGTAACCAGACCAGACATGGGTCATTTCCGGCACGCCCAACTCGGGGAAGGCCTCCGCAAGGTTCTTCGCGGCTTTCTTGCGCACACGGTTGGCAACGTCAAACGAGCCCATCACGGCCCCCCCGGTGATCAGACGGTTGCGCGCATCATAGCGGAAGAACCGCAGATCGCCGCGCGTGTCTGACACCGCCTGACGGCCCGGCAGGATTTTTTGGCGCAGGTTGTCGCCCACTGGCTCTGTCGCCATTTGCCAGCTCAGCACCGGCACGACGGAACGCGCGATGCGGGGTGCAAGGCGTGGGGCAAGCTCGCCGGTGTAGGCGTTGCTGGCCATGATCAGAGCGCGGGCCTTGAGCGTGCCATTGGGGGTCTTGAGCACCCATTCATTGCCAACCCGCTCGAAGGAGGTGACGGGGCTTTCCTCATGGATCACAGCGCCCAGATGCTCCGCCACTCGCGCCATTTCGCGTGCGAGTGCGAGCGGATTGATATGGCCGCCCGTGGGGTTGTACATGCCGCCGTACCAGAAATCGGTGCCGAGAAGATCGGCACATTCCTGAGCGTTTTTAAGCTCTGCGGGGAATCCGTGGCGTGACCATGCCTCCACACGTTTCGCAGAGAGTTTCACACGACCGGGGCTATGTGCGGGTTGGAACCAGCCGTTCTGTTCGGCCTCTGCCTGCATGTCAAACTCGCGCACGAGATCGAACAGCACATCGCCCGAATTGCCGATGAGTTTGACCATCCGTTTGCCCGCATCGCCATAGCGCGACACCCAAACGTCCGGTTCGGCGGAGGTCAGGATCGGAATGACCTGACCATTGTTGCGTCCTGACGCGCCCCATCCGGCGGCCTTGCCCTCAAGCACCGTCACCGCACGGCCGCGTTTGCGGGCTTCAATGGCGGCGGACAGCCCGGTGAACCCCGCGCCAATGATGGCGACATCCGTTTCTTCCACGCCCGAGAGGGGGGCAGAGAGCGGACGTTCCGGCGCGGTAGCAGCCCAGAGGGATTTGGGAAATTCGACAGACATCATGCAGCCCCTTCAGTGGTCAATCCTGTCACTTCCTGCGGCAGCCAGAACCAACGCAGAGTTTCCTCCTCCGCCGAAAGTTCCGGTCCCGAGGCGCAGGTCATGCCTTTCGCGCCTTCGGCCAAATCCTTGGCCTGCGCAAGGCAGGTGGCGAAATCAGGCACGGTTTCTTCTGCTGCGCCCTGCGCGTGCCAAAGCGTGGAAAGCGCGGGCGGGCAGGTGTCTTCAAATGTTGGCGTGGCGCGCCAGATGCCCTCAACCGCGTCGAGGCGGTAATAGGACAGCATGTCGAGACCATGTTCGGCCACGAACCGGATCGCGGTGGCGATCTTGTCCACGTCTTCGTCGTCAAAGAACCAGTTCACACCAAAGCGCGCCCAGCCGGGGCGGAACACAGAATGGCCGTGTGTGACGGCAGCTTCATGACGGGCGCTTTTGCTCAAATCGATGTCCAGAAGCGCATGACCATAAGGCCCGGCGCAGGAACAGCCGCCACGGGCCTGAATGCCAAAGAGATCGTTGAGCAGCGCCACGACATAGTTGTGGTGCAAAAGCTTGCCCTGGACGCGCAGATTGAACGAGAAAATCCCGAGGCGCGGCACGTTGGACGGCCCCAAAAGCTCCATCCCCGGAATGGCGCGCAGGGCGTCTTCCATCCGGCGGGTCAGGACGGTTTCGCGGGCCTCGACACGGGCCTCGTCCATATCGCGTTTGAGCTGCATCACCATGCCCGCGCGGATGTTGTCGACGATGGCGGGCGTGCCGCCTTCTTCGCGGTGTTCCGGGTCCGTGATGTAGCTATGTCCCTCGGAGGTTACATACCGGACCGTGCCGCCGCCGGACATTGTGGGACGGGCGGTGTCGAACAGGCTGCGCTCTGCAATCAGAAGGCCGGAGGCACCGGGGCCGCCGGGGAATTTGTGCGGGGAGAGCACGGCAGCATCGATGCGGTCTCCTGCACCTTCCGAGGTTTCCGCCAGTTCCACCGGCATATAGGGCGCGGCGGCGGCGAAATCGGCGACGCAGAAGGCGTTATGGGCATGAAGGAGACGGGCCACCGCGCGCAGATCGGTGCGCACGCCGGTCACATTGGAGGCGGCAGAGAACGCGCCGATTTTGAGCGCGATGCCGTCATGCGACTTAAGCTCACGTTCAAGCGTTTCAAGGCAGATCGTGCCCGCCGCATTCAAGGGAATACGGACAAGCTCCGCCCCGCTTTCCCGCCACGGCAGATCGTTGGAGTGGTGCTCATAGGGGCCGACAAAGACGACACCTTCAGAGAGGCCTTTCATCGCGAAGGCCCGCACCAGCTTGTCCACCGCACCGGTCGCGCCGGATCCGGTGAAGATCACCGCGTGGTTTTCATCCGCATCGACCGCCGTGCGCACCGCCTCGCGCGCCATCTCGCGCAGCTGGGTGGTGCGACGCCCCACGAAAGAAGTCTCCGTATGAGTGTTGCCGTAATAGGGCAGCACATGGGTGCGGATCGCGTCCTCGATAAACCCGAGCGCGCGGCCAGAGGCGACATAATCGGCATAGATCAGGGCGCGGGGCCCGAAGGGGCCGGACATGGCCGCCCCTTCACCGATCAAAGCGCTGCGGATATCTTTAAATTCCAGTGACATAGTAAAACCTCAGGCGGCGTCCGTGTGCAGCGACGGGGGTGTCCAGTCGCGGCCCGGAATGGAAGAAAGCAAGTTCTGCGTGTAAGGGTGCTGCGGATTGGCGAAGACCTCGGCGGTCAGGCCGCTTTCCACAATCTCACCCTTTTGCATGACGATGATCCGGTCGCAGAGCTGAGCGGCGACACGAAGATCGTGGGTCACAAACAGCAAGGAGAGGTTAAGCCGGTCGCGCAGGTCTGCGAGCAGCTTCAACACCTGCGCCTGCACCGACACGTCCAGCGCGGAGACGGGTTCGTCGGCGACGATCACCTTCGGCTCCATCGCAAGCGCGCGGGCGATGCCGATGCGCTGACGCTGACCGCCGGAGAACTCATGCGGGAAGCGGTTGGCGGCCGCAGGGGACAGTTCGACCAATTCCAAGAGTTTCTTGGCGTCTTCGCGGGCCTTTTTCGGGTCGGCACCGTGCACGATGGGGCCTTGCGCAATCAGATCGACCACGCGTTTTCGGGGATTGAGCGAGGCCATCGGGTCTTGGAACACCATTTGGATGTGCTGGCGCAGGGCGCGCAATTCTTTCGGCGTGGCGGCCAGAAGATCGGTTCCGTCCAGTTCGACAGAGCCTTGGTCGCATTCCAAAAGCCGGGTGACGATGCGCGAGACGGTGGTCTTGCCAGAGCCGCTTTCGCCGACGACCCCAAGGGTTTCGCCTTGGCGCAATTCAAAGGTGAGGTCTTTGACCGCGGTCACGGCCTTGCGCTTGCCAGACAAAAGCCCACCACGTGCGGCGAAGGTCTTTTTGAGTCCCGTGCCTTTGAGGACCACGGGGGCCTCGGAGGCGGCTTTCACCGGCGGCGGGGTCAGGGCAGGGACGGCCCCGATCAACGCCTTGGTGTAGGGGTGCTGAGGGTGGTTCAGAACGGCATCGGTGGTGCCGCTTTCGACCAGCTCGCCGCGACAGAGCACCGCGACCTTATCGGCAATCTCCGCCACCACGCCAAAGTCGTGGGTGATGAAGAGAACGCCGGCGCCTTCTTCTTCCTGCAACTCGCGAATGAGTTTGAGGATTTGAAGCTGGGTCGTCACATCAAGCGCCGTGGTGGGCTCGTCCGCGATGATCAGTTTCGGCGAGAGCACCAAGGACATGGCGATCATCACGCGTTGACGCTGGCCGCCGGAGATTTGATGCGGATAGGCGTTATAGGCCGAGGCGGGTTCGGGGATGTGCACGCGCTCCAACATCTCAAGCGCGCGGGCTTTGCGCTCCGTTTTATTCATCTTTGTGTGGAGGCGCAGCACCTCGTCGATTTGCCAGCCGACAGTTTTCTGCGGGTTGAGCGCGGTCATCGGTTCCTGGAAGATCATCGAAATATCCGCGCCACGCAGCTTGCGCATCTCGGCATCCGATTTGCCGCGCAACTCTTCGCCCATGAACCGGATCGCACCACTGGTGACGCGCACATGCGGTTCGGGCAGAAGGCCCATGATGGCCCCCGCGCAGAGCGATTTACCCGAGCCACTTTCGCCGACCAGACAAACGATTTCGCCCGCGTTTATGGTCAGGTCTAGGCCTTCGAGAGCATAGGGACGATCCGCGCCCTTGGGCAGGGAGATCTCAAGCTTGCACAGGTCGAGAACGGGAGGAGGTGTCTTGGTCATTTCTTCTGCCTCGGATTGAGCGCATCGTTGAGCCCTTCGCCCAGAAGCGAGAAGGACAGCACAGTGAGGATGATCGCGACGCCGGGGATCACGGCGCAATAGGGGGCGGAGCGCAGCACGGCGCGGCCTTGGCCAATCATGTTGCCCCAACTCGCATAGTTCGGGTCGCCCAGTGCGAGGAACGCGAGAGCGCTTTCCATCAGGATCGACAGTGCCATAATCACAGACGCGTAAACCACGATCGGCGGCAAAGCATTGGGGAGGATTTCGCGGAAAATGATCGAGGTGTTCGACACGCCCAAATTGCGGGCGGCGTCTACGAATTCACGGTTTCTGAGCGACATGAACTCGGCACGCACCATGCGGGCGGGGGCGGTCCAGCTCACGATGCCAATGGCCAGCGTGATCCATTCGATCTTGGAGCCCATGATGGCGACGAGCGTCAGCAAGAGGACAAAGTTCGGGATGGTTTGAAAGGCCTCGGTGATGCGCATCAGCACGTCATCGACCCAGCCGCCGAAGTAGCCTGCCAAAGCGCCGATCACGACGCCGATGACGATGGCGACGAGGGTTGCGACCACACCGATCAGGAGCGAGATGCGGGCACCATAGAAGACGCCGGAGAGCACATCGCGGCCCAACTGGTCGGTGCCCAAAGGCGTGGACCAATTGACGAAGGGCGGCGTCAAAGGTTCGCCTGCACGACGCAGCGGATCACCGGGATCAATGATGCCAGCGGTCAAAGCCATGAGCACAACGAGAGCGAAGAGGAACAGGCCAAGCAGAGCGGCACGGTTGCGTTTGTAGCGACGCCAGAACATGACGTAACGCGGCGGCTCGGGCGGGGCGATTTCGGTATCGGCGAGGGTCATGAGAGTTCGATCCGGCTGTCGAGACGTGCGTAGAGCAGGTCGGTGAGAAAGTTGACGACGACAACGATGATGGCGCAGAGGAAGATGATGCCCATCAGGGTGTTCATGTCGCGCTGCACGACGGACTGGTAGGCCAACTGGCCGAGCCCCGGCAGGGTGAAGATGGTTTCAACGACGATGGAGCCGCCGAGGACCGTGGAGAATTGCAGGCCCAGAAGCGTGACCACCGGCAGAAGCGCGTTGCGCATGATGTGGTGGGTCATCAGGCGGCCTTCGCGAGCGCCTTTGGCGCGGGCGGTGCGGACATAGTCGAGATCGGCCACTTCCATCACGGAGGCGCGCATCAAGCGCAGGTAGAAGGCCAGATAGATCAGCGACAGCGCGGCGGTCGGCATGATGAGGTGGCGCACCACGTCCCAGACGTGATCCCAGCCGGTGTAAAAACCGGCGATGGTTTTGATCCCGCCAACCGGAAGCCAACCGAGTTTCACGGAGAAGACCAGCATCAGCATGAGCGAAAGGAAGAAGGACGGCGTGGCGTAGAACACGAGGCCGAGGATGGAGATCAGGTTGTCCGTCGCGGAATAGGCGCGGCGTGCGGCGATGGCACCAAGGATGATCCCTGCGGTGAAGGCGATGCTCAGAGAGGAGGCCATCAGCATCAGCGTGGTGCCGAGACGTTCCATGAGGACGGTCGAGACCGGTTGTTCATAGACGAAGGACCAGCCGAAATCGAAGGACGCCAGTTTGACCATATAGCGCCAGAGCTGAACCCAGATCGGCTGATCAAGGCCGTATTCTGCGCGCAACCGCGCGATGAAGGCGGCGTCGGCCCCGCCCATGTCTCCGACCAGTGCGTCGACCGTATCGCCGGGCGCGAGTTTGAGCAGAAGAAAAGTGCCGATCATGATCAGGATGATCACGGGGATGGCCTGAACGAGACGCCGAAGCGCGTAGGCCAGGATCGGAGGCATGTGCAGTGTCATTGTCTTTGGATCCTTCGGGATCGTGTGCAAGGAGGGCAGGAAGGGAAAAGGGCGGGCGCGAGGGGAGGCGCGCCCGCCAGAGTGTCAGATCAGTGTTCGATCCACAGATCATACCAGCTCGAGGAGTTCCACCGCGGCGTGTTGTGGTGGTTGTGGAGCTTGTTTGAGGTCACGGAGATGAACGGATGTTCGATCGCGAATATCACCGGCAGTTCGGCCATCTCACGCGCTTGGATCTCGTGATACATCTCTGCACGTTTCTCGACATCGAGCTCGGAAGCCGCAGCGTCGATCATCGCGTCCATTTCCTCGTCTTTCCAGCCGAACTGGTTGGACCAAGGGGTGCCTTCCGGTTGGCCGGAACGGAGCCAAACCATGGTGGAGACAGCAGGGTCGGACCGGAACTGGTGCCAGCCGTTGGCCGTGTCGAAATCGTGGTCACGGTAAACGCCGTTCAGGAAGCCCGGTGCATCGTTGGTCAGGATCTCGACGTCGATGCCGATCTCTTTCATCGCTTGGGCGTAATATTCGGCCCAAAGCTGGGTGTATTCGCCCCAAGGCGCCGGACGGTGACGCAGGTGGAAGCGGTAGCCATCATCTTGAACCGGGTAGCCAGCCTCGTCGAGCATCTTCTTGGCGAGTTCCGGATCGTAATCATAGGTCGGAACATCGTCGGTATAGTTGATGCCGCCAGCGCTCGGGATCGGACCGCGGCCCGGTTTCGCAAAACCATGCATGATGGTCTTGATCGCATAGTCGATGTCGAGGCCGTGATACATCGCCTGACGCACTTTCAGATCGGCGAGGATCGGATTGCGGTGGTTGAACTCGACGGTCGAGTGGGCGACGTTGTTTTCATAGCCCATGGTGCCGACAGAGAAACGGTCGTCCTTGCTGAAACGATCGACATCGGCCATGGAGACGCCGATGAAGCCGGATTCCTGCACTTCGCCAGCTTCAAGTGCGGCGGCGGCGGCGGATTTGTCCTTGATGAAACGCCAGACAACGCGGTCGAGGTAGGGATACCCCTCGCGCCAGTAGTCTTCGTTTTTCTCGGCCATCACGTACTGACCGCGTTCGTATTCGACGAATTTGAACGGGCCGGTGCCGACGGGGGCAGTGTTGTACGGGTTCTTGAGAATGTCGGTGCCTTCATAGAGGTGTTTCGGCACCGGGTGACCCAGATCGGGCATGGCGGCAACGAAAAGCTCAAGCGGCATCGGCTTGGAGTAGTTGAACACTGCGGTGTGCGGATCCGGGCAGTCGACGCTTTCGAGGTTGGCCTGAAGCGCGGAAGAATAGTTCAGCAGCTCTTTCCACAGTTCGATGGCGGAGAAGGCCACGTCGTCACAGGTGAAGGGCTCGCCGTCGTGCCATTTGACGCCTTCACGCAGTTTCAGCGTGATGGTTTTGCCATCCTCAGAGCCGGACCATTCGGTCGCCAGAATGGGCTCGTAGCCCTCATAGCTCTTGTCGATCAGCGGTTCCATGATCTTACCGGTGATGTTGTACACGCCGGTGGAGGCGCGTAGACCCGGATTGAGGATGCGTTGTTCCGAAATCATATGAATGACGACAGTGCCGCCCTTCTGGACTTCTTCTTGCGTGCTGGCCGCGAATGCGGCAGAGCTGATGGCTCCGGTCATGGCGAGTGTCAGTCCCGCCTTTTTTAACGTAAAAGTCATATTTTTAAGTTCTCCCGGTCGATTGGTTGCCCTCTAAAGGGTGAGTGCGGTCTTGTTGCTGTTTTACCTGACGTCACAGCATGGTGAGCGTCAACATAAAAAACCAACATTTAAGGCAAGATTGGAAAAAATTTCTATACTCAGCCTAAAAATTGGTTCAGTCTTCTCTCAGGGATGAAATCAATGGGACAAAACATATGGCAAAATGCGCATGGATTACCGGGGCGGGCTCCGGAATCGGGGCGGCGATGGCACTGGGATTTGCGGAAGCGGGCTATCGCGTCGCTTTGACGGCTCGCAATCGCGACAGCTTGGAGCGAGTCGCGGCTGATTTCCCATCTCAGGACGACGTGTTGATCGTGCCTGGCGACATTACGGATCGCGCTGGCATGGCTGAAGCGGCGCAAGACATTGCGGATTGGGCAGGCGGGCTCCATGTGCTTTGTAACAATGCGGGTCTCAATATCCCGAAGCGCACATGGGCCGATCTCGACTGGGAAAGCTGGGATCAGGTGGTCGATGTCAACATTACGGGCGCGCTCAATGTTATTGCGGCCTGTCTGCCGATCATGCGTGCGCAACAAGACGGTGTGATGATCCACACATCAAGCTGGGCAGGTCGGTTCCATTCCTCGGTAAGTGGCGCGATCTATGGCGCTTCGAAACACGCCCTGTCCGACCTGTCGCTCAGCCTCAATGATGAAGAGGGCAAAAATGGTATTCGCTCGACCGCACTTTGCCCGGCCGAAGTCGCTACGCCCTTGCTTGCCAAACGCCCGGGGTTCGATGCGGAGAAAATGGCCGCGATGATTCAACCCGAAGACATGGCAAAAACCGCGCTTTTCGTCGCCGAGATGCAGCCCGGCATCAGTCTGCCGGAAATTGTTCTGGCCCCTGTCCGCAAATAACCCCTCTGGAGATTTTGAAATGACCCATCCCGTGAAAGGCATCGACCATTGCTTTGCGCTCGTCGATGATCTTGATGCCGCCGCCGCGCAATATAAAGCGCTTGGCTTTACTCTCTCGCCGCGCGGTACGCATTCCGCCGCCAAGGGGACCGCGAATTACACCATTATGTTCCCGGATGACTATTTCGAGTTGCTGGGCATTCTGACGCCGACAGAGCAGAACGTCAGCCGCCGCGAGATGTTGGCGTCCAAAGGGCAGGGGCTGCATGCAATCGCCTGCCGGATCGATACGGCAGAAGGGGCGGCCAAGGCGCTCTCGGAACTTGGGATCACGACGCAGGGTCTTGGAAGTTTTTCCCGCCCGGTGCCTCTGCCCGATGGGTCGGAAGGGATTGCAGCCTTCTCGACCGTGGCCTTTACGCCGGAGGAAACGCCGTTTGGCACGGTGTTTATGTGCCAGCATAAGACACGCGAGACCGTCTGGGTGCCGGAGCTGCTGGAACATGCCAATACGGCCTGCGGCCTCGATGCCATCCTCGCGATCTCTGAGACGCCGGAAGACGACGCAAAAGGCTTTGCCCGGCTCTGGGCTGCTGGCGCTGTAAGCACGGAGGACGGGTTTACAACGGTGACGACAGGCTCGAATTCCGCCCCGCTCATTCTGGCGACGGCGGAACGTATGGCGGCGGCTTACCCCGAGTTTGATCTCGGTGCGACGGCGCAGGACGCCTTTACCGTTCTGCGCGTGAAGGTGAAGAGCCTTGATGCGGTAAAAGATTTCCTTGCAGATGTGAATGTGAGCATGTGCGAGACCACTTCCGGCCTCGCCGTCGGCCCCGAATTTTCAGCAGGTGTAATTATGGAGTTTGTATCAACATGACAGAAGCCCGTCCTCGCAAGACCGGGTCGAAGCCGATTGAAAGCATTACTTTCGACGAGATCGATCAACGCATTCTCGAAATTCTGCAAAACGATAGCGAAACGCCGATGCAGGCGATCTCCGAGGCTGTCGGGCTGTCTGCCAATCCCTGTTGGCGGCGGATCAAGCGGATGGAAGAAGCTGGGGTCATCAAAAAGCGCGTGGCTTTGGTGGATCAGACCCGTGCCAACGTGCCTTTGACGGTGTTTATCGGCGTGAGCACCTCTCGGCATGAAATCGACTGGCTGAACAAGTTTCGGGAGCTGATCGACGAAATTCCCGAGGTTGTTGAGGCGTATCGTCTGACGGGCACAGTGGATTACATTCTCAAAGTCGTCACGCCCGACATGGCCACTTACGACGCGGTGTATAAGCAAATGATCCAAAAGCTTGAATTCAGTCAGGTCAATTCGATGATCTCGATGGAAGAACTGAAGTTCACCACAGCGATTCCGACCAGCTATCTGTGATCTGTGGGGAGGGCGAAGGCTCTCCCCGCTTATTATTTGATCCTGATTTAACCCCGCGCGACGTGTCGCTGCGGGAGTTTTTTACCTCTCACTTCGGGGCGGCCGTGACGGGGGACAAGGCGCTGAAGCGGTGCTTTTTCGCCGTCATCGTGAAGACATCAGGTGTTGCACAAAACTGTCATGCTTCGCCTTTAAAGCCTGTTCTTGAAAGTTTCAGCAAGCGAGGGGCCGCAAGAGGGCAATGGTTGCGCTCACAAGAATGTACTGCGTAAAACACTGGCATATTTCGCTCTTTTCGGGCTAGGAATGCTGCAGTGCAGCCATAATTTTGGGCTGTGCCTTGCCATAGGGATTCATAGAGTTTTAGCTGAATATGTATGATCTCCCTTTGTCATTAGTCCGATCCTCCCTCTAGTTTCCATAAGGTGACCCATGGCGCGAAAAGCCCGCACATCCTCCGAGTTCCGTGATGCTCTTCTCAAGCATCTCACTTACACCATGGGCAAAGATCCGGAGCATGCTCAGTTTTTCGACTGGCGGATGGCGCTGTCGCACGCAATTCGCGACCGGATGGTGGATCACTGGGTGGCCTCGACGCGCAAGACCTATGAGCGGGACGGCAAGCGGGTCTATTACCTCTCGATGGAATTCCTGATCGGGCGTCTTTTGGAAGACGGGATCGTCAATCTCGAAATGGTCGAAGAGGTCAAGGACGCGCTTGAAAGCTTTGGCATGGATATGCGCACGATCCTCGATGACGAACCGGATGCCGCGCTGGGCAATGGTGGGCTTGGTCGTCTGGCGGCCTGTTTCCTCGACAGTCTCTCCACCATCGGCTGTCCGGCTATGGGCTATGGCATTCGCTATGAGAATGGTCTGTTCAAACAGAGCTTTGTCGACGGGCGCCAGATGGAAAGTCCGGAGACCTGGCTACAGGAGCCGCACCCATGGGAGTTCGAGCGCCCCGAAGTGCGCTTCACCCTCGGGTTTGGCGGCGATGTGATTTACGAGAATGGCAAGACGCTCTGGCGTCCGGCGGAGCTTATTCAGGCGGAGGCGTTCGACACGCCGATCATCGGCTGGAAAGGCAAATGGGCCAACACGCTGCGGCTCTGGGCCGGGCGCGCTGTCGATCCGTTCGATCTTGGCCTGTTCAACTCCGGCGATTTTGCCGCTGCCGCCGAGCATGAGGCGCTGGCGCGGACGATTTCGCGCGTGCTTTACCCGGAAGACAGCAACGAGGCGGGCAAGGAACTGCGTCTCAAACAGGAGTTCTTCTTCTCCGCCGCGTCGATCCGCGACATCCTGCGCCGTTTTGACAGCAATCATGACAACATTCGCGATCTGCCGAACAAGGTCGCCATTCAGCTCAACGACACGCACCCGGCCATCGCCGGTCCGGAACTGCTCCGCATTCTGCATGACGAGCGCGGATTGTCCTTCGATGACTCGCTTGAGATCGTGCATGGCTGCATGAATTACACCAACCACACGCTTCTGCCTGAGGCCTTGGAACGTTGGGACGAACGGCTCTTCGGTCGCCTGCTGCCGCGCCATTTGGACATCATCAACCGCATCGATGACGCTCATTACAAAGCCAACCCGCATCGCACCCTGTCGGCCCGTTCGGACGGGCAGGTTAAAATGGGGGAGCTGTCTTTCATCGTCGCCAACCGTGTGAACGGCGTGTCTGCGCTGCACTCCGACCTGATGAAAAAGACCGTGTTCAAGGAATTGCACGAGCTGCACCCGGACCGGATCGTCAACGAGACCAATGGCGTCACCCCGCGCCGCTGGCTGCACAATTGCAACCCGGCGCTGTCTTCGCTGATCACCGACACGATCGGCGATGGCTGGGTCGATGATCTCGAACAATTGGAGAAACTTGAGCCTTCGATCAAGAAGAAATCCTGGATCAAACAGTTCGAAGCGGTCAAGGCGGACAACAAAAAGGCGCTGGTCGATTACGTGGCGCAGACGCATGGCGTGAAACTCAATGCCGACGCGATGTTCGATGTGCAGATCAAGCGCATGCATGAATACAAGCGCCAGCACCTCAATATCCTTGAGGCCATCGCGCATTGGCAGGAGATCAAAGACAATCCAAATGCCAACTGGACGCCGCGGGTGAAAATCTTCGCGGGCAAGGCGGCGCAGGGCTATCACTTCGCGAAGGACATCATTCGGCTGATCAACGATGTGTCGAAAGTCGTGAATGCCGATGCCGCGACGCGTGATTATCTGCAGGTCATTTTCCTGCCGAACTACAATGTCTCGCTGGCGGAGCGGCTGATCCCGGCCGCTGATCTGTCGGAACAAATTTCGACCGCAGGCAAGGAAGCCTCCGGCACGGGCAATATGAAATTCGCCCTCAACGGCGCGCTGACCGTCGGCACGCTCGATGGGGCGAACGTGGAAATCCGGGAACATGTCGGCGAGGAAAATTTCTTCCTCTTCGGGATGCTCGCCGATGAGGTGATGCAACGCCGGATGATTCCCGATCACGCGCAACAGGCAATCAACGCCGATCCGCGCCTCGGACGGGCGCTTCACGCCCTGCGCGACGGGACATTCTGCCCCGAAGATCCGGGCCGCTATGCGCATATCGCCGATAATTTGACATGGTCGGATTATTTCTTGGTCTGCTCAGACTTCACCGATTACTGGCGCGCCCAGCGTGAGGTCGATGCCGCCTATCAAAATCCGGAAAAATGGGCCGAAATGGCGGCTTTGAACGTCGCGCGATCGGGCTGGTTCTCCTCTGATCGCACAATTCGCGGTTATATGTGCGATATTTGGGGAGCTAAGAGCCTTCTTGCCTAAAAATCAAAGAGTTGATCAGGTCATAGAATCTCCTAAGCTCAGCCCAACCAAAGGAAAATCGCCCACATGCCCTCGCTGATTGAGAATGACTTCGCAGACCCCAAGGTGCTGACCCAGATCTGCGAGGGGCGCTATGACGATCCCTTCGCCATTCTCGGTCCGCACAAGATTGGTCGCGTGCGTCACGTCACGGTCTACGATCCGGGTGCGGAGGAAATGACGGCTCTGAGCGGTGGTAAACGCTATCCGCTCGGCCGGGTCGAAGGCTTCAAAGGCCTGTTCCACGGCAAGGTGTCGGGCACCAAACCCTATACCTGCGAAGGCAAGAGCGGCACGGAGCTTTGGACCGTCGATGATCCGTATCGTTTCGGTCCGGTTCTGGGCGAGATTGACGAATACCTTCTGGGCGAGGGCACCCATCACCACATCTGGAAGGCTTTGGGGGCGCATGTGATCGAGCATGAGGGCACCAAGGGCACGCATTTCGCGGTCTGGGCTCCGAATGCACGTCGGGTGTCTCTGGTTGGCGATTTCAACGCTTGGGACGGGCGGCGGCATGTGATGCGCCGTCGCGGCGCGACAGGTGTCTGGGAAATCTTCATGCCCGCTCTTGGCGAGGGCACGGCCTACAAGTTCGAAATTCTCGGCGCTTATGGCAATATTCACCTCAAGGCCGACCCGGTCGGTTTCGGCTCGGAACATCCGCCGCAGACCGCCTCCGTCGTGCGCGACATTACCGGCTATGGCTGGGGCGACAAAGCTTGGCTCGATACGCGCGAGAAATTGCAGGGCCGCGATCAGCCGATTTCGATCTACGAGGTGCAGCTTGGCTCTTGGCGTCACAAGGAAGACGAAAAGGGCGGGACGCGCCCGATTTCCTACAAGGAAGCCGCTGTCGAGCTTGTGGCATATGCCAAGGACATGGGCTTTACCCATATCGAACTGATGCCGATCTCCGAGTATCCGTTCGATGGCTCTTGGGGCTATCAGCCGATCGGTCTTTATGCGCCGACGATCCGCTTTGGCCCGCCGCATGAGTTCCGCGATCTGGTGAACGCGGCGCATGAGGCGGGACTCGGGGTTCTTGTGGACTGGGTGCCGGGGCATTTCCCGACGGACACCCATGGCCTCGCGCATTTCGATGGGACCGCACTCTATGAGCATGCCGATCCGCGCGAGGGGTTCCATCAGGACTGGAACACGCTGATCTACAACTACGGTCGCCACGAGGTCTCTAACTTCCTGACCTCGAACGCGCTCTATTGGCTCGAAGAATACCATATCGACGGGCTGCGCGTGGATGCTGTGGCCTCGATGATCTACCGCGATTATTCGCGCGAGGAAGGCCAGTGGATCCCCAATGTGATGGGGGGGCGCGAGAACCTTGAGGCCATCGCGATGCTTCAGAACATGAACACGCTGGCTTACGGCGAGATGCCGGGGGTGATGACCGTGGCCGAGGAAAGCACGGCCTATGCCGGTGTCTCTGCGCCGGTCGATAAGGGCGGTTTGGGCTTTGGCTTCAAATGGAACATGGGCTGGATGAACGACACGTTGGACTACATGTCCCGCGAGCCGATCCACCGCAAATACCACCACCACCAGATGACCTTTGGTCTGCACTACGCCTTCTCGGAGAATTTCATCCTGCCGATCAGCCATGACGAAGTGGTGCATGGCAAGTGTTCGATGCTCTCGAAAATGCCGGGCAATGAGTGGGAGAAATTCGCCAACCTGCGGGCCTATTACGGCTTTATGTGGGGCCATCCGGGCAAGAAGCTTTTGTTCATGGGACAAGAGTTTGGCCAATGGCAGGAGTGGAACCACGAGACGGAAATCGACTGGACCTGTCTCGTGTACACTATGCACGAGGGTGTTCAGCGCCTCGTGCGCGATCTTAACATGCTGTATCGCGAAACACCGGCGCTTTACGCCAAGGATTGCGAAGGCGACGGGTTCCAATGGATCGAGGCCAATGACGCTGAGGCATCGGTCTATGCCTGGGTTCGTCGTGGCCAGCCGGGTGACCCGGAAGTGGTCGTGGTCTGTAACTTCACCCCGGTGGAGCGGATGGGCTACAAACTTGGTTTCCCGTCGGAAGGCAAGTGGATCGAAGCGCTTAACAGTGATGCGGAGTGTTATGGCGGCGGCGGTCGCGGCAATCTGGGGGCGGCTCAGGCCAAGGCGGATGCCTGGCAGGGTCAGCCCGCTGCTGCTGTGATCACCCTGCCTCCGCTTTCGACTATGATTTTCATTAAAGACGACGCGTGATCGGAGGGCGGTCCTCCCGTGAGGGGGAAGGATCGCAGAGAACGCAGGAGAGAGGACAGAGATGCCACATACGAGGAACAGACTTGCGCCGCGCACAATGGCGTTCGTGCTGGCCGGCGGGCGCGGCTCGCGGCTGAAGGAATTGACCAACGATCGTGTGAAACCGGCCGTCTATTTCGGCGGCAAAAACCGGATTGTTGATTTTGCTCTCTCGAATGCATTGAACTCCGGTATCCGCAAAATGGCGATTGCGACGCAGTACAAGGCGCACTCCCTGATCCGCCACATCCAGCGCGGCTGGACCTTCTTTCGGGCGGAGCGCAACGAATTCCTCGACATTCTGCCAGCCTCGCAGCGTTATGAGGAAAGCACGTGGTATCGTGGCACCGCCGACGCCGTGGCGCAGAACATCGATATCATCGACAGCTATGACGTCGATTACATCCTGATCCTTGCGGGCGATCACATCTATAAGATGGATTACGAGATCATGATCCGCCAGCACGTGGACACCAACGCGGATGTCACCATCGGGTGCCTGACGGTGGATCGCAAAGAGGCGGCGGCTTTCGGGGTCATGGGCGTTGATGAAAGCGACCGGATCACCTCGTTCCTCGAAAAACCAGCCGATCCCCCCGCTATTCCGGGCGAACCGAACAAAGCGCTCGCCTCGATGGGCATCTATGTCTTCAACTGGAAATTCCTGCGCGAACGCCTGCTCGAAGATATGGAAGACCCGACCTCTTCGCACGATTTCGGCAATGACCTGATCCCGGAACTGGTGAAAAAGGGTAAGGCGCAGGCGCATCGGTTCACCGACAGCTGTGTCCGTCATCCCGATGCCGATGCCTATTGGCGCGATGTGGGGACGATTGACGCCTATTGGAAGGCCAATATCGATTTGACGGATTTCACCCCGGAGCTCGATCTTTGGGATCGCGAATGGCCGATTTGGACGTATTCCGAACTGACGCCGCCCGCCAAATTCATCCACGACCGACCGGACCGTCGGGGCTCCGCTGTGAGTTCTATGGTCTCCGGGGGCTGTATCATCTCCGGGACGGAAATCCGTGAAAGCTTGCTCTTCACCCATGTGACGACGAACTCCTATTCATCGTTGGAGCGCGCTGTGGTGCTGCCCAAGGCCAATATCGCCCGCCATTGCAGTCTGAAAAACGTGGTCATCGACCGCGGCGTGCAGGTGCCTGAAGGCCTCGTTGTCGGCGAGGATCCCGAGGTGGATGCCCGCTGGTTCCGGGTTTCTCCGGGTGGTGTAACCCTGATCACTCAGGATATGCTGGACAGGCGAGCACAAGGAATATGAGGAATACGTCTATGATCAAGGTTCTTTCGGTCACTTCGGAATGCGTACCGTTGATCAAGACCGGGGGCCTTGCCGATGTGGCAGGCTCTCTGCCGTCCGCTCTGGCCCCGCATGGGGTCGAGATGCGCACTCTGCTGCCCGGCTACCGTCAGGTGCTTGCCGCACAGCCCGACGCGGAGACTGTGTTCGAGGTCTGGGACTTGTTTGGCGGGTTCGCCCGCATCCGGCGTGGCACGCTGGGGGAGGGCAAAGAGGCCTCGCCGCTCTATATCCTCGACGCGCCGCATCTCTTTGACCGGGAGGGCAAGCCCTATAACGGTCCCGATGGCCATGATTGGTGGGACAATCCCCAGCGCTTTGCCGCGCTGTCTCTGGCCGCCGCGATGATCGCCGCGCACGGGATCGAACAATGGCACCCTGACGCGTTGCACCTGCATGATTGGCAGGCGGGTCTGACACCGATCTACCTGCGCGAATTGGGCGCGGCGGAGCGGGTCAAAACCCTGATGACCATCCACAACATCGCGTTCCAGGGCTGCTATGGCCAGGATATGATCCAAACCCTCGGCTTGCCGCCGCAGGGCTTTACTGAGAGCGGGTTTGAGTATTGGGGACAGGTCTCGACACTCAAGGCCGGGATCATGGCCTCGACCAAGGTCTCCACCGTGTCGCCGACCTATGCGCGCGAATTGATGGACGGTGCTTTCGGCATGGGGATGGAGGGTGTTCTCGCCTCCCGTGGCGCCGATTTCACTGGTATTCTGAATGGGATCGATCTCGATCTGTGGAAGCCCGGTTACAAATCGCCCAAGGGCAAGGAAAAGTTCAAAGCGGCCCTGCGCGAAGAATTGCACTTGCCGGAGAGCGACGGTCCGCTCTGTGTCGTGATCTCGCGCCTGACAGGGCAGAAAGGTTTCGACCTTTTGCTTGAAGCGTTGCCGACGCTGATTGAGCGCGGTGGGCAACTGGCGCTTCTGGGCTCAGGGGAGGGCTATTTTGAGAGCGCCTTCCGTGATGCCGCGATGAAATATGCGGGGGTCTCCGTGCGGATCGGTTATGACGAGGCCTTCGCCCGTCGCCTGATCGAAGGTGGCGACGCCATCCTCGTGCCGTCGCGTTTCGAGCCCTGTGGCCTGACGCAGCTGTACGGCTTGCGTTTTGGCACCATTCCGCTCGTATCCCTGACCGGCGGTCTCGCGGACACGATCATTCAGGCCAACCCGGCCGCTTTGTCGGCAGAGGTGGCGACCGGGCTGCAATTCACGCCGATCACCACCGAAGCTCTGAAAATGGCGATCAACCGCATGTGCGATCTCTTCGCCAAGCCGAAGCTTTGGCAGAAGATGATGAAGAACGCGATGGCGCAGCCTGTGGGCTGGGATACGTCTGCGGCGGCCTATGCTGATCTGTTCAAAGAGATGGTGGCCGGAGATCCTGAGACAGAAGTAGAGACTGAGGCGGACGCAGACGCATGAGTTCTCTGACGATCCTTGGCGGTCATGCCGCGCCCCTCGGGGCCACGTTCGATGGGGAAGGCGTCAATTTTGCCGTTTTCTCCGAACATGCCCGCCGGATCACGCTTTGCCTCTTTTCCCCGGATGGCCGGACGGAAACGCATCGGATCGACCTGCCGGAACGCGATGGCGATGTCTGGCACGGCTATGTGCCGGGGCTGCGTCCCGGACAGATGTACGGGTTGCGTGCCGATGGTCCCTATGCACCGCATGAGGGGCATCGTTTCAATTACAACAAGCTGCTGCTTGATCCCTATGCCAAACGGTTGACCAAGCATCCGGACTGGCATGATGCGCTGATGGGCTACCGCGTCGGGCATGCGGACGTGGATCTGTCTTTCGACCGTCGCGACAGCGCGCGCTATATGCCGCGCTGCGTGGTCGAGGATGTGTTGTTCGCTTGGGGGCGGGACAAGCCGCCGCGCCGTCCGACCTCGCAATCGGTGATCTACGAGGCCCATGTGAAAGGCATGACACAACTGCACCCGAATGTGCAGCACAAGGGCAAATTCCTCGGCCTCGCTTCCGACGCGATCCTCGATCACCTTGTGAAACTCGGCGTCACGGCGATTGAACTTTTACCAGCGCAAGCCTTTCTCAATGATCGTTTTCTCATCGAGAAAAATCTGGTGAACTATTGGGGGTACCAGACCCTTGGCTTTTTTGCGCCCGATCCGCGCTACCTCGCGCATGATCAGATTGCCGAGTTCCAGCACATGGTC
The DNA here is from genome assembly GCF_054788345.1 of Celeribacter sp. ULVN23_4. Lineage (NCBI taxonomy): Bacteria > Pseudomonadati > Pseudomonadota > Alphaproteobacteria > Rhodobacterales > Roseobacteraceae > Celeribacter > Celeribacter sp. ULVN23_4. Next base: position 77,000 of record NZ_JBTVYO010000008.1, on the reverse strand, counting down.
GCGCGTCTGCATTCCGCCAATATCGAAGTGATCATGGATGTGGTCTACAACCACTCCTGCGAGGGCAATGAACTTGGCCCGACGCTGTCCTTCCGTGGCCTTGACAATCGCAGCTACTACCGTCTCGCCGACGATCCGCGCTATTACATCAACGACACCGGCACCGGGAATACGCTCAACATCGATCACCCGATGGTGCTCCGCATGGTGCTCGACAGCCTCAGGTACTGGGTCGAGGAGATGCATGTCGATGGCTTCCGGTTTGATCTTTGCACCACGCTCGGACGCACGCCCACGGGCTTTGACCGGGGCGCGAGCTTCTTTGATGCGATCCGCCAAGACCCTGTGTTGACCAAAGTGAAACTGATCGCGGAACCGTGGGACATCGGCCCCGGCGGGTATCGTGTTGGGGGCTTCCCGCCGCCCTTCCTTGAATGGAACGACAAATTCCGCGACGGTATCCGGCGCTTCTGGCGCGGTGATGCAGGCCATGTGGCGGTGCTCGCCGACCGGATCACCGGATCGGCGCTGCAATTCGACCATTCTGGTCGCCCGGCCACCACTTCCGTCAATTTCGTCACCGCCCATGACGGGTTCACCCTCATGGATGTGGTCAGCTATTCGCAGAAACACAATGAGGCCAATGGCGAGGACAACCGCGATGGCCACAATGACAACGCGTCGAGCAACATGGGCGTCGAAGGCCCGAGCGACGATGCTGATATCATCGCGGCCCGGGCGCAGCGACGGCGCAACCTTTTGGCGACGGTGATGTTCTCGCAAGGCACGCCGATGCTTCTGGCGGGCGACGAGCTTGGCAACAGCCAGATGGGCAACAACAACGCTTATTGTCAGGACAATGAGATCGGCTGGATCGATTGGTCCGACTATGACGCGGATTTCCTCGACTTCGTCCGTCGCCTGATCGCCTTCCGGCGCGAACACCCGATCCTGCGGCAAAAGCGTTTCTTGCATGCGCGCGAACGGATCGTTGATGGGCTCGAAGACCTGTTCTGGTGGCGGCCCGACGGGCGGCCGATGCAGGATCACGACTGGGGCGCGCCCGATCTCAAGACGCTTTGCGTCGAGATGCGGATCGCCTCCGGTACGCCGGTCTATGCGCAACGCGAAGAGGCGCTGTTCCTGATTTTCAACCGCGGCAACGATATCGAGGTCAAACTGCCGAACTGTGCCGAGGGACGGCGCTGGCGGCTCTGGATTGACACGGGGCGGCCGGAGATCGACGGCAAGGTGATGACGAAACCCACGGTGTTTGCTGGCGGGGAAACGACGCTGGTTCTGGAGCTGGAGGCTTACAATGACTGATTTACGGCTCCAGCTTGCCTACGAGCGCGGCATCTACGCGGATTACTACGACCAGATGGGTGTGCATCACGAGACCACGGTCGAGACGGCGGTTGCCTTGCTCGCGGCGATGGGGATCGAGGCCGCGACCGAAGAGGAGGCGCGCCTCCATCTCGAACAGGGCGACGGGGTTTTGCCATGGGATGTGGTCTGCGAGGCGGACACTGCGCCATGGGTCGATATTGGCGACGCCAAGTGGGAACTGATCCTGGAGAGCGGCGAGATGATCGAGGGGCAGGGCGCTCAACTCCCGGAACTGCCTTTGGGTATTCACAAGCTCATCGCTTCGCTGCCACACGGGCCGCAGCGCATCACGCTTTTGGCCGCCCCCGCGCATATCCCTCTGCCGGAGCGTGGCTGGGGCATGACCGTACCGCTCTACGCGCTCGCGGAAAAGGGCATCGGCAGCTACGATGATCTCATGCCTTTGGTGCAAAGCCTTGGTGCGAAAGGCGCGGGGTTTGTCGGTATGAACCCGGTCCATGCCGGTTTTCCCTCAGAACCGGGCATGTTCAGCCCTTATTCTCCGTCGCATCGTCGCCGTCTCAATGTGGCCTATCTGGCTACGGCGACTGGGCGGGGGGGCAGACTTGTAGGGTATAAGAATGCTGTGAGAAATCGGTTGCGTCGTCTGCGCCAGACGTTTGATGCGAAACCGCCAGCTCCCGCGTTTCTTGCTTATGTGGCATCTGAAGGTCCGGCGCTCGAAACCTTTGCCCTGCATCAGGCTTTGTCTGAGCGTCATGGCCCGTTCTGGGGCGATTGGCCGGAAGAGTTCCAAGACCCCGAAAGCGAGGCCTGTGTGGCCGCGCGCTCGGAGTTGAGGGAAGAAATCCTGTTCTGGTCCTGGCTGCAATGGAAAGCCGAGGAGGCTCTGAGTGAGGTGCAGGAAGAGGCGAAAGCCTCCGGCATGGCGCATGGTATCTATCTCGATCTTGCGGTCGGCACCCATCCGCATGGCGCGGAAACATGGGAGGATCGCGAGGTTTTCGCTCTGGGCGCATCTCTCGGCGCGCCGCCCGACGCGTTTTCCGCAGAGGGGCAGAACTGGGGCCTTGCGCCGTTCAATCCGATCACGCTGCGGGACCGCTCCTATGCGCCTCTCGCGGAAACCTTTGCCCGTCAGCTCCGCGTGTCCGGGATGCTGCGGATCGATCACATCCTCGGCTTTGAGCGCACCTTCTGGGTGCCGCAGGACGCGCCGGGGTCTTACGTTGCCATGCCGCGGGATGCGATGTTGGCCGTGGCCCGGATCGAGGCCGTACGGAACGGCGGCATCATCGTTGGTGAAGATCTCGGCAATATTCCCGACGGTCTGCGCGAGGCCTTGAGCACCTCTGGTGTGCTGGGCTGTCGCGTCGCGATGTTCGAGCGCTGGAATTGGGACGATCCCGAGTTCAAAGCGCCGGAGGCCTATGACGAAGCGGCGCTGGCGTCGTTCTCCACCCATGACCTGCCCACATGGCTGGGCTGGCGCGCGGGGGCGGAGATCGCGGCGCGCAAGGACACAGGCAGCATCGATGCCGCGCAGATGGCCGAGGGCATGGCGCATCGTGTGCGTGAAGTCGAAGCCTTCGACAGACTTCTGCCGGGCACAGACCAGGATGATCTGCACGAATTTCTGGCCCGCACCCCCTCGCGACTTGTCGCGGTGCAAGCCGAGGTGATTCTTGATATGGTGGACCAGCAAAACCTGCCGGGCACCACCGACGAGTACCCCAACTGGCGCATTCGCCTGCCGGGCGGGGGTGAGGCTTTGGCCTCCCATGAGAAACTTGAGCGCGTTGCACAGATTATGCGCCGAAACGACCGATGAGAGAGGAAGACGACACGATGACCCGCACTGTGGTTGCTACGACACCGATTGAAGGCCAAAAACCCGGCACCTCGGGCTTGCGCAAAAAGACCCCTGTCTTCATGCAACCGCACTATTTGGAGAATTTCGTCCAATCGATCTTCAACGCCACCGGTGGCGCAGAGGGGAAGACCTATGTGCTGGGCGGTGATGGACGCTATTTCAACGACCGGGCGGCGCAGGTGATCCTGCGTATGGCAGCGGCCAACGGCGCGAAAAAGGTCATCGTCGGCGTGAACGCTCTGCTTTCGACACCTGCCGCCTCGAACCTCATCCGCAAACGCAAGACCGATGGCGGCATCATCATGTCAGCCTCCCACAATCCGGGCGGTCCGACCGAGGATTTCGGGGTCAAGTTCAACAGCGAGAATGGCGGGCCGGCTCCGGAAGGCGTAACCAACCGGATTTACGATGAGACGCAGGGTCTCAGCGAGTATTTCATCTGCGAAAGCCATGATCCGGATCTCTCCGAACCCGGTGTGACCACGCTTTACGGCATGGAGATCGAGGTCGTGGACCCGGTCGCGGATTACCATCTGATGATGGAAGAGATTTTCGACTTCGAGGCGATCCGTGCGCTGTTTGCCTCCGGCTTCACGATGCGGTTTGACGCCATGCACGCGGTCACCGGCCCCTACGCCAAAGCGATCCTCGAAGGCTCCCTCGGCGCGCCGGAAGGGACAGTGCTCAACGCAGTGCCGTCCCCTGATTTCGGTGGTGGTCACCCAGACCCGAACCCGATCTGGGCCAAGCCGCTCATGGACCTTATGTTCTCCGGCGATGCCCCCGATTTCGGTGCGGCGTCTGACGGTGACGGGGATCGCAACATGATCGTGGGCAAGAACGCCTATGTCACCCCCTCCGACAGCCTCGCCGTGCTGGCCGCCAATGCCACTCTGGTGCCGGGCTATAAGGACGGTCTGAAAGGCGTTGCGCGCTCCATGCCGACGTCTCGGGCGCTGGATCGTGTGGCCGATGCGCTTGGCATCGGCTGTTATGAAACTCCGACCGGCTGGAAATTCTTCGGCAACCTCTTGGACGCGGGCCGCGCGACGCTCTGCGGTGAAGAGAGCGCGGGCACCGGCTCTGACCACGTGCGTGAGAAAGACGGGCTTTGGGCCGTGCTCTTCTGGCTCAACGTCTTGGCGGCGCGCGAGCAGAGCGTGGCGGAGATCATGGCCGATCACTGGGCCAAATATGGGCGCAACTACTATTCGCGCCACGATTTCGAAGCGGTGGACAGCGATGCGGCCAACGGTCTGATGCAGGCGCTGCGCACCCGCCTGCCGAACCTGCCGGGTCGTGAGGTCGAGGGCATGGTGATCGAGGCGGCGGACGAGTTCGCTTATGACGATCCCGTCGACGGGTCTCGCTCCGAAGGGCAGGGCATCCGTATCATGTTCAATGGCGGCGGACGGATCGTGTTCCGCCTGTCTGGGACCGGAACCGAGGGGGCGACGCTCCGGGTTTATCTTGAGAAAGTGGAAACCAATGCGGCAGCGCTTCAGGACAACCCGCAGAATGCGCTTTCCGGCATTGCGGCGGCGGCCGACAGCCTTGCGGAAATCCGCGGGCGCACCGGGCGCAACGCGCCTGATGTCATCACCTGAGCGCAATGCGCTCGACGTCATTACCCGAGCGCAATGCGCCTGATGTCATCATCTAATTCGAATGACTTGAAATGAAAAAGGCCGGGAATTTCCCCGGCCTTTTGCGTTTACCCCTCAAGGAAGGGGATCGGGATGCCGAAGGCTCCGGCCAAGAGGATGAAGTTCAGGCTCAAAACCGCAATCGCCCCGAGAATGGCGAGCATGCGGATCAGCGGCGACACCGCGAACACGCCCATGATGTCCTTGCGGGCGACAAAGATGATCAGCGCGATCATAGGCACGGGCAAGGCTATGGAGAGAATCACCTGCGACACCACAAGGGCCTGCGTTGCGTTGATGCCCATGGCGACCACGATGAAGGCCGGGACCATGGTGATCAGGCGGCGAAGCCAGATCGGGATGCGGATGTGGAGAAAACCTTGCATGATCATCTGGCCCGCCATGGTCCCGACGACCGAGGAGGACACACCTGAAGCAATGAGAGACGTGAGGAAGATCGCCGCCGCCGCACCGCCCAAGAGGGGCGTCAGCGTGTGATAAGCGGTCTCGATCTCTGACACCTCAGAGTGGCCTTGGTGAAAGGCGCTCGCGGCCATCATCACCATCGCCATATTGACCATGCCTGCGACGGCGAGGGCCAGAACGACTTCGGTGTTGGAAAAACTCACGAGTTTGCGCCGGTCATTGTCATCGCGCGGGGCCGCGCGGGACTGGGTCAGGCCGGAGTGCAGATAGATCGCATGCGGCATGACCGTTGCCCCGATGATACCCACGGCGATGGTCAAAGCTGCCGTGTCGGGCAGGTCGGGGGTGATGAGGCCGAGCCCCGTGGATTGCCAGTCAATCGGCGCGATCAGGATTTCGGCGAGATAACACAGGCCGATCACCCCGACCAAAGCGCCGATGATAAGCTCCATAGGGCGGAACCCGTGGCCTTCGAACAGCAGGATTCCATAGGTCACGATGGCGGTGATCGCCATGCCGACGATCAGTGGCAGATTGAACAGAAGCGACAGACCGATGGCGCCGCCGAGAAACTCGGCAAGGTCGGTGGCCATCGCGGCAATCTCGCTGACGAACCACATGACAAGGACCACAGGTTTCGAGAAGTGATCGCGCGACAGTTCGGCAAGGTTCTTGCCCGTGACGATGCCAAGCCGGGCGGAAAGCGCCTGAAACAGCATGGCGATGAGGTTGGCGAGAAGCACGACCCAGAGGAGCGTGTAGCCATAGCCAGCCCCTGCCTGAATGTTGGTCGCGTAATTGCCGGGATCCATATAGGCGACGGAAGCGATGATGGCGGGACCGGCAAAGAGCAGGCGGGCGCGCAGCCCGTGGCGTTCGCCGCGAAGGACGGCGGCAATGCCTGTGCGGGTGGTGTTGGTCAGATCGAGCATTGGGGAAGGACTGCTCCGGTTTGGTCGCACGTGGCGACTCGGTATAATGACTTTTGTTTGATTTATAGCCATTGCTATATTTCTTGCAAAACACAAATTATTGTGCAGGTATGTTTTAACGGTCTTGCTGGCACCGGGATCGTAGTTTGACTATATCTTCGGCAAAAAAGGAGGCGCGCATGACGGACATGGAGGGGCAGGCCCCCGAACGCTTTGCCCGCGCGCGCGAGGCGCAATCGGTCGCCTTGCTCGAAGATTATGTTGAAATGATTGGCGATTTGATCGCGGAACTGGGGGAGGCGCGGGTCGCCGATATCGCCGAGCGCATGGGGGTCGCCCAACCGACTGCCACCAAAGCCGTGGCCCGTCTCAAACGCGAAGGCCTTGCGACATCGCGGCCCTATCGCGGAGTGTTTCTCACGGAGGAGGGCGCCGATCTCGCGGACCGTGTGCGGGCGCGTCATCGCACCGTGGTGGCGCTTTTGGTCGCGGTCGGGGTGCCTGAGGACGTTGCGGAACTTGATGCGGAAGGCATCGAGCATCACGTCTCGGACGAGGCGCTGGCGGCCTTTGAGGTGTTCTTGAAAACCCGCTGAGAGGATCAGCGCATCTGATACGAAAAATACGAAAAAGGCCGGGCAATACGACGCCCGGCCTTTTCTGTTTTATGTGAGGCGGATCAGGCCGCTTTCTTTTTGCGACCGAAGAGTTTGTAGATGATCACAAAGAACAGCGGCACGAAGAGAATGCCGAGAACGGTCCCGGTGATGGTCCCGCCGAGAACAGCAGCGCCCACGGCGGTCCGACCACCGGCACCCGCGCCATGCGACAGCACCAGAGGCACAACGCCGAGCGAGAAGGCCATGGAGGTCATGACGATCGGGCGGAAACGCTGTTTCGCAGCAGTCAGTACGGCCTCAATGATGTCTTTGCCTGCATCCACCTGTTCGCGGGCAAACTCGACGATCAGAATGGCGTTTTTCCCGGTCAGACCGATCACGGTCAGAAGACCCACTTGGAAGAACACACCGTTCTGGAAGCCGAAGTGCCATGCGGTGAACAGCGTCCCGAGAATACCGACCGGCATGACAAGCATGACGGAGATCGGGATCGCCCAGCTCTCATAAAGTGCTGCGAGACAGAAGAAGATCGCCGCCAGAGAGAGCAGGTAGAGCATCGGCGCTTGCGAACCGCTTTCGCGTTCCTCAAGCGACAGGCCGGTCCATGCGACGGAGTACCCGCCCGGGATCTGGCTGACGATTTTTTCGATCTCGGCCATGGCTTCACCGGTGGAGATACCTGCAGCGGGGGAGCCTTGGATCTGCATTGAGGGTGTGCCGTTGTAGCGGTTCAGGCCCTGCGGACCGTTTTCCCACCGGGCGGTGGTGAATTCGGAGAAGGGCACCAGTTCACCCGACGAGTTGCGCACCCGCCATTTTTGCAAATCGGCAGGCGTGGCCCGGCTTTCCGGTTCGCCTTGGACATAGACGCGTTTGGTGCGGCCATTGTCGTTGAAGTCGTTGACGTAGGAGCCAGCCATCGCGATGGACAGCGTGGTGCCGACATCATCCGGATCAATCCCCATCGCCCCGGCAGCACGCCAGTCGATGTCGAGTTTGAACTGGGTCGCGTCCTCAAGACCTGACGGGCGCACAGATGCGATCAGCGGGCTTTGCGAGGCCATGCCCAAAAGCATGTTACGCGCTTCCAGAAGCTGCTCGTGAGTTTGGCCAGCCTGCGCCTGCAGGTAGAAGTCAAAGCCGGAGACGTTGCCAAGCTCGATCACCGCAGGCGGCACGATCGGGAAAGCCATGGCTTCCTTGATCCCCATGAAGGCCGGGAAAGCGCGGCCCGCGATGGCTTGCACCGATTGCGCAGGAGAGGGGCGTTCGTCCCAGTCCTTCATTCTCACAAAGGCCAGACCGTTGTTCTGCCCGGCCCCGGCAAAGGAGAAGCCCACGACCGAGAACACGCCATCCACGCTATCGCTTTCATTCGCGGTGAAGTACTCGCGGATTTGTGTGTTGGCGGCTTGGGTGTTGGAGGCTGTGGAACCCGCCGGACCTTGAACGAGGGTCATCATGATGCCCTGATCTTCATCGGGCAAGAACCCGGTCGGGGTTTGCATGAAGAGCCACACGATGCCGCCGCCCATCAGGGCATAGATCGCCAGCATCCGAATCGGACGACGCACGATATAGCCAACCGTGCCGCCATAGCCGCCGGACAGCTTTTCGAACGCGCGGTTGAACCAGCCGAACGGCCCGCGACGGACGTGATTGACATCCTTGGCGCGCAGGATCGTTGCACAAAGCGCAGGCGTCAGGGTCAGAGCCACAATAACGGACAACAGCATGGCCGAGACGATGGTGACGGAGAACTGACGGTAGATCACGCCGGTAGAGCCGCCGAAGAAGGCCATCGGCACGAACACGGCAGAGAGCACCAGAGCGATCCCGATCAGGGCGCCGGTGATCTGGTCCATGGATTTGCGCGTCGCTTCGCGCGGGCTGAGCCCTTCTTCTTCCATAATTCGCTCGACGTTCTCCACCACGACGATGGCGTCATCGACCAAGAGACCGATGGCCAGCACAAGAGCGAGCATCGTGAGCACGTTGATCGTAAAGCCAAAGGCCGCGAGGATCGCGAACGTCCCCATGATGACGACCGGAACCGCAAGCGTCGGAATAAGCGTCGCCCGGATATTTTGCAGGAACAGAAGCATCACGAAGAACACCAGAACGATGGCTTCCATCAGCGTTTTCTGCACCTCGTGGATCGAGATTTCGATGAACGGCGTGGTGTCGTATGGGATGATGTAGGTCATGCCTTCGGGGAAGTATTGGGCATAATTCTCGACAAGGGTACGCACCCGTTTCGACGTCTCAAGCGCGTTTGCGCCCGGCGCGAGCTGGATCGCCATGCCGGAGGCTGGCTGGCCATTGTATTCGGAGATGATCGAATAATCCTGTGCGCCGACTTCAACCTTTGCGACATCTTCCAGAAGCACCAGCCCGCCGTCGGATTCCGAGCGCAGAATGATGTTGCGGAAGTCGTCCGGCGTTTTCAGCAGGGATTGCGCCGAGATCGTGGCGGTGAAAGCTTGTCCGTCAGGGGCCGGGAGCGAGCCGAAAGACCCAGCCGAAATTTGCGCGTTGTAGCCGGAGACAGCCGACACCACGTCAGAGGGTGTCATATCAAAAGCGGCAAGTTTCGACGGATCGAGCCAGACCCGCATGGCGTATTTCGCACCGAAAACCTGCGTGCCGCCCACGCCTTCAATTCGGCTGAACGGGTCAACAAGATAGGTGTTGAGATAATCGGCGAGGTCGGATTGGTCCATGCTGCCATTCTCGGAGATCACGCCGATCACCATGAGGTAGCCAGAGGAGCTTTTCTGAACCGTCACACCCTGCTGTTGCACGGCCTCGGGCAAAAGCGCCGTGGCCTGGGACAGCTTGTTCTGTACTTGCACTTGCGCGATGTCCGGGTCGGTCCCCGTGGCGAAGGTCAGCGTGATAGACGCCGCCCCGGCTGAGGTCGAGGAAGAGGACATGTAGCGCATGCCGTCTAGCCCGGTCATCTGTTGTTCGATGACCTGCGTGACGGTGTTTGCGACAGTCTCAGCCGAAGCGCCGGGGTAGGTGGTGCGGATCGACACCGAGGGAGGCGCGATCTCGGGGTATTGCGCCACCGGCAGAGTGAAGATCGACAATAGGCCGATCCCCATGATCAAGATGGAAATCACCCATGCGAAGACCGGGCGGTCGATGAAAAAGCGAGCCATTCAATTGGTCCTTTCGCCGCTCAGTTGTTGGCCGGAGCCGCTTGGGCCGGGGCGTCAGCCCCTTGCTCTTGCGGTGTCACCGTGGCGCCAGCAGCCGTTTTTTGCAAACCGGCGACAATCACACGGTCGCCGGCAGCAACGCCGCCCGTGACCACCCAGTTGGCGCCCTGATCGCTGACCACGTCGAGGATGCGCTGTTCCACAACATTGTCGGAGTTGACCACCAGAGTCATCGGGCGACCGCGACGGTCGCGTGTCACCGCTTCCTGCGGCACAAGGAGGGCACCGGGAACAATCCCTTGCGGCATCTCAACCTGGACATACATGCCCGGCAGCAGGAAGTGGTCAGGGTTCGGGAAAGAGAGGCGCAGCGCGATCGTTCCGGTGTCTTCGTTCACATAGGGTTCGGCGGCGGACAGCTCGCCCTTGAACTCATAGGTGCTGCCGTCGGTCAGCGTGAGCGAGACAGTCTGGCCGATCTCTTCGGAGAATTCCGCATCGCTCCCCATACGGCGCCAGCGCAACATGTCCGCTGCGGATTGCGTCACGTCCACATAGACCGGGTCGAGCGAGCGGATTGTCGTCAGCGCGGTGGATTGCCCGGACGTCACGAGCGCCCCCTGCGTCACTTCACTGAAGCCGATGGAGCCGGAGATCGGGGCGAGCACCTTGGTGCGTTCAAGGTCGATGTTGGCCGACAGCAGGTTTGCTTCCGCAACTTTCACAGCGGCCTCGGCGGAATCGCGATCAGCGATGGCGCTGTCGAGGTTTTGCTGGGCGACAACATTGCGCGTTTTAAGCTCTTGCTGACGGTTGTATTCGATCTCAGCTGATTTCATCGCTGCTTTCGCTTGTGCGAGGCTCGCCTCGGCAGCAGCTTTCGCTGCTTCATAGGTTGCCGCGTCGATCTGGTAGAGCGGATCGCCCTCCGTGACCATGCTGCCTTCCTCGAAGAGGCGCTTTTGAATGATGCCACCAACCTGCGGGCGGACTTCTGCCTCGGCAGATGCGGCGACGCGACCGGGCAGCGGGCTGCTCATGGTTACGTCGCCAGCGCTCAGCGTGACCACGGTGACAGCGGTGGGAGGCGGTGCGTTTTGGGCCAGTGCAGGCTGGCTTGCCATCAGGGCAAGCGCGAGAAGTGCAGCGGTCCGGCGAGGCAGGACAGGGCGTGGGCTGGGCATTGAAGTCTCCGGCAAAACAGACCCCGGACCGGAGTGGTCGGGGAGAGGGGTTTTGTTGGCGCAAGGCGCGGTGGTTCGAGCAAGTTCCGGTCGTGTGCGTAGGAACATGGCTTGAATTTTGATTAAAGAAACCCGATAGTTTTGTAAAGCGCGCGGGATGTGCGCATTCGATCATGGAGTTGTGGACCTTCGCAGATGACCAAAAATGAGGCAGATAAGTTGAGCGGTGCCCCGAGCGTCGTCTCGGAGGCCGCATCACAAGAGGATTCCCGGCGTCGACGCGGGCGTCCGGTTCAGATGGATTTCTCCGACCGGGAAGCGGTAATCTTGGATTCGACCCATGATCTGATGATGGAGCATGGCTTTGATCGGGTGACCATGGCGGCCATCGCCCGGCGCGCCGGGATGTCCAAACGCACGCTCTATGCGCATTTTGAAAGTCAGGAAGAATTGCTTGGCCGCGTCATTTCGCGAGTAAGCGCGACGATGTTTCAGCCTGTGCCCGAAGAGGAGCAGAACAGACCCTTTGACGAACGTCTGGACTTGCTGCTGACCTTTAACAAGCCGCCGGTGTCTGGCCGACAAAAGCTTGAATTCCTGCGTACAATCGTCGCGCGGGCACAGACCTATCCAGCGCTCGCGCGCGGCTTGGTGTATAATGGGCGTGGCCGCCTGACCGGCTATGTCTGCGATGAGATTCTGCGCGAGATCGCGGCAGGGCGACTTAAACTCGCGCCGGAGCAGGCTGAACTCTCCGCCGATCTTCTGGTTAGCATGGCCTTCGGTGATCCTCTGGCGTGTTTGCTTGATCCAGATTTTGCGGAACCGACTCCTGACATGCTGGCCGAGCGTCGCAAGCTTGCAATCCGATTGTTCCTCGAAGGCTGTGCTGCGAAAATGGGCGAGGGCGCCTGATTTGCAGGCAGGGCGCAGCAGTCCGGCTCGCGAATGTCGAAAATTCGGGCCTTCACCACGTGCCACGCTAAGGTCGCCTGACACGACACGAACAGGACCGCAACATGTCTGCCTACAGATGCACGCTCGGAGGTGAGCTGTTTCAATTTTCCTCCCTCGCGGAGGTGATGGCCAAGGCCACACCCGCCCGTTCGGGGGACGCTTTGGCCGGGTTGATTGCCGAGAGCGATGTGGAGCGTGTGGCGGCGCAGAGCGTTCTCGCCGATCTGCCTTTGAAGGCCTTCCTCGAAGAGCTTTTGATTCCCTATGAAGACGATGAGGTCACACGCCTGATCGTCGACAGTCACGACGCCGCAGCCTTCGCGCCGATCTCGCATATGACTGTCGGGCAGTTCCGTGACTGGCTCCTCTCCGATGTGGCGACCACTGCAGCGCTCAAGGCGCTCGCCCCCGGCCTCATGCCGGAAATGGCGGCGGCTGTGTCCAAACTCATGCGCAATCGTGACCTGATCGCTGTGGCGCGCAAAATCACCGTGGTGACGGCGTTTCGCTCGACCTTGGGGCTCGAAGGCCGCATTGGTTCCCGACTGCAGCCCAACCATCCGCAGGACGACTTGAAAGGCATCGTCGCCTCGACCCTCGACGGCTTGTCCTATGCGGTGGGGGACGCGGTGATCGGCATCAATCCGGCGACCGACAACATCCCAACCGCGATGACGCTGATCTCCATGCTCGATGATCTGCGCGCCCGTTACGACATTCCCACGCAAAGCTGTGTGCTGACCCATGTGACCAACTCGATCGAGATCATCAATCGCGGTGCGCCGCTCGATCTTGTGTTCCAGTCCGTCGCGGGGACCGAGGCGGCGAATGAAGGGTTTGGCGTCACCCTGTCGATCCTCAAGGAATCCCATGAGGCGGCCCTGTCGCTGAACCGTGGTACGGTCGGCAGGAACGTGATGTATTTCGAAACCGGGCAGGGCTCCGCGCTCTCCGCCGACGCCCACCACGGGGTCGACCAGCAAACCGTCGAGGCCCGCGCCTACGCCGTGTGCCGCGCTTTCGATCCGCTGATCGTCAACACGGTCGTGGGCTTCATCGGGCCGGAATATCTTTATGACGGCAAGGAGATCATCCGCGCCGGGCTTGAGGATGTGTTCTGCGGCAAGCTCCTCGGCCTTCCGATGGGTTGCGACGTCTGTTACACCAACCATGCCGAGGCGGATCAGAACGACATGGACGTTCTGATGACGCTTCTCGCCAACGCCCGCGCCCAATTCCTGATCGGCGTGCCGGGGGCGGACGACATCATGTTGAATTACCAAAGCCTTTCCTTCCACGACATCGCTTACCTGCGCAATTCTCTGGGCCTCAAGGCGGCGCCGGAGTTCGAGGCTTGGCTTGAAGCGATGGGCCTTGTGAATGAGGCCGGACATCTTCTCGACAGCAGCGCCGGCGCGCAGCGGCTTTTGGAGGCGGCGCAATGAGTGATGTGGTGAACGACAAATGGGCCAAACTGCGCGCGGCAACCCCGGCGCGCATCGGATTGGGGCGCAACGGGGCGGGGCTGCCGACCGGGGCCAATCTGGAGTTCCAGTTCGCCCATGCCCGCGCGCGCGACGCGGTGCATTCTGCGCTCGATCTCGATGCGCTGGAAACCGAGCTGTCGTCGTTTGAGGTGATCCGCGTCGCCTCTGCTGCGTCTGATCGTGCCAGCTACCTGCGCCGCCCGGATCTTGGCCGCAAACTCGCGGCGGGCGAGGCTGACAAGCTCAATGCCCGGACGCCCTGCGATGTCGCCTTTGTCATCGCCGATGGCCTGTCCTCCGCCGCCGTGCAGGCCCATGCCGCCGCCGTGGTTCACGCCGCCAGCGCCAAGCTCGAAGGTCTGACCCTCGGTCCCGTCGTCGTCGCCACCCAAGCTCGTGTTGCCATCGGGGATGAAATCGGCGCGACTTTGGGCGCGCGTCTGGTCGTGCTCTTGGTCGGTGAGCGTCCCGGCCTGACCGTCGCCGACAGTCTCGGTGCCTATCTGACCTATGGCCCTCGACCGGGGCTCAAGGACAGCGCCCGCAACTGTCTTTCGAACATTCACGGCAAGGGTGGCATGTCCTATGAGCAGGCGGCGGGCAAGATCGCTTGGCTTACTCGTGAGGCCCTTAAACGTGGGCTCACGGGCACCGGCCTCAAAGAAGAAAGCGGGGCACTAGAACAAGAAAACGCCCCGCTGATCGACGGGGCGTAATCCAAACTTTTCAAACTGTTGTGGTGCGATCTTACATCGCAGCCGCAACCGTGGTCAGCGCATTGTCGACGGCGGTCAGGATCTCGTCGATGTCATCGGCGGTGGAGATCAGTGCGGGCGAGAAGCACAGCGTGTTGTTGAAGCCCGGCAGCGAACGCATGGTCGCGCCGATGATCACACCTTGCTTGTCGCACTCGGCGACCACAGCCTGCACCAGTTTCTCGGCGAGCGGTTCTTTGGTGTTGCGATCGGCCACAAGCTCCGCCCCGCAGAACAGGCCCAGACCGCGCGTGTTGCCGATCAGTTCGTGCTTGTCTTCGAGGGCGGCTAGACCGTCCAGAAGACGTTTGCCCATCACCTTGGTGTTGTCGAGAAGGCCCTCTTCCTCGATGATCGCCACGTTCTCAAGCGCGGCCGCCGGACCGCCGGTGCAGCCGCCGAACGTGGAGATGTCGCGGAAGTGGTTCAGCGGGTCTTCCGGCGCGTCTTTGAACATGTCGAACACGCGATCCGTAGTGAGCATCACGGCGATGGCCGCATAACCGGAGGCGACGCCTTTGGCGGTGGTCACGAAATCCGGTTCGATGCCGTAGTTCTGATAGCCGAACCACTCGCCCGTCCGGCCCATGCCGCAGACCACTTCGTCGATGTGCAGGAGGATGTCGTATTTCTTGCAGATTTCCTGCACCTTCTCCCAGTACCCTTTCGGCGGGGTGATCACGCCGCCGCCAGCGGTCACCGGCTCAAGGCAGAGTGCGCCCACGGTGTCCGGGCCTTCGCGCAGGATGATCTCTTCGATCGCTTCCGCTGCGCGCTCGCCGTAATTCTCGACATCCCACTGTTTGCGGTACTCAAGGCAGTGCGGCACTTCGACGAAGCCGGGCACGAAGGGGCCGTAGTGGGTGGCGCGTTGCTGCTGGCCGCACGCGGAGAGCGTGGCCACGGTGGTGCCGTGATAATCGCGGTCGCGGTAGAGGATTTTCGACTTCTTGCCGCCGTGCCGCTGCGCCGAAATCTGGCGCACCATTTTGAAAACCTTTTCATTGGCTTCCGATCCGGAGTTGCAGTAATACATGCGGCTCAGACCCGGTGTTTTCGAGGTCAGAACTTCAGAGAATTTCGCGGCCGGGATGGAGCCTGCGGAGCCCGCGAAATAGTTCATTTTGATGAGCTGATCGCGCACGGCATTGGCGATACGTTCCCGGCCATAGCCGACGTTCACCGTCCAGACCCCGCCGGACACGGCATCGAGAAACTCGCGCCCGTTCTGGTCCCAAACCCGCAAGCCTTTGCCCTCGACGATGATACGCGGGTCACGGCTTTCAAGCAGCTGGTGTTGGAACATGTGGTGCCAAACGTGGGCGCGATCGGCCTCGATGATGGCGGTGAGATCATTGTCGTGCATTGCAGGAGACTCCAGTATTTCCGTTTGAGTAAAGCACCGCATCCTTGCGAGGCCTATAGGGCCAGTGCTTTTGTTTTATCGGGCCAGAACTTTTTTATATCATATGGTCAAAAAATGAGCGCAATTTTCTGGACTCATTCTTTTGAAATGCTGGTGCCTTTGCGGCGAGGCGTTTTCGGGCAATGGATGCCTCATGACCTATGCACATTCCCTCCCCACCGACCCGCAGGCCGCCATCGCGGCCTATCGCAACCTCAACCTCGTGGGCGGGGCGCGTGTGCCTGTTGCCGCTGGCCTCGATGTTCTGAATCCGGCGACCGGCGCGCTGCTCGGCTCGGCGGCGGCGTCGGGTCCGGCGGAGACGGATGCGGCGGTACAGGCGGCGAAAGCGGCGGGGGCGGCATGGGCCGCGATCCCGGCGCGCGAGCGTGGCAAACGTGTCGCCGCTGCGGGACGCGCTCTGACGGAGAATTTCGAACTGGTGGCGCAGGTGCTGGCCCGCGAGACCGGCAAGGCGATCCGCACCGAATGTCGCGGCGAGGTGAAGACCTCCGCCGATATCCTTGAATTCTATGGCGGTTTGGGCTCCGAGCTGAAAGGGGAGACGATCCCGTTCAGCCCGCGCATGTTGACCATGACCACCCGCGAGCCTCTCGGCGTCGTTGCCGCCATCGTGCCGTGGAACGTGCCTCTGGTTCTGATGATGCTCAAGATCGCCCCCGCTTTGGTGGCGGGCAACACGGTCGTGGTGAAAGCCTCCGAGGACGCGCCCTTCGCGACCTATCTGGCGGCTGAGATTGTGATGCAATTCCTGCCTGAGGGCGTTTTGAACGTGATCAACGGCGACGGCGCGAACTGTGGCGCGGCGCTGACGGCGCATCCTGACGTGGCGAAAATCACCTTTACGGGCTCCGAGGAAGTTGGCGAGATCGTCTACAAGGCGGGGGCCGAGCGCATCGTGCCGGTCTCTCTGGAACTCGGCGGCAAATCCCCGATGATCGTCTGCGCGGATGCGAAGCTCTCAAAAGCCGTCCCCGGTGCCATCGCGGGCATGCGTTTCACCCGTCAGGGCCAAAGCTGCACCGCGTCGTCCCGCATCTATGTCCACGAAAGCCTCTATGACGATTTCCTTGCCGCGCTTTTGGCCGATCTGAATGCCCTCAAGATTGGCGATCCGCTCGACGAGACGACCGACATCGGCACGATTATCAACGCCAAACAGGCGAAGGTGGTGTCCGATTACGTCGCTAAGGCCGAAGCAACCGCCGGCGCGAAGGTGATCCGTTGCGGAGAGATGCCCGAGGATGGCGCGCTCTCGCCCGATCTCTTCGCCATGCCGACGCTCTTGCTCGACCTGCCCGAAGATCACCCCTGTCTGCGTGATGAGATTTTCGGCCCGGTCGCCGCGATCCAGAAATGGTCCGACTATGAGGACGTAATCGCCAAGGCCAATGACAGCCGCTACGGCCTCGCCGCGTCGGTCTGGACAGAAGATCTCTCCACCGCCCTCGACGCCACCTCGCGCCTCAATGCGGGCTATGTGCAGGTGAACCAGAACCTCACGATCCAACCCAACGTGTCTTACGGCGGGTTCGGGCGTTCGGGGCTGGGCAAAGAGGCGTCGCTGGAGGCCATGCTCGCGCATTTCACCCGCTCGAAGACGATTGTGATCGCGATGGATTGAGGGGGAGGCTAGGTTGGGCGACATGAGCAGACAGCGGCGGAAGTCGGCTTTGAGCCCATTGCCGCCGGTCGGCGACTTCCTCTATACATCGAAAATCCGTTCTCAACTTCAGGTTTCCCCATGCGCATGTATCAGGTCGATGCCTTCACCGATCAGCTTTTCGCTGGCAATCCCGCCGCCGTTTTGGTGCTTGAGGACTGGCTTTCTGATGATCTGATGCTGGCCATCACGCAGGAGAACAATCTGGCCGAGACTGCCTTTGTCAAACCTCGCCAAGATGGCGCATGGGATTTGCGCTGGTTCGCCCCTGCACATGAGGTGGATTTCTGTGGGCATGCCACTTTGGCAACGGCGCATATCCTGTTCACGCAGCAGGGTGCCGATTCCGATCTAATATTTCATACCCGTGTAGGCGAACTCAGGGTATCGAAAGAGGCGCGGAGTTACCGCCTCGATATTCCCCGCTTGGCCCCCGAAGCCATCGAGAGCCTGCCGTTTGAAATTGCGGATATTTTCTCAGTGCCCTTCGTTGGTATGTTCCGGAACTTCGAGAACATCTTCGTTGACCTTGGCAGTGCCGAGGCTGTCCGGAACTTCGTGCCCGATCTGGCCGCAATTTCTAGGCTAGGCTCTGTCGGCTTGGTCGTAACAGGGGTAGATGCTGACGATGCTCCGGCAGATTTTGTCTCGCGTTATTTCGCACCCGGCGCGGGTATTCCCGAAGATCCAGTCAGCGGGTCCATCCATGCAACGCTTGTGCCCTATTGGGCTGCAAAGCTGGGGCGGGACAGGCTGATGGGCTTTCAGGCTTCGGCGCGTGGTGGGTGGCTGGACTGCGAGTTGACCGAGCAGAGAGTGTTTCTGTCAGGCAACGCCGTCACGTTCATGGAAGCTACTATTCTCATCCCTCGGGCGGTCTGATCCGAAAGGCGGCTTCAGTCCCGCAAAGCAGTCCTTCATCCTCCACTACATCACAGCTCAGGGTCTCGCGGTGCATCGATAACACGGCCCTTCGAATTGGGCCGACCCATGCCCGACAAAAGTCCGACAGATGTCCGACGCTTTGCCGACAGCCGAAATTTAGCTTTTCGGCCCCTCGCGGACCGTTTCAATCGCCGCATTCAGCTCCGCAATGCCGGGCGCGATCTTGTCGAGATCAATCGCCCCGAACCCAAGTCTGAGGCGATTGCGCGGCGCATTTTCGCGCAGGTAATGCGGCGTGCCGTCCTCGACCAGAACACCCCGTGTTTCGGCCTCGGTCTTGACCGCACCAGCGTCCAGATCATCGGGCAGGGTGATCCAGACACCCGATCCGCCCGTGGTCATTGTCATCTCGCAGCCCGGCAATTGCCGGTCGATCTCGCGCAGCATCACCCGCCATTTTTCCGCCATTCCCCGGCGGTGGCGGCGGATATGCGCGTCGTAATGGCCTTCGGAGAGAAACAGCGCCATCGCCCGTTGCGCCAGCGCGGAAGGGTGGCGATACATCAACCGCCGGAGCACCCGAAGTTCGCGGATGATCTCGGGATCGGCAGCGATGAAGCCGAGGCGGATGCCGGGAAACAGCGGCTTTGTCAGCGATCCGACATGGATCACGCGTCCCGTACCGTCGAGCGCTTTGAGCGTCGGATGCTGAGCGCCGACGAAGTTCAGTTCGTGCTCATAATCATCTTCGAGAATGAGGAAATCCTGTTTCGAGGCGGCTTCCAAAAGCGCCAACCGCCGCTCCATCGGCATGGTGATATTGGTCGGGCTTTGGTGCCCCGGCGTGACATAGACCATATCGGCCCCGCTCAAATTCGGTCCGGATTTAAAGCCTTTGCGGTCCACGGGCGAGGGGATGACCGTCGCGCCTTGCGCTGTGAAAATGTTGCGGGCGTCGACATAGCCGGGGTCTTCGACGTGAATGACGCGCCCCGGCGCGAGGCAAAGCTCGGCCACCATCCAGATCGCGTTTTGCGCGCCGACGGTGATCAGAAGCTCATCCGGTCCGGCCCGAAACCCGCGCTGCGGTAACACGCGGCGGGAGATTTGTTCCAGAAGCAAAGGATCGTCGCTATCAACCAGATCGTCGGCCCATGTGCCGACATGGCGTGAGGTGCCCGCGCGGCGCAAACAATCGCGCCAGCGCGCGACCGAGGTCTCGTCGCGGCCGACCTGACCGTAGATGAACGGGTAGGGAAACTGCCGCCAGTCGGGGCGTTTGGCGATGTTGAGCTGTTCGGTGAACCGGCGGGGCAGAAAACGTGAGACGTCGGGAAGCGTGCCTTCGCCGATCTGGCGGCGCGGCGGCGCGACGTTGAGTTTCTCGCGCACGAAGTTTTCGTCGATGAAATACCCGCGCCGGGGTTTGGCGGTGATGAACCCATCCTGATGCAGGCGTTCGTAGACGATGGTGATCGTGTTGCGCGACACTTTGAGCGTCTTGGCGAAATCGCGCGAGGAGGGCAGCGGATCGACCGGCGAGAGCGCGCCATCGAGGATTGCCTGAATGAGGCGTTCCTGAATCTGATGTTGCAGCGAAGCGCTCTGATCAAAGGGCTGTTCGAAATAGCGATCCAACATGGTTCTCTCTCATGAATTCCGGGCATGAATTCCGGCGTCTCAGCGGCGGCCATCGAGGCCGTTTCGATCCTGTCCGGTTCCTGCCCGGATACGGGCATAGCGCTCGCCTGAACGCCACTCTATTGTGCAGCACGAAAGGCGACAGAGGGAATCCCCCTCTGGCACCATAATTAGGGTCTTCTGGCTCTAAAATGTGACAAACAGCGCCCCCTAGGCTTTTGCAGGCGCGGCATGGGCCTTAGTCCGGGCTGCGACGACACAAAAACAAACACGTTCACGGGGAGTGACATGACGACATTCAAATCCAATAAAGGCCTGAAGCGCCGTTCTTTTCTGAAAGGGACCGCAACGGTTCTCGGCGGTCTGGCCGCACCGGCCGTGGTAAGCCGTCAGGCGCTGGCATCTTCGGGCGAGATCAACGTGATGATGTGGTCCGACTATCTGCCGGAGAGCTTCGTGTCGGCGTTCGAGGGTTCCACGGGGATCAAACTGAACTTCACCGGTATCGGCTCCAATGAAGAGATCATCAACAAGCTGAAAGCCACGAATGGCGAAGGCTTCGACATCGTGTCGCCGACCGTCAACCGCAACCTTCTGTGGGCTGAGCTTGGCCTGCTGCAACCGTTCGACATGACCAAGATCGACATCACCAAGGTCAACCCGGCCATGGCTCTGGGCGAGAAGCACTGGGACTTCGGTGGTTGCTGCTGGGTGCCGCATATCTGGGGCACCGAAGGGGTTGCCTGGCGCACCGACATGTTCACCCCGGCGGGCGAGTTCCCGTCCTATTACGACATCTGGGACGATGCCAACGCAGGCAAAACCATGGGCCGTGGTCACTCCATGCTGCTGGGCCTTGGCCTCGGTATGGAACGTCTCGGTATGCTGGAGCCGGGCTCCATGTGGGCGGCTTATGAGACGCCTGAGAAAATGACCGAGGTCTGGACCAAGGTTGTCGAGCACGCGATTGAAAAGAAAGGCAATATCAAGCTGATCTGGAACGACGCCGACACCCAGAAGAACGGTCTTCTGAACGAAGGTGTCATCGTTGGTCAAACTTGGGATGGTCCGCCGATCGCTCTGAAAAACGAGGGCGAGCCGGTCATGTACCGCGCGCCGATCGAAGGCGCGATGGCTTGGGTTGACGGCATGGCGATGCCGACCGGCGCGAAAAACATCGAACAGGTCTATGCCTTCATCGACGCTTGCTACAACCCGGAGTGGGCTGGTGAAGCGATCAAGACGCATGGCTACAACTCTCCGGTTCTGGGCGCAGACGCCTACGGCGGCGAAATCTATGCCAAGAACTTCGCCGACGCCTATCCGGGCGACGCTTTGGCGAACCTGAACGCATGGCCGGCCGAGGCGCCGTGGTACTCGGAAATGCGCACCGAGTTCACCAACAAGTTCCTCTCAGCCTAATCCCGATCAGGCCCCGCCGTGCTGACGTGCGGGGCCTTTTCATATCCAGATCATCAAAACGAGAGGCAACATGCCCGACACCCTCCCAGATCGCTCCGTCCTCCTCGACCATGTCACGATCCGCTTCGGCAATTTCACCGCTGTGGACAACGCAAATCTCAAAATCAATTCCGGCGAATTCTTTTCCTTCCTCGGTCCGTCCGGCTGCGGCAAAACCACCATGCTGCGCTGTATCTCCGGCTTCTCCGAGCCGACCGAAGGCAAGGTTCTGATCGGCGGCAGGGATATGGCCGGTGTCGGCCCGAACAAACGCCCGACCGCGCTGATTTTCCAGCATCTCGCGCTCTTCCCGCTGATGACCGTGGCCGAGAACATCGCCTTCCCTCTGGAAGTGCGGGGCGTGTCGAAGAAAGAGCGTCGCAAGAAAGCGGACGAGCTTTTGGAGATGATCGCGCTGCCGGGGATTGGCGACAAGAAACCGGGCGAGCTGTCGGGCGGTCAGAAACAGCGCGTTGCGATTGCACGCGCTTTGGCGGTGGAGCCGGATATTCTTCTGTTGGACGAACCTCTCTCCGCGCTCGATCTCAAGCTGCGCCAGCACATGCGCACGGAGTTGCGTGCGATCCAGAAACAGGTCGGCGTGACCTTCATTTACATCACCCACGATCAGGGCGAGGCATTGACCATGTCGGACCGTGTGGCGGTGATGAGCCGTGGCGTGATCGAACAGGTGGGCGAGCCGGATCGCATCTACAACCGTCCGCGCTCCGCTTTCGTGGCGTCTTTCGTGGGCGAGAACAATGCGTTGCAGGGCGTCATCAAGGGCCAGTCCGGCGAGACGGCGGCGCTTGAGACCCCGATGGGCACGTTTGAGGCCCGTGTCGGCGGTGGGCGCAAATATAAGGCTGGCGATGAAGCTCTGCTCTTCGTGCGCCCCGAACAGCTTATTCCCGGCGCGGCCGAGAACGCGTTCCAAGCGACCCTCGCACGTCAGGAGTTCGAAGGCGCGACCAACCATGTCTTCGCCAAAGCCGGAGAAAGCGAATTGCGCATCTCTATGGTGAATGCAGGTCTCGCAGGCAGCCTTCCCGGGCAGGGCGAAAGCCTGTCTCTGGGCTTTGCGCCGATGAACGGCACCATCCTTCCGGTCGGGCATATGGCGTCTGAATCATGAAACAGTTGAAACTTGCCTACACCACCTTGCTCGCCAAACACGGCATGGGCGCGGCGCTCTTTATCGCCATCGCGGTGACGCTTTGGGTCGTCGTGTTCATCACCCTGCCGCAGCTTTCGATGCTGGATTATTCCTTCCGCTTCAACCTGCCCGCCGATCAGCTCGGCACCGAGGCGGATCACTACACGCTGGAGCAATACCGCAGCTTTTTCTTCAATAACGATGGCTCGGTGAACACGCTCGACATCATGATCCTTGTGCGCACGCTGATCGCGGCGCTGATCGTGACGGCGATTGATGTGATCATCTGCTATCCCATCGCCTATATCCTCGCGCATGGGGCCAAGGGCGTTGCGGCCCGTCTCATGGTGATCGGGCTGATCATTCCCTATTGGATCAACGAAATCCTTCGGGCCTTTGCGTTCCGTGTGCTGTTCGGATCGACGGGCGTGGTGAACACTTGGGGGATGCAGCTTGGTCTTTGGGATACGCCGGTGGATTTCATTCGGGCCGATGTGGCGCTCTATTGCGGGCTGGCCTATGCGTACATCCTTCTGATGATCTTCCCAATTTACAACGCAGTTGAAGCGCTAGATCACACGCAGGTCGAAGCCGCCCGCGACATGGGCGCGCCCCTGTGGCGGGTGCATTGGCGCGTTGTTCTGCCGATGGCAAAACCGGGCATCGCCTCTGGTGCAACTATGGTCTTCATGCTGACCGCCGGGGCGCTGGCTGCGCCGCAAATCTTGGGCGGGCCGTCGTCTCTGTGGTTCACGCAGGTGATTTATCAATGGTTCAATGAAAGCTCGAACTGGCCCAGAGGCTCGGCCTATGCCGTGGTGCTTCTGGTCACCTGTATCAGCTTCGTGCTTCTGATGATGCGCGTGTTCAAGGTCTCCGTCGGGGAGATCGGCAAATGAACAGGAATACACTTTTCGGCGGCGCTTACGCGATCGCGTTCTTCTCCTTCCTGTTCGGTCCCCTGATCATCATGGCGGCCACTGCGTTCAACTCGTCGAAATTCCCGCGCGTTGCGCCTTGGGAATGCTTTACGACCAATTGGTTCGGCGAGCTGTTCGGCAATGCCCGCCTGATGGAAGGCTTGCTGAACTCCGTGATCATCGGGGTTGGCGTGGTGGCCTTGGCCGTGCCCATCGGGTTGGCGGGGGCCTTGGCGCTCTCGGAGCTGCCCTCCAAGCTCCGCTCGATGCTCTACACGGTGCTGATCCTGCCGATCCTGATCCCGGGTGTGGTGCTCGGTATTTCGACCATCGTTCTGTGGGGGCAAATCTCGCGCGGGATGGGGGCGGGATTCCTCTATAACGGGTATTTCCTGACCATCGTCGGTCAGATCACCTTTATCTCCGCCTATGCCATGCTGGTCTTCATCGCGCGTCTTCAGCGTTTCGATGCGACCCAGACGGAAGCGGCGCTGGATCTGGGGGCGACGCCGGGGCAGGCGTTTCGCAAGATCCTTCTCCCGTTCATGGCGCCTGCGATTGGCTCTGCGGCTTTCATCACGCTTCTGGCGTCTTTCGAGAACTACAACACCACCGTGTTCACGGTTCTTTCGGAAAGCACCTTCACCACGGCGCTGGCCTCCAAGGTGCGCCTTGGGACCGATCCGTCTCTGTCGGCTTTGGCGGTGATCATCATCACGATCACTCTGGTCGGGGCTTTGACCAATGAGGCCTATCAACGCCGCAAAGAGGCAGAATCCGGTGGCCGCGCTTCGCGTTCGCCGCTCTATGTGAACCCGGTGACACGGGCGCTGACCCATCCGGGCGTGGTCTTTGCCATCCTCGTCGCGGTGATCGGTGGGATTTCCTATGCGGGCTCGCGTCATGACAGTTCTGTCTGTGAATCTGCAATCTTGCAGGAAAAACTCGACCGTCAGGAAGCGCTGCGCGCCGAGCAACGCAAGAAGATCGAAGCGCAGGAGGCGGAGCAGGGCGTGACCGTGCCGAAACCCGACAGCGCTTTTGGCGGTGCTTTTGGAGGCGTGGGGGGCAGCGCTCCGGCACCGGCTCCGAAAGCGGAAAGCCCCTCGGCTTTCGGTGGGGCGTTCGGCGGGATTACCGCGCCGAAAACTGAGGAATGAGAAAGGGGGCCAATTGGCCCCCTTTTTCTTCGCCCGAATAGCACCGCAGGTGCCGGGCGAGCGCCTGCCCGTTCCGGCGGGCTGGCGCTTTTCGGCGTCTGACGTCGTCTCAATGGACTACGGATTTGGCTGGCATAAACTGCACTGCTCAAAGGTTGGCGCGCCACCCCACGGGCAGGCGCTCGCCCTCACTCCGGGATCGTCCGAGCGTAGCCTGCCGTTGAGAGATCGCGAAACTTTTTCAGCATGTCGACAAAACCCGCCACCTGATGCGCACAGGTCGCAGCACCCTTTTCAGCCGTTGCCAGATGCGCCTCGCCCACGGTGCCTTTCGGGTTCAGGTCTTTCGACACCCACGCAAGGTTCACCGGCCCAATCGGAGAGATCGGTGCGGTCTCTGCGGTGGAGCGGAAGTCCTCGGCCTTGGTCATATCCACCAGATGCGGTTTGAAATGCAGCATTAGAGAGGTCTCAAGATCACCGCCGTGGATGCCGTAGCTGCTTTCCTGCGCGCTATACATGCCCTCCGGCTTGCCGAAATTGCCCCATTGGCATTTCACGACCAACATTCCCGCCTGCACGCGCAATTCGCGGCCCAGAATGGAGATCAGATCAAGGTTGCCGCCGTGGGAATTGACGATCACCATCTTCTTGAGACCGGCGCGGGCCACGGAAAGCCCGATCTCGGTCCAGGCGTCGAGCGCGGTTTTGGCCGTATAGGTCAGCGTGCCCTTGGCGTGGATGTGTTCATTCGATTTCCCGACCGCCTGAACCGGAAGGATCAGGATCGTCACATCCTCAGGGCAGGTGGCGCGGAGTTGGGCCAACATGCCTTCGTTAATATAGGTGTCCACGCCCACCGGCAGATGCGGGCCGTGTTGTTCCACGGCGGCGGTCGGCAGGATGACGATGGTTTTTTCAGGATCGAAATCGGCGAATTCCGTGGTGCGGAACTCGGCCCAATCAAAGCGTCTCATTTCACTTCCTTCGGTGTGTAGGTCGCATCCAGTCGCGACCGCAGATAATCAGCCCCGCTGACCGCCGGGTATTTCGGCGCGCCGGTGCCGGGCAGGGCGTCGATGACGCTGTCCGGGTTCGGGTCGAGGAAAAAGGCGATGGAGCGGCGGGCCTGTTTCGGAGGCAGCACCCGGTGCGGGGTCGAGACGTAAATGTCATTCGACCAACGCATCAGGCAATCGCCGATATTGACGACATAAGCGCCGGGCATATGCGGGACATCGATCCAATCGCCCCCACGCGGTTTGACCTGAAGCCCGCCGACACCATCCGTCATCAGCATTGTGACCGAGCCGTAATCCGTATGCGCCCCCGCGCCGATGCCTTCTCCATCCGGGGCCGCCGGGTAGGAGAGGACGCGCAAGGTCGCCATTGGTTCGGTGAAATGCGGCGGGAAGTAGCCTTCGGGCAGGTCCAGATCCATCTCGAACGCGCGGTGAAGCGCGACGGAGAGATGCAGAACGGCGTCGTAGTAATCGAGCATCGTGTCGCGAAACCCGTCGACCTCGGGCCAGACATTGACGCCGCGAAACGGTTCGCCCGCAATGACGCGCGGATCATCGGCGGGCAGGTCGAACCCGACGTTGAAGGCTTCCTTGCGGTCCATCTGGCCGGATTTTTCGTCCAGTGCCTCGGAACCCTGACAGGCCCAGCCGCGGTTGTGCGGGTTGTTGCGGATATCGATCTTGGATTTTTCCGCAATCGGACGGGCGAAGAATTCGTCGCCCTTGGCAAAGACGTCCGCAATCAGGTCTTCGGGGATGCCATGACCTTTGATGAGGAAAAAACCGGTGTCGCGACAGGCGTGGCCGAGGTCTTTGACAAAGCCCTCCACGTCCGAGCCGGAGGCGAAGCGTTGCCAGTTGAGAACAGGAATTTCCATGTTTTACGATCCTTTCGGCAGAGGGGCACCAATCAACCGGTCGAGCCGTTTTTGCACCTTTGTAAGGTGTTTGGCACGGCTCTCAGGTGTCGAGCTGTCCATCAGGAAATGCGCGGCGAATGCGGTTTTGCAGCGTTTGGCGAGGATCACCCGCAGCCCGCGCATCAACGTGCGTTTGCCCGGCGCGCCGACGAAGAACGTCAGCCAGCGAGAGGCCCCGCAGGTGGTGAAGACGCCAAGCTTCTTGATATGGGTGAGACCCGGTTTGATATCATCGCCGAAGTTTTCCGGCATGATGAAGGCCACGCCCGAAACCATCGAGCGGTCCAGCCAGCCCTTGAGCATCGCCGGAAGGCCATACCACCAGGTCGGATAGATGAAGATCAGGCTGTCGCACCATTCAAGATCGGTGCAATCGCGGTCCACCAGCGCGCGGTTTTCCGGGACGTTCTCGTAAATCTCGTGCTCATGCGCGGAGAGCACGGGATCGAAGCCTTCTGCATAGAGATCGCGGAGCCGATATTCGACCCCCGCGTTCTCAAGCCGCGACATCACAAGGTCTTTGATCCCGTGATTGAACGAGGTGTCGCGCGGGTGACAATAAACGACGAGGGCGCGTTTCATGAATGAAGCTCCCCTGCGCGGAATAAAGGCCGCAGGCCGCCGCGCGATCGCCTGACTTGCCCGAGGGCAGGCGATTTTGCGACGTCGCAATCATGCGTGTGAGACGCCCGGATTTGGCTGGCATAAAGCACGCCAGTCAGAGGTTGGTTCGCCCGCCCCAGGTCAGACGACCGTGCGGCGTCTTGGAAGGTCTGCATCACATCGCCTCCATCTCACGCCGCACCTTTTCGAGATGCGCTTTGAGCTTCGGCTCCTCGTTGCGGTTCATGTCGTAGCAGGCGATGTATTTCTTCTTCGGCATGCCGCAAGCGTACCACACTGCGCGGGTGACGCATTTGCGGGGCGGATCGGCATTCATCATGGCGCGCCAGCGGGTGCCGCCATAGGTGGTGCAGGCGTAGAGCTTCTTGATGTTGGTGAGGCCCGGGCGGACCTTGCCGTCGATCAGCTTAAACGACACACCCGGCAGGAAAATCCGGTCGAGAAAGCCCTTGAGGATGGCCGGATAGCCAAAGTTCCACACCGGGAAGACCATGACCAGCGCATCGGCGGCCTGAAGCCGCTCGACATAGTCGCGCACCGGTTCGATATTCTCCGGCTCATCGTGATAGCCCCGGCGCCCTTCGGTGGTCAGGACCGGCTGGAAGCCTTCGGCGTTGAGGTCGCAATCATCGACCTCCCAGCCCGATTTTTTCAGGGTCTCCACGACCACCTCATGCACCGCCGCGTTGAAGGACTCAGAACAGGGGTGGGCGTAGAGGACAAGGACGCGTCCTTTGCTGCTCATTGTGCACCTTCGCTTTCCGGCTTCGGCAGGATTTTTGCGTAGGAATACATATCCGCATAATCGAAGTCCGGCTCGTCCCAAGCGATCATCTTGCCGGGGTTCAGAAGACCTTTCGGGTCCGCCTCGCGTTTGAAGTCGAGCTGGCGTTTGTCGGTGGACTGACGACCGCCTTCTTCAAGCGTGTAACGGTGCGGGTTGAAGATCATGCAATCCATCGCCTCGTGTTTGGCGACCAGATCGTCGAGCTGCGCCTTGTCTTTCGGGAAGACGATCGGCAGGCCCGCGAAGGACAGGCCCGCGCCCTCGCGCATCACTTCGAGGTGCATGTAAAGATCGTCTTTGAAGGTCTCGTAGGCGGTCATGATCTTCTCAATGTCATTGCCGTAACGGACTTGGAGATAGGTCAGGTCTTTCTCGAACTTGAGCGCACGCAAAGTGGTGTGGTTCCAGCCATATTCAAAGACCGGCCCCGGATGGCGGTCCCATTGCACGTCGTCAGAACGGTAGATGACTTCGCCGCCTTCAAAGCGATCGAGAAGCGTCTGGAACCCTGCCATGGAATGCGGGGCGACCATGACGCCACAGAGGTGATCGTTTTCGGTCACGTGTTTCTTGACGCGTTGGAAGTATTTGTAGGCGATGGGGGCGGCGTAGACCGAGGCGAGTTTGATCAGGATGCCCGGCTCAGCGGTCAGTTGGCCGGCGAATTCGGTGGCGGCGCGGAAGGTGTCAAAGCGCACGAACATCTCGACCCACTCATAGGCGGGTGCGAGCGGCATTTCGATCTCGGTGATGATGCCGTTGGTGCCATAGGCGTGGGAGACGCGGTGCAGTTCTTCGCCGGTGAATTCGAGCGCGCGGGGCTCGGCTTCCATGGTGATCACACGCAGACGGTCAATGTTGCCGAGATCGCGCAGCGCGCCCCAGTTGGCGGAACCGACCCCGCCGGAGCCGCCCGCGATGAAGCCGCCAAGCGAGGCCTGCGAATAGGTCGAGGGGAACATGCGCAGCTCTTGACCGGATTTCTCTTTCAGCTCGGCATCCATCTCCTTGATGATGATGCCCGGCTCAGCCACGACATAGCCCGCGCCGATTTCCTTGATCTTGTTCATCCCGGTGAGGTGCATGACGCAACCACCGGCCAAAGGCATCGCCTGACCGTAGTTGCCCGTGCCACCGCCACGGCAGGTGACCGGGACGTCATGTTTATAGCAGGTCTTGAGAACCTCGATGACCTCTTCCTCAGATTTCGGGTTCACCACGAAATCGGCTTGAAGATGGTCCATCTCGGCCTTCAGAACCGGGGAGTACCAAAAGAAGTCCCGCGATTTGTTGCGGACGGTGGCGGGGTTTTCTTCGATTTCCAGATGGGAAAGCTCGGCCTTACAGGCGGCGACGTTCGGTTTCATATCGGACATGGGATCAGCTCACGATTGCATCGAGTTCAGAGTAGGACGGCAGGGTGCGGTCGATGGGATCTCCGTCCCTGAGGACGACCCTGTCGGATTGCGGGCGGGCGAAAAGTTCGGTCCAGCCGCGTGCGTTGCAGATGACCAGATCGGCGGGAGCGCCTTCGGTCAAAGTCGGTGTGTCAAAACCACAGGCCTTCGCCGGGTTGGAGAGGAACGCCTGCACCCAAGGCTCGTCCGTGTGATCGAGATGGCAAATCCGGGTCGCCTCGCGCATCACTTCGATCATGTCCAAATCGCCATAGGCGTAGAACGGATCGCGTGTGTTGTCAGAGGCAAAGGACACGTTGACCCCTGCCGCGTTCAGCTCATGCGCCATGGTCACGCCCCGCCAGCGCGGCGTGCGGCCTTTGTAGCGGTCCTGCAGATACATGTTGCACATCGGCAGGGAGACGACGTTGAGACCGGCCTTGGCGACCAGCGCGATGATCTCTTCCGCGACCTCATCGGGCATGACGGAGATCGAGCAGCAATGGCCGACCGTGACGTTGTTCTTGAAGCCAAGCTCAAGCACCGTCTCGGCGATGGTGCGCAGCGTGTCGGAGGTGGGATCATCCGTCTCGTCAACGTGGAAATCCACGTCGAGATCGTAAAGCATCGCGTAATGGAAGAAATCGAGCAGACGCTCTTTCAGGTCCGGCACCGGGTAGGTGACCGAGCCGAGGATTTGCCCTGCATCAGCCACGATTTTCGCGATCGCGGGGAAGTCGCCCTGATCTTTGAAAATCTTGTCGATGGCGACGAGACAGGACGCTTGCAGATCGATCTTTCCGGCCCATTTCTCTTGCATCCGTTTGACCACGCCAAAAGAGGAGGAGGCGAGATCATCGAGGCTGTCGATATGGGTGCGGATGGCTTTCGTACCATGCGCATAGGCGCAGCGCATCGCGAAATCCATACGGGCCTCGACGTCCTTGGCCGTCCAGTTGGCATGGTCCGCGCGCACCGTTTCCAATGCGCCCATGAAGGTGCCGTCAGGATTGCTGGCGCGGGGCCATGTGTGACCCTTGTCGAGATGGGTGTGCATATCGACAAAGGCCGGGAAGACCATGGCCCCCTTCATGTCGATCACGGTTTCGGCCGGTTGCCCAGCGTCCGTTTGCGTGATCTTTCCGTCTTTGATCGTGAGATCGGTTTTGATGAGGTCGCCGGGCTGGCCGATGAGGCAGGCCGGGACCGTGACATTTCGAAGTGTCTTCGCGCCGCTGGGCAGAACGCAAAAGCTCATATAAGTCCTTATGACTCCCGTTTGATTGCACTTTCGTGCCATTTGTGCAGCAACATGTGGCTGAGAAGCGAGGCTGCGGTGAAGATCACGACCCCTGTGGCCGCGATCAGAAGAAGCGCCGCGAACATGCGCGGAATGTTGAGGCGATAGCCCGCCTCTAGAATGCGGAAAGCAAGTCCGGAGCCGATGCCCCCGGTGCCGGCGACATATTCGGCGACCACGGCCCCGATCAGGGACAGGCCACCAGCGATGCGCAGGCCACCAAGGAAATAGGGCAGAGCCGTCGGCAGTTGCAAGTAACGAAGACGCTGCCAGCGCGTCGCGCCGTAAATCTTGTAGAGATCGCGCAGGTTATGATCGGTCGAATTGAGGCCGAGCGTGGTGTTCGAGAGGATCGGGAAGAAGGCCACGATCCAAGCGCAGAGCAGAAGCCCCGCCAGACGGCTGTCGACATAGATGAAGATCAGCGGCGCGATAGAGACCACCGGCGTCACCTGCAAGATGACCGCGAAGGGATAGAAGGACATCTCGAAATAGCGCGACTGGGTGAACAGGATCGCAAGCCCCACGCCGCCGATCACAGCGACCGCAAGCGCCGCCAGAGTGATTTTGAGCGTCACCATAAGTGCGGAGGACAGCATCCCCCAGTCCTTGAACAGGGTCTCAAGCACGAGCCCCGGTCCGGGCAGAATATAGTGCGGGATATCGTTCCAGACGACCACCCGATCCCAGAGGAAAACAGCCAAGGCGATTACCACCACGGGCAGAACCCATTTCGCGATCCGCTCGCGTTTCTGGGCACGGGCGTAGCGGAGTTCTTCTTCATCGACCACAGGGGCCGTGTTCATATCGGTCGTGCTCATGCCGAAGCCCTCGCGCCATGTTCGTTCATTGCCGCATGCAGCGCCTCGGAGGCTTTGCGGCAGAGGTCTGCATATTCTGCCGAGGTGCGGAATTCTTCGGTGCGCGGGTAGGGCGCATCGACGGTGACCTCGGAAGACACGCGGCCCGGACGCGCCGCCATGACGACGATGCGGTCCGACAGGAAGACGGATTCAAACACAGAGTGGGTCACGAAAATCACCGTGCATTTGAGCTTCTCGCGCAGTTCCAGAAGGTCGTTGTTCAATTTGTGACGGGTGATCTCGTCGAGCGCCGCAAAGGGCTCGTCCATCAGGATCAGCCGCGGTTCGGTCACCAGAGCGCGGGCGATCGACACCCGCATCTTCATGCCGCCGGACAATTCGCGCGGGTAGCTTTTCTGGAATTTCTCCAGACCCACCATCTTGAGCGCCCACATGATCTCGTCTTGCACGTCGCGGATGGATTTGCCGCGCAGACGGAAGGGCAGCCAGACGTTCTGCTCAACCGTCGCCCAAGGCATCAGGGTCGGTTCCTGGAACACCACGCCCAGATCGCCGGTCTTCATGCCGCCGTCCCACGTAATATGACCGGAGGTTGGGCGCATCAGCCCGGAAATCAGTCGCAGGGCCGTGGATTTGCCGCAGCCCGACGGACCCAGAAGCGAAATGAAATCGCCTTGGTTCACGGTCAGGTTCATATCCTTGAGCGCTACGACATTGCCGTTGAAAACCTTGTCCACATTGGACATGTCCAACAGCTTTTCGCGCTGGCCCATGGGGGGAATGGAGGTGGGAGGGGTCATGTGCGTCTTTCGCGTCTTGGTCGGCGGGGGCGGAAAATGCCGCCCCCACGAGTGTCGTAAGACAGGGCCTTATTTCAGGTCCATGCCAACTTTTTCGTTGGTGAAGTCCAGCGTGTAGGCGGCGGAGTAATCCAGACCGGCTTCGATCACGCCCGCGTCGACCATCTTGTCGTAGAAGTCTTTGATCTTCTCATCGGTCATCGCACCGATGCCGAGCTCAAGCGCGTCGCCGCTGTCGACGATGCCTTCGGATTTCATTTTCTCGATGGCGTAGTCGATCTTATCTTGGGTCATGTCGGGGTTGTCCGCCATGATCATCTCGTTCGCAGCCGAGTTGTCATTGTAGAGGTAGTTGTACCAGCCTTTAGCGGAGCCATCGACGAAACACTTCACGGCTTCGGGGCTTTCGTCGATGGTCTTTTGCATCGTCTCGATGGTGGTCGCATAGGTCGAATAGCCGGCGTCCGCGATCAGGAAGACGTCGGGGGTAAAACCGCCCTCTTTCTCGATCACATAGGGCTCCGACGACAGGAACCCCTGCATGGATTTTGTCTCATCGGCGAGGAAGGGCGCCGGGTTGAACGTGTAGGGCTCGCGCTGTTCGATGGTGAAGCCGTAAGCGGCGATCATCCACTGATAGTAGGAGGCAAAACCGTTGTCGCCGATCAAAAGCGTGGTTTTCTTCAGGTCTTCGAAGGTCTCGGCAACGCCCGGGTGGGCAATGATGACCTGCGGGTGTTTCTGGAAAGTGGCGGCCACGGCCACGACCGGGATGCCTTCTTTCGCGGCGTTGAACGCCTGCAGAAGGTCGCCGCCCATGTGGAACTGGATCTTGTCCGCCATCATCAGCGCGCGGTTGTTGACCTGCGGTCCGCCCGGCTGAATGGTCACGTCAAGACCGCATGCGGCGTAGGTGCCATCGGCCACGGCTTGGTAATAGCCGCCGTGCTCGGCCTGAGCCAGCCAGTTGGTGCCGAAGGATACCGGCGTGAGGTCCGCTGCGAGGGCTGCGGTCGAGGTGGTCGCGGCAAGGGCAAGCCCCGCGAGGACGCGATTCATGGTCATGTAAATTCTCCGTGGGTGAAATTCCGCAGACCACGTTAGCGATCAGTTGAGGGGAGACGCACCGGGTGGCGTTGGGGGAAATTGCATACAATCCGCATATGCCTAAATTGCGTGCGATTTTCTGGCCATGTGGTCAAATTTAGAGCGATAGGCGGGAGTATCGCATCCGGGATTGTACACAATAGGGGCGCCTTCCGCTCCGAAGTGGCATGACAAATTGCGAAAAGCGAATCTCAAAGCAAAGGCCTGCGCTCATGACCACCCCCCTCACCCCCGCCTCCATCGCTGCCCCTTTCGGGGCCTATAATCATGGCGTCATGGGGCCTGCGGGCGGGCGGGTCATCGTGACCTCAGGTCAGCTTGGTCTCGCTCCTGACGGAAGTTGCCCCGAAGGGGTTAAAGCACAGGCAGAGCAATGTTTTGCCAATATCGACGCCATTCTGGCCGAGGCGGGCGCGGGGCGTGACTGTGTGCTGCGGGTGAGCGCTTTCGTGACGCGCCGCGAAGATTTCCCGACCTATATGGCGGTGCGCGATGCATGGCTCGAAGAGGTGGCCGTGAAACCGGCTTCGACTTTGGTGATCGTCACCGGGTTCACCCGCGAAGAGTTCAAGGTCGAGGTGGAAGTCACCGCAGTTGCGCCGGCCTAAGCACGGTTGCGGTTCAACCTTCATATCTGCCTGAATTTTGAGCGCGTTTTAGGATTTGCCCACGAAGCCGGGGTTCGAGATCGGGTTGGACCATGCCCGTTTGCCCGCGCGGTCGATCACGGTGACGCGCAGCCAAGGGCTGTTGTAAAGCCGGGGAAGCGGCACCTCGGCGCGGGTCATGCTGTCGCCGTGCACGGCGGTTGCGGCGGTCCCGTGACCCTGCACGATGACCGAAGAGACGGCGCTGCTTTCGACGATGACGCTGCCTTTGCTGGCCTCAACGTGGCGCAGTTCGGGGCCTTGGGAGCTGTAGAAATCGCCGCGCTTGAGCGCTTCCAGCAGCGCGTCCGGCGTTAGGTCTTCGGCTTTCACCATCACCCAGCCACCAAAATGGTCGGGCTCGGTGAAATGCGCATCGTCCGTGGCGATCAGGCTCAGGTCGCGCCCTTCAGACAAAAGCAGATCAGCATAAAACGCCCCGTCGGCCCGGTCACAGCCCATGGCGCAGCCGTGGTTGTAAATCTCGACCGCATGGGCCGCCTCGATGGAGCGCGCATCTGATAGGCTCATGCCTGACCATTGTGGGTGCGCGACGGCGACGAAAGCCCCCGCGTCGCGTGCGCGGCGTGCAATCTCCGGCCCGGTTTCCTGATCCTCGACAGGCAGGAAGCCCGGAGAGTTCGAAGGCTCGAAATCTGTGGGTAGACCGACCGCAAGAATATGCCAAAGCTCGCCGTTTTCCATCGCCCCGGAATGCAATTCAGCGCCCAGAAGGGTGGTGAAGCCAGTCTCCCGATACGGCAGTGTGTCGGCCAGCGGATAGCTATACATACCGATGAAATGATCGGTCAGTGCAATGAAATCATAGCCTTCCGCCTTGTAACGACGGCAGACCTCGGCGGGGTCCAGACAACCATCGGACAGCGTCGAATGCGTATGCAGGTTGCCGCGCCAGAAACGGCCGGGGGCGGTAAAGGCGGTGGGGATCATGGCAGGCTCCGTACTCAGTCAGGTCGATGTCCGGGCGGTCTAGTGCCCGGCCATGACATATGCGTGACAGATTGGCCGCATGCTGTCAGCCATCGATCATGGAGCCAGAGGTAGGAAAACTTGGGGGCAGGTTCAGAGCTTCACGCCGAGCCGTTTGAGTACGGGTTTCCACTGCTCTTTCATCGGCTGATATTTCGCCTGAGACTGATCAAAAATCGATAGGCCTTCGCGGGCCAGATCAATGTAAGCCGCGCGCTCCGAAATCATCGTCGCAAGCTCTTGCCCGTTGGCTTCGAGAAACTCCTTGAGCAGGCGCCCGTCCTTGCGGCGCGGGTCGATACGCGAGCCGATAGGGATGATGTCCACCTTTTCTTTGCGGATGCGTTTCAGATCGCTCAGGGATTTGAGGAAACGCTTGACTGCCAGCTCATCGAACATGGAGGCCATGATCGGCGTGAT
Organism: Celeribacter sp. ULVN23_4; assembly: GCF_054788345.1. NCBI lineage: Bacteria > Pseudomonadati > Pseudomonadota > Alphaproteobacteria > Rhodobacterales > Roseobacteraceae > Celeribacter > Celeribacter sp. ULVN23_4. The sequence goes on along the minus strand of NZ_JBTVYO010000008.1, from coordinate 41,453 downwards.
CATAACGTCGGCGTCTTTGAGAAGCACCTTGGCGGCATCGCTTTCAAGCCCTGCGCCGCTGTCGATCACCAGCCATTCGGTCTTTTTCGGCACCGAAGGCTGCGCGTTTTCGGACCAGTTCAAAACCGGGATATGGGCGGCATAGGCCGACCGCCGTTTGCCCCACATGCGCGCGGATTGCTGCGGGTCTGCATCGGCGATGGTCACGCGCTTGCCATTGGCTCGGAGAGCGGCTGCCAATGTGATTGCCGTCATCGTTTTGCCCGAACCGCCCTTGCTGTTGGCAACGAGAAGCGTTTTCACGGGTTACGATCCTTTCTTGGAATTCTTTTTTAAAAACTTGCGGATATGGTCGCGCAACTCGCGAGAGGCGGAGGTGTCCATGTCTTCGCACAAGGCCACGAACGCATCGCGGTCTTCCTTTGGCAGCCGAATAATAAGTGAACTGTCTTTTTTGTTTTTTGGAGCCATGATCATCCCCTTCATGCCTATACGGTGTATATACATGTGAGAGGTGAGGTCAAGGGATGGGGGCGGGAAACTTGCCTCGTTTACGTATGGGCATTGGCGTGCTCGTGATGTGATGCTTGTGTGTTTTTGCGCCGCTTTAGATCATGCGTGTCATATTTTTCGCGCAACTTACGCGGCTTTGGTTTTCTTATGCGGAAGGATCGCTTAGGAAAAATGCAACACCCGCGTTTTGCGGCCAAGTTTGCGCCCAAGTTTGCATCCTGAGAGGAGAGGCTGATCATGACCCACCCCGCCATTCTTATTTCCGCCCCGTATTTTTCCGATGACGAAAAAGCCCGGATCGAGGCGGTCGGCTCTGCGGTTTTGGCGGGCACGCCCGAGGCACGCGCGGCGATGTCGGATGAGGCGCGGGCGGCGGTGAAAGCCATTGCCAACAAGGGGCACAAGCCGATCGATGGGGCGACCATGGATCTGTTTCCGAACCTCGGGATAATCTCGCAATTCGGCGTGGGCTATGACGCCATCGACGTGGCTGCGGCGACAGCGCGCGGGATCAAAGTCACGAACACGCCCGACGTGCTCAACGAGGATGTGGCGGACCTTGCTTTGGCGATGATGCTGGCGTGGTCGCGTGAGATCGTCAAAGGCGATGCCTGGGTGCGGTATGGCACGTGGAAATCCGGTAAGGAATTGCCTTTGAACAGAAAAATGTCAGGTGCCGCCGTCGGGATCGCGGGCATGGGCCGGATCGGGCGCGCCATCGCGGATCGCTGCGCAGGCTTTGGCATGGAGGTGCATTACACCTCGCGCAGCGCCAAGGACACGCCGGAGGGATGGACCTATCACGGCGAGGATGTGGTGTCTCTGGCGCGTGCCGTGGAGTGGATGGTCGTCGCTGTCGTGGGCGGCGACAAAACCAAGGGATACCTGTCGCGTGAGGCGATTGAAGCGCTCGGCGCGCGCGGGGTGGTGATCAACATCGCCCGTGGCACCTGTATCGATGAAGAGGCGCTGATCGAGGCGTTGGAAACCGGTAAAATCGCAGGCGCTGCCCTCGACGTGTTCTACAATGAACCGCATGTGGACCCGCGCCTCATCGCGCTGCCCAACGTGCTTTTGCAGCCGCATCAGGCCTCCTCGACCGTGGAAACCCGCCGCGACATGTCGATTGCACAATGCGCCAACCTCATCGCGTTTTTTGAGGGCAAACCGCTGCCGACCCCGGTGAATTGACCCTGTCGGCAAAGCGTCGGACTTTTGTCGGATTATTGTCGGGCCGGGATGGGGGCTGTTGTGGTGTTGCGTTTTACAGTGTTGTCACGCGTTGCGCTTTAGGGGCAGGTTTGCGGATTTTTTGCCATTGATTTGTGATGCCTGAACTTACTTTTAGAAACATACCCTCTTTGGAGCTGCTATGACTTCCTCCTCAACTGTCCAGACCGTTAGCGTCCAGAAACGTCTGCCTATTCCTATCACAGTCTGGATGCTGGGTTTTGTAAGTCTACTGATGGACGTCTCCTCTGAGATGATTAACGCGCTCCTCCCGCTCTATCTTGCGGGCGGTCTGGGAGCGTCAGCCTTAGCGATTGGTTTCATTGAGGGCTTGTCAGTCGCGGTCGCCACCATGACCAAATTCCTATCTGGCGTGCTGGCCGATATCAGCAAGCGGGCAAAGCCGCTGGCGGTTCTAGGTTACGGGCTGGGGGCGCTGTCTCGCTTTGTTTTTCCCTGGGCTATTAGTTTGGACCAGATCGTTCTAGCGAAAGCCATGGATAGGGTAGGCAAAGGTATTCGTGGCACGCCGCGCGACGCACTGGTTGCCGCTGTGAGCCCGCCGGAGATCCGTGGGGCGAGCTTCGGGTTGCGGAAGTCGCTCGACGCCATCGGTGGTTTCCTGGGGCCGCTCGTTGCGGTGGGGGCAATGATCCTGCTCGCTGGAGACATTCAGGCGGTATTCTTGGTCGCGGTTATACCCGCAGCGCTCTGCATGTTCGTACTGATCTTCTTTGTGAAAGAACCAGCGGAAAACTACCCGATGAAGCGCGGTGACTTCCGGCTTTCTGATGCACTCAGGCTCAATCGTTCAGTCTGGGCCGTGATCGGCTTAGCCTCGATAATTATGCTGGCCCGGTTTAGTGAGGCTTTCGTGCTACTGAAGGGGCTTGAGGCGGGTTTCAGACCCTCATGGGTTCCGCTGTCGCTCATTATCATGCACGCCGCCTACGCCCTAACGGCGTTTCCTGTGGGGAGGGTGTCGGACCGGGTGGGAACGTTAGGCCTACTCATCTGGAGCCTTGGGTTCCTCATTGCTGGGCATCTGACGCTCGCGTTCGCTGCGACTGTATGGGGTTATGTGCTCGGGACCGTCTTTTGGGGGTTGCACATGGGGTTTTCGCAAGGATTGCTGGGCACAATGATTGCTTCCGCGACGCCGGACCATCTTAAGGGGAGCGCCTTTGGCACTTTCAATCTTGTGACCGGCTTGGTTGTACTTCTGGGAAATACGCTCGCCGGGTGGCTCTGGCAAAACGAAGGATCCGCAACACCCTTTCTCGTTGGAGCCGGCATTTCGATCATCGCGATGCTGTCGATCGCTGTGCGACAATTCTATGTGAACCGCGTCTGACCAAAAGGACTGCGTCGATGTTGGATACAAAGCTGGCCCTAACCGCACAAAGTTGATACACCTGACACCTCCATACTCCCAATTTCCCCACTCTGGCGTTTCGGTCACGCTCACGGGAAAGTTTCTGAGGGTCGTTTTCCTGTGCAAAAATACAGGGTAAGAGGGGGTAAGGACTGCGAAAGGATACCTTCGGATGAAATACGCTCTGGTGCTGACTGGACTTCTGACCCTGGCGGGCTGCGCTGCGCCGATGCCGAAAACCACCGAAGACGGTTATTTGATGGAGGTGCCGGAGAGTGTCATTGCATTGGCCGATCCGACACAGAACCTTTCCGCCGTGCAGCTGAACCCGGCGGACGGCTGCTATTGGTACAAGCACGACGGTCCGGTCGAGACCACGCTTTTGCCGCTGCGCGCGACCGATGGGCGTGTGATCTGTGCTCAGGTGCAGGAACCGCTTGAAACGGCGATGTGATCTGCGCCTCTGGTCGGTGTTACGAGACAAGTGTTTAGATACAAAAAGACGGCGGAGTGATCCGCCGTCTTTTTGCTTTGGGTCTGGCCTTTGGTATCAGCTTTCCGCCGTCACATAATGTTCGGCCGGGTAGAGATGCGCGGTCGCGCCGACTTCAGCACGCTCATAGAGGTCGATGACATGGGCCATGACCATGCGCACGCAGCCGGAGCTGGCGCGGGTGCCGATGGAACGCGGGTAGGGGGTGCCATGGATGCGCAGATAGGTGTCGCGGTTGCCGACATAAAGGTAGAGCGCGCGCGAGCCGAGGGCGTTCTGCGGGCCCGGATCCATACCATCGGCGAATTGTGCGTAAATCTCCGGCTCCCGTTTGATCATGTTCGCGGTCGGCGTCCAGGTCGGCCATTTCGCCTTGCGTTTGATTTTGTAGGTGCCGGGGGTGTAGAGCCCGTCGCGCCCGATCGCCACGCCGTAGCGCATCGCGGTCCCACCTTCTTCAATGAGGTAGAGATAGCGCGCCACGGCATCGACATGGATATCGCCGGGGGTGAGGCCGTAATTGGCTTCGACCCGTTGCGGCAGGAAACGGCTGTGAAGACCCCAGGGGTTCGAGGTTTCTAGGTTGAAATTTGCCGGAGTGACCTCCGCGTCCCAAGCATCCCAATCGCTTTTGGTTGCGGCCATGGCGGGGGAGCCGACCACCGTGCCAAGCGCTGTCGCAGAAAACAGCGCGGTGGAGGTCTGGATGAAATGGCGGCGTGTCAACATGGCTCGGTCCCTTTAAAGACAGCATACAGGCGCGGAAGAGCAGCTTTCCGCTTAGGTCCATACCTAGGGGAAACCCGCCGGAACGCAAGTTGTTCCGAGGGAAGTGTCCGAAATGTGTGGGGAGTGTGGTAAGAGGTGCTCAAACATCCAGATGGTATGGCTGAATCAGCGTGTCAGAAGGAATTTTCCATGCGGCATGGATTTTACGGATCATATCGAGGGACAGCCTGCGTTTGCGCGACATCACTTCGCTTGCACGAGGACGCGAACCTAGGACGTGCCCAAGCTCAGTGATGTTCTTGTGGGTTTCTTCCATGTAGAAAAAAAGTGCGTCGACCGGGTCGGGAGTCTCGATGGCGTGATGGCGATCCTCATAGCTTTCGATCAGGTCGGTGAGGACATCGAAGCGGTCGGCCTCCGCTGTTCCCGGCGCGGGCGGCGTGACGAAATAGGCCTCGATCTCAGAGAGGGCCCATGTCAGATCGTCTTCGGTTCTGATCGGTCGAATATTCTCCATCATATCTCTCCGGGGTCGATTGCGTCATAGTCTTCATGTGTTCCGACGAATTTGATCAGGACGCGATAATAGGGTGCGTATACGACATAGGCGACGACACGGTAGTCATTGCCTTTGACGTTAAAGACGATCCGGTCCCCGACTTTATCCGCCGAGTTGAAACTATTTCTGACATCGGCAAAATTCTCCCATTGTGCGGCTAGCACATGGTCATACCAGATCGTCAAAGGTTTCTCGGCCCGTGGGTGTTTGGCCCAAAATTCGCGTAATGTACGTTTCGACAGAACTCTCATGGCTTTGAGTAGTTCCCATTATGGGAATTGTCAAGAATAATTCCCATAGTGGGAATTGGTCGCCGCAAAGGAAAGCGCCCGGACCGAAATGGACCGGGCGTTGTCTTCGGGTGGTGTCTCTGGGGGCTGTCTGAGGATCAGAACGATCCCGTGCCCATCACGCGGCTCGGGTCCGGACCTTTTTCCATCTCGGCAAATTCCTCGTAAGTGCGGTATTTGTCGAGAATGCCGTCCTGTGCCATTTCCAGAAGCTCGGCGGCTTCCTCGGGCCGCGTCTGGGTGAGCTGGCGATAGCGCAGCTCGCCGTAGGCGTAGTCTTTGAACGGCAGGGTCGGGCGCGGGCTGTCGAGCATGAAGGGGGGCGTGCCCGATCCATGCAGCGCCGGGTCATAGCGCAGGAGCGGCCAATAGCCGGATTTCACCGCTTTTTGCTGTTGGTTCAGACCTTTGCGCATGTCGATCCCGTGGGCGATGCAATGCGAGTAAGCGAGGATGATCGAGGGGCCGTCCCAAGCTTCGGCCTCGCGGAAGGCGCGGAGCGTTTGCTGCGGGTTGGCGCCCAGAGCGACCTGCGCCACATAGACATTGCCGTAAGCGATGGCTTGCAGCGCCATGTCCTTGCGGTTGGTGCGTTTGCCTGCTGCGGCGAATTTGGCGATGGCGCCCAGAGGCGTGGCTTTGGAGGCCTGACCGCCGGTGTTCGAATAGACTTCGGTGTCCATCACAAGGATGTTGACGTTGCGGCCGGAGGCGAGGACGTGATCGAGCCCGCCGTAACCGATGTCATAGGCCCAGCCATCGCCGCCCACGAGCCAGATCGCGCGTTTGACGAGGTGGTCAGAGAGCGAGAGAAGGTGTTCGATGTCTTCTGTCCGTGGGAGGGCGAGGAGTTTGGTTTTCAAAAGCCCCACGCGTTCGCGCTGGGTGCGGATCTCGGATTCGCGGATCTGCGGCGCGGTGAGGATTTCATTGACCAAATCTTCGCCGACCTCCGGTGCGAGGCGTTTGAGAATGTCTTTCGCCAGTGCGGTCTGTTTGTCGGCAGCAAGGCGGAAACCGAGGCCAAACTCGGCATTGTCCTCAAAGAGCGAATTGGCCCAGGCCGGGCCGCGCCCTTCGGCGTTTTTCGTCCAGGGGGTGACTGGCAGGTTGCCGCCGTAGATCGACGAGCAGCCGGTGGCGTTGGCGACCATAAGCCGGTCGCCGAACAGCTGGCTGAGGAGTTTGACATAGGGTGTCTCACCACAGCCCGCGCAGGCACCGGGGAATTCGAACAGCGGCTCTAGGAACTGAACCCCGCGCACGTTCGCAAAGTCCACGCGTGAGCGGTCGTTGACGGGCAGGCTTTCAAAGAAGGCGATGTTTTCGCGCTCTTTCTCCGGCAGGTCTTCCTTGAGGTGCAGGTTGATGGCTTTGTGGCTTGGATCGTCTTCCGAGATCGCCGGGCAGGCCTCGACGCAGAGACCGCAGCCGGTGCAGTCCTCAAGGTAGAACTCCAAGGCGAACTCGGCATTCGGATAGCCGCGCGCGTTGACCGGAGCGGATTTGAAGCCTTCTGGTGCGTTTGCGAGCAAGTCTTCGTCGAAATACTTCGCGCGGATGACGGAATGCGGGCAGACAAAGGAGCATTGACCGCATTGGATGCATTCGTCCGCGATCCAGACCGGCACTTCGTCGGCCACGTTGCGTTTTTCCCAAGCGGCGGTGCCGGAGGGGAAGGTGCCATCGACGGGCAGGGCGGAGACAGGGATGTCGTCGCCGATGCCCTCCATCATCTTGGCGGTCACGTCTTTGACAAAGCTCGGCGCATCGTCGGAAACGAGCGATGGGCGCTCAATGACGCTTGTCGGCGCGGCAGGAACCGGAATTTCGTGCAAGCCAGCCAGAGCACCATCGACGGCGGCGAAGTTTTTCTCGACCACCTCGCGGCCTTTTTTCGAATAGGTCTTCTCGATCGCGTATTTGATTTTCGCGATGGCCTCCTCGCGCGGTAGGACGCCGGAAAGGGCGAAGAAACAGGTTTGAAGGATCGTGTTGGTGCGCCCGCCAAGGCCCAATTCGCGCGCGGCGGCGGTGGCGTCGATGGTATAGAACTTAAGGCCCTTGTCGATGATCCCCTGCTGCACGGAACGCGGCAGTCGATCCCATGTCGCCTCCGCCCCATAGGGCGAGTTCAACAGGAAGGTCGCGCCGGGTTTTGCCAGCTTCAACACGTCCATTTTCATCAGGAAATGGAATTGGTGACAGGCGACGAAATTGGCGGAGGTGATGAGATAAGGCGTATCAATCGGCTCCGGGCCGAACCGCAGATGGCTTTCCGTCACAGCGCCCGATTTGTGGCTATCGTAGACAAAGTAGCCCTGCGCATAGTGATCCGGCTCGGCGGCGATGATTTTCACGGAGTTCTTGTTCGCGCCGACTGTGCCGTCTGCGCCAAGACCGTAGAACACCGCGCGCACGACGCTGTCTTTCTCGATGTCATAGGACGGATCGACCTTCAGCGAGGTGAAGGAGACGTCATCATGGATACCGACGGTGAAATTGGTTTTCGGTTTCTCTTTGGACAGGTTGTCGAACACCGCCTTGGCCTGCGCCGGGGTGAAGTCTTTGGACGACAAGCCATAGCGCCCGCCGATCACGCGCGGCATCGTGGCGCGGTCGCCTGTGGCGACGGCTTCGGCAAGGGCGGAGACCACGTCGAGATAGAGCGGCTCGCCCGTGGTGCCCGGCTCTTTCGAACGGTCGAGCACGGCGATTTTCTCAACCGTGTCCGGGAGGACGGAGAAGAGATGCTTGGCCGAAAATGGCCGGTAGAGCCGCACCGTGATCAGACCGATTTTCTCGCCTTTCGCGACCAAATCCTCGACCGTTGCGCGGATCACGTCGACGCCGGAGCCCATGGCGAAGACCACTCGGGTCGCGTCCGGCGCGCCGGTGTAGTCGAACGGTCGATATGTGCGGCCGGTCATCTGGCCAAGCTTCATCATCTCTTCATCGACGATGTCCGGCACAGCGGCGTAGAACGGGTTGGCGGCTTCGCGGGATTGGAAGAACACGTCGGGGTTTTGCGCAGTGCCGCGGATGAACGGGTTTTCCGGCGACAGGGCGCGTTTGCGATGCGCGCGCACCAGATCGTCGTCGATCATCGCGCGGATTTGGCTGTCCGGGATCAGCGAGAGCGTGTTGACCTCGTGCGAGGTGCGGAAGCCGTCGAAGAAATGGATGAACGGGATGCGGGCCTTCAGCGTTGCGGCATGGGCGACGAGCGCCAAGTCATGCGCTTCCTGCACGGAGGCGGCGGCGAGCATGGCAAACCCCGTCGAGCGCGCGGCCATGACATCGGCATGATCGCCGAAGATCGACAGGGCGTGGGTTGCAAGAGAGCGCGCTGCGACGTGGAAGACCGTCGGGGTCAGTTCGCCCGCTATCTTGAACATATTGGGCAGCATTAGCATGAGGCCCTGCGAGGCGGTGAAGGTCGTGGTCAGAGCGCCCGCTTGCAAAGAGCCGTGCACGGTGCCTGCCGCACCGCCCTCGGATTGCATCTCCTGAATGACGGGCACATCGCCCCAGATGTTTTTGACGCCCTGAGCCGTCCAATCATCCGCGAGCTCCGCCATCGGAGAGGAGGGGGTGATCGGGTAGATCGAACAGACTTCGTTCACCCGGTAAGCGACATGGGCCACGGCGGCGTTGCCGTCCATCGTGGCTTGAACGGGCGTGTTGGAGGCGGGGCTGTTGGCGTGGTCAAGCATGGGAGACCTCCGGGATCATTTCGAGTGCGTGGCAGGGGCATTGATCGAAGCAGGACTGGCAGCCCGTGCATTTTGCCGGGTCGATCTCATAACCCTGACCGGTCCCGAGTTTGGTGATCGCATCCTCGGGGCAGGCGGCATAGCAGTTGTCACATTCATAGCACGTGCCGCAGGAATAGCAGCGCGAGGCCTCATAGCGGGCTTCTTTTTCCGACAGGCCACTCAGGACCTCGTCGAAACCTTCCCGTTTGCTGGTCGCCAGCGCGGCTTGTTCTTTCGGGTCCACGTCTGAATAAACCGGCAGGTGCAGCATGTCGGCGGTGACAAGCGCGGGTGGTTCGGAGGCGACATAGGTCGTGCCTGCGAGCCAAGCGTCGATGTGACGGGCGGCCAGTTTGCCATGGCCGGTGGCGATGGTGACGGATTGCTGGTCGGGAACCATGTCGCCGCCCGCAAAAACGCCTTCGCAACCGGTCATGCGGTTATCGCCGACCTCGACCGTGCCGTTCCAAGAGAACTCCAAGCCGGGGACGGATTTGAGGAAGGTGCTGTCTGTTTCCTGACCCAGCGCGAGAACCACGGCGTCGGCGGTCAACGTGTCATATTCACCGGTTGGATGGGCGCGGCCATCCTCGCCGATTTCCATGCGCTCGACTTTCAGCTCATCGCCGTCGATCTCTTTGATCGTGGTGAGCCATTTGATCTTGACGCCCTCGGCCATGGCCTCGTCGGCCTCGAACTCATGGGCGGGCATGTGCTCGCGGTCGCGGCGGTAGACGATCAGGGTTTCCGTTGCGCCAAGCCGTTTGGCGGTGCGCGCGGCATCCATCGCGGTGTTGCCGCCGCCATAGACCACAACGCGGCGGCCCAGAAGCGGGGCGTCGCCTTTGGAGGTGTCAGAGAGAAGGTTCACAGCGTCGAGGATTTTCGGCGCTTCTTTCGCCGGGATATCAACGTGTTTGCCCGCGCCCGCGCCGATGGCGAGGTAGACGGCGTGGAACCCACCGTCGGTTTTTTCGGCCATCAGGTCAGTGACCTTGTGGTTCAGGGTGATCTTGACGCCCAAGGCTTCGATCCGGGCCACATCCTGTGCCAGCTCTTCGCGCGGCATGCGGTAAGCGGGGATGCCGAAATGCATCATGCCGCCTGCGACGGGCCCGGCCTCGCGGATTTCGACGTCATGACCGAGGCGGGCGAGGTGATAGGCGCAGGACAGACCGGAGGGACCTGCACCAACGACCAGCACCTTTTTGCCCGACGGCGGGTTCACCGCTTTGAATTGCCAGCCTTGTTCATTTGCCATGTCGCCCAAGAACCGCTCAATCGCGTGGATGGAGACGGAGGCATCGACCTCGCCCCGGTTGCAGCCGCCTTCGCAGGGGTGGTAGCACACACGGCCATGTACAGCGGGCATTGGGTTTTGCGCGGTGAGAATATCCCAAGCCCTGCGGTAATTGCCTGCGGTTGCCTCAGCCAGCCATTCGCGGATGTTCTCTCCCGCCGGGCAGGCTGCCGCGCAGGGCGGGGTGAGGGTCACATATTGCGGGATTTGGCTGCGGATCGGACCGGTGCCCGTGGTCTTTGTCTGATCGACGAGCGGTGTGAAATCGGCGCGTTTGGTGCCGGGTTTCTTCTCGGCGTTCTGGGTCATGGCTGGGCCTTTATATATCTTGGCGCTTGGCGTGAAAGACTTGCGTATTTTGGAGCAGAATTACGGGGTTGGGCCCCCGAGGCGTTGATATATATCAATCGTCGCATGGGTTTCGTTCCGGTCGCAACTCTATGATTTTCTCAGGCTTTCTCTTGAAACGAAATGTCGCATCCAATGTGCATCTTTTAGGCGCTGCGCATGAAACTTGCGTGACGCGCTGCGATTGGGATCGGTCTTTACTTTTGAGTTGAGTTTTAATAAATGACTGGTCAGTTATTTAATTCATCGCGACTCGGGAGGCGACCATGACGGGGCAGGATGAGAGGGGCACGGCCCCGAAATTCCGGCGTCGCAAGGAGGCGCGGCCGGAGGAATTGCTCGACGCGGCGCTCGACCTTTTCACGGAGCAAGGCTTTGATCGCACGACGGTCGAACAGATCGCGCGGCGGGCTGGGGTCTCGAAAGGCGTCCTCTATCTCTACTTCTCCTCGAAAGACGCGGTGATCGAAGCGCTGGTGGAACGCGCGGTCGGCCCCATCGTGGGGGAGGTTGTGGCACAGATCGAAGGCTATCGCGGCGATCCGCGCGACTTGCTCAAACGCTTTGTGCCGCTCTTTGCCGCGCGGGTCTCCGATCCCCGCATTCTCGCGGTGCCCAAACTTGTGGTGCGGGAAGCCGCGACGCATCCGAAGCTGGCTCAAATCTACCGCGAAAGAGTGATCGGACGCGCCGTTCCAGCGCTCACAGAACTGTTCCGGCAGGGCGTTGAGGGCGGCTATATCCGTCGGGTGGACCCCGAAATGGTGGTGCGCTCCTTGCTTGGGCCGGTGTTCATGCATGTGCTGCTGGCGGATGTGTTCGATATCCTGCCCGAAGGCGGAACGCCCGAGGATATCGGCATCGCGCGGCTGCTCGAAACCCATCTGACCGTGTTGTTCGCGGGGCTCGCGCCTGAGGCTCCCGCATCTGAACAGGAGGCCTCTCATGGCTGATCTTCCAAGCTGGATCGTCTCTGCGATCGCTGCGATTTACCCCGGTTTCAACGCGCCGCCCGCACATGTCTATGACGGCTATATCGAAGGTGAGTTCACCTATGCGGCCCCGGCCTACGCAGGTCGGATCGAGGAGATTGGCGTCACGGAAGGCGATCAGGTCGCCAAGGGCGCGTTGTTGTTTTCACTCGAAAGCGATCAGACCCGCGCGGCGCTCAGAGCGGCGCAGGCGCAACTGGCGGAGGCCGAGGCGACGCTGGAGAACCTCTCGACCGGCTCGCGGGACGCCGAGGTCGCCGTGACGCGGGCGTCTCTGGATCAGGCGCGCGTGGCGCTTGGGATTGCGCAGACCCGGCTGGAGCGCGGCAAGGCGCTTCTGGCCAAAGGTGCGACGACGCAAGCCGGGGTGGATGATTTGCAGGCCTCGGTGGATGAGGCGCAGGCCGCTGTCGTGCAGCTTGAGGCGGAATTGACGGTGGCCGAACTACCGGCTCGCGATGCCGAGCGGCGCGCAGCCGAGGCGGCAGTGGAGGCGGCTCGGGCGCAGGTCGATCTGGCGCGCTCGGATTTCGAGGACAGCATGATCTATGCGCCTGTCACGGGGCAGGTCGAAAAGGTGTTCTATGAGGTCGGCGAAGTGGCTTCGTCCGGCACGCCGGTGGTGTCGATCCTGCCGCCCGATCAGATGACGGCGCTGTTCTTTGTGCCTGAAAGCGAGCGGGCGGATCTGTCACCTGGCGGGACCGTGGAGGTTTCCTGCGATGGCTGCGCAGACGACCTGACGGCCAAGATCACCCGACTTGCCTCCGATCCGCAATACACCCCGCCAATCCTCTACACGAGCGATCAGCGCGGGCGTCTTGTCTACCGTGTCGAGGCGGAGGTGATCGACCCGGACGGGGTGCAGCCGGGGCAGCCGATCACGGTCGATGCGCGCGGTGCCGTGTCCGGTCAAAAGTGAGCGCAGGAGTGAGCCATGTCGCGTGATCTTGCCATTTCGGTCAAAGGGCTGACCAAGATTTTCGGCGACCGGAAGGTCGTGGACGGGTTCGATATGGAGGTCGAGAAGGGGACAATCTATGGCTTTCTCGGGCCGAACGGGTCGGGAAAGACCACGACGATCCGCATGATGTGCGGGCTTTTGACGCCGGACGGGGGCGAGGGCACTTGTTTGGGCCTCGACATCGTGCGGGACAGCCGGTCGATCAAAAAGCGCGTCGGCTATATGACCCAGAAATTCTCGCTCTACGAAGATCTGACCATTGCCGAAAACCTCGATTTCGTGGCGCGGATGTTCGGGATGAAGAACCGCAAGGCCATTGTCGCTGAGGCGGTGCGCGATCTCGGACTTGAGGGGCGCGCCGGGCAACTGGCGGGAACGCTCTCGGGCGGTTGGAAACAGAGGCTCGCACTGGCGGCCTGCATGATCCACAATCCCGATCTTTTGCTCCTCGATGAACCGACAGCGGGCGTGGACCCGAAGGCGCGGCGTGATTTCTGGGATGAAATCCGGCGGCTCGCGGCGCGGGGCGTCACGGTTCTGGTCTCGACCCACTACATGGACGAGGCGGTGCAATGTGACCACATCGCCTATATCGCCTATGGCAAGAAACTGATCGACGGTGCGGCACAGGACATTCCCGGCCAGATTGGCCTCTCGACCTTTGTCGCCACCGGCCCGGACCTGACCGCGTTGGAAGATCGGCTTGAGGTCGAAGACGGTGCGGGGCAGGTGATCCGCTTTGGTGCGGAACTTCATGTCTCCGGCACGGATCGCGCTGCGCTTGTGGCGCTTGCTGAGCGGGAACGGGCGCACGGCAGTCATGAGTGGGTGGAAAAACGCGCGGGGCTGGAAGAGGCGTTCATCTATCTCATGGCCGGTGCGAAGGACAATTTCGGAGTGCAGGAGGGCGTGCAATGAGCCGCAAACGCGATGTCTTTTCCGTCGCGCGCTTCCTTGGTGTTCTTATGAAAGAGTTCATCCAGATGAAGCGCGACCGCGTGACCTTCGGTATGATGATCGGCATTCCGGTGATGCAGCTTCTGCTCTTCGGCTATGCCATCGACACCGATCCGCACAACCTGCCGACCTTGGTCGAGGTGGCGGATGAAAGCCCGATGGTGCGGAGCCTGACAGCGGCCATGGACACATCGGACTATTTCGATTTCATTGGCATCGTGACCTCGGAAACCGAGGGCGAAGAGGCGCTCAAAGACGGGACGGCCACGGTGGTTCTGACCGTGCCGCCGCAGTTCGAACGCGACATGATCCGGGGGCTGACGCCGGAGCTGTTGTTGACCGTCGATGCCTCCGACCCTGTGGCCGCCTCCGGCGCAATCGGGGCGATGAGCGGGGTGATGGAGACGGCGATGGCGCAGAGCCTGTCAGGGCCCCTCGCTTCCTCCGCCAGCTCCGATGCGCCCTTCGATCTGATCGTGCACCGGGCCTATAACCCTGAGCAGAAAACCTCGACCAATATCGTCCCGGGGCTTTTGGCGATCATCCTCGCGATGACGATGGTTTTGATCACAGCCGTGGCCATTGTGCGCGAGAGCGAGAAGGGCACGATGGAAAGCCTGATTGCGACGCCGGTTTTGGCGTCCGAAGTGATGCTGGGTAAGATTTTACCATATGTGCTCGTCGGCTATGTGCAGACGCTTGTGTTTCTTGTGGCCGCACGCGCGCTGTTTGATGTGCCGTTCACCGGTTCCTTCCTGACGTTCTTTCTGGGCTTCAACCTCTATATCATCGCCAATCTCGCCATCGGTTTTCTCGTCTCGACGCTGGCGCGCACCCAGATGCAGGCCATGCAGCTGTCGTTCTTCACCATCCTGCCCACCGTGCTTCTGTCCGGCTTCATGTTCCCCTTCGCGGCGATGCCGGGTTGGGCACAGGCGCTCGGCACGGCGATTCCCGCGACGCATTTCCTGCGGCTCGTGCGCAAGGTCATGTTGAAGGGGGCGGGGTTTGCCGAGGTGGCGACGAATATGCTGGCGATTGCGGTGATCCTTGTGTTGGTGGTGGCGGTCGCTTTGAAGCGTTATCGTCAGTCGCTTGATTAATAATAAACAATCATCCTGCCTGATGCGCTTTCGGGGCGTGCGTCACTCACGTTTCATATTCCTATCAAAACAATCAGGATTGACTTATCTGATCAAAGAAGTCAGATAATTCCGGAGTGCGTGATAAAACACGCGGATCTGAATACAGTTCGGCTGCGCAAGGGGGCGTGTTCGGACGCGAAAATAGGGACGATACTTGATGAAACGTATGATGACGGCCATGATCGCCGCCGCTCTGCCCGCCACCGCCTTCGCCGGCGAAGCTGAAGTGGTGACCAACTACGCCAACATTGCTGAAGCCACCTATGGCGACGCGCTGATCAAGGCGAAAGAGCTGGATGCCGCCATCGAGGCCTTCGTGACCGCACCGTCCGACGAGACGCTGACCATCGCCAAAACCGCGTGGATTGCTGCGCGTGTGCCTTACCAACAGACCGAGGTCTATCGTTTCGGCAATGCCATTGTCGATGATTGGGAAGGCAAAGTGAACGCTTGGCCGCTCGACGAAGGTTTGATCGACTACGTGGATGGCTCCTACGGCGGCGCGACCGATGAGAACCCGCTGGCTGTTCTGAACGTCATCGCCAACCCGAAATTCGAAATCTCCGGCGAGGAAATCGACGCCACCGAGATCACGCCGGAGCTTCTGGCCGACACGCTGCATGAGGCGGATGAGGTCGAAGCCAACGTCGCAACCGGCTACCACGCCATCGAATTCCTGCTCTGGGGCCAAGACCTTCATGGCACGGAGCATGGCGCAGGTGAGCGGTCCTACACGGATTACCTCTCCGGCGACGACTGCACCGGCGGCAACTGCGATCGCCGCGCCGCCTACCTGACCGCTGCGACCAAGCTTCTGGTGTCTGATTTGGAATGGATGACTGCACAATGGGCCGAAGGCGGCGAAGCGCGTGAGGCCGTGGTCTCCGATCCGGCGGCTGGCATCACCGCGATGCTGACCGGTATGGGCTCTCTGTCTTATGGTGAGCAGGCGGGCGAGCGTATGAAGCTCGGTCTTATGCTGAACGACCCGGAAGAAGAACACGATTGCTTCTCCGACAACACCTACAACTCGCATTACTACGACGGCATGGGCATCCATAACGTCTATTTCGGTCGTTACACCCGGATCGACGGTACGCAGGTGTCTGGCGAGAGCCTCGAAAGCCTTGTTGCATCCAAAGACGATGCGCTGGCAGGTGATATCGCGTCGGCTGTAAACAAGACCATGGCCGAACTGGGCGAAATCAAAGCCGCTGCCGAAGCCGGTTTCTCCTATGACCAGATGCTGGGCCGTGGCAACGAAGCCGGGGAAGAGCTGATCATGTCCGCCGTGAATGCGCTGGTCGACCAGACCCGCGAGTTTGAGCGTGCTGTGACGCTGCTGACCGGCTCCGAGATCGAAGTTGAAGGCTCCGACAGTCTCGACAACCCGGAAGCTGTCTTCCAGTAAATCTTGGCAGACAGGCCGGGGGACCTCCTTCCGGCCTGTTCCTTTCAAGGCAGGGGCAAACACCTGTCGAGCAGTGCTTATGCCACAGTCACCGGAGGTTCACATGATCGTCTGTTCCTGCAATTCCATCTCTGACCGCGATGTTCATGCCGCGATCGACTGGATGCGGGCCGCTGACCCGGAAACGATCATCACGCCGGGCAAGATTTACCACGCTTTGGGCAAAAAGCCCGATTGTGGTGGCTGTATGTCGCTTTTCCTTTCCACCATGCGTCAAAATGATAACCTTGAGGTGCCTGCCGAACTGCGCGGGCTTAAGGAACACCGCATGAAGAGAGGATAATCCCATGAAAGGCGACGCAAAGGTCATCGAGTACCTGAACGCAGCACTCCGGTCCGAGCTGACCGCTGTATCCCAATACTGGCTGCATTTCCGACTTCAGGCAGACTGGGGTCTGGCCAAGATGGCGAAGAAGTCGCGCGAGGAAAGCATCGAAGAGATGAACCACGCCGACAAGCTGATTGATCGGATCATCTTCCTCGAAGGCCATCCGAATCTTCAGAAACTCGATCCGCTCCGGATCGGTGAAACCCCGAAAGAAACGCTCGAGGCGGATCTCGCTGGCGAGCATGACGCGCTGACGCTGTACAATGAGGCGCGCAGCTACTGCGAATCTGTCGGTGACCATGTGTCGAAATCGCTTTTCGAAGAGCTGATTGCCGACGAGGAAGGCCATGTTGATTTTCTCGAAACCCAGCTCGATCTCTACAACCGTCTTGGCGAGCAAGGCTATGCGCTGCTTAACGCGGCCTCTATGGACGAAGCCGAGTAAGACGGCTGCCATGCTGGTCCTGTCCCTTTCGGGGCAGGGCGCTTTGGCACAAACCCTCCCGACATCTGATCCGCATCTGTCCTCTGTGTCGCGCACGGAGGCTGAGCGTGCGCGCGTGGCGGCTGTGACTGCGCCCACGACGGCATTCGAGGCGGCGGAAGCGTTTGAACGCAATCAGGGCGGGGCGGGCACGGTGACCGATCCGGGCGATGACACGGCCTTTTCCCTGCCGCCGAGCACACTGCCGTTTGACGACAAGCTGGATTTCGAGCTGGGCAATGCGCTGTTTGCCAAGCTCTGGGTCTCCTCTCCCTCTTCGACAAAGGCTTCCGACGGGCTGGGGCCGCTGTACAATGCGCGCTCCTGTCAGCGCTGCCATGTCAATGATGGGCGCGGCCATCCGCCGGAGGGGGCGGAGGATGATCGAACTTCTATGTTCCTGCGCCTCTCGGTGCCTGCGGGCGATGCGCCTTTGACCGAGTTGGAACGCTACCTTGCTGCGCTTGACGGCGAGGCTGCGACGGAACGCAGCCGTCCGGTGCCGGGCTATGGCTCCCAGTTGCAGGACTTGTCGCTCGCCGGTTTCACGCCCGAGGGTCGGATGGAGATGTCCTATGAGGAAATTCCCGTTGCGCTTTCAGGCGGTGAGGAAGTCTCGCTCCGCAAGCCTTTGTACACGATATCAAATCCCGGTTTCGGTGCGCTGCCGGACGATGTGCAGATTTCGCCGCGTGTGGCGAACCAGATGATCGGCCTTGGCCTTCTTGAGGCGATCCCGGCGGAAGATATCCTCGCCAATGCCGATCCTGAAGATGCGGACGGGGACGGGGACGGGGACGGGATCTCCGGGCGTCCGAACCTTGTCTGGTCTCTGCGTTACGAGCAGGTGATGCTCGGGCGGTTCGGCTGGAAGGCTGGGGAGCCGACGGTGGAGGAGCAATCGGCCTCCGCGTTTCACAGCGATATCGGCATCTCCTCTCCGCTCTTTCCGCAGCCCTCTGGCGACTGCACAGTGGAGCAGGCGGCCTGTCTCTCAGCGCCCAATGGGGCCGGGGATGTGCGTGGCGATGAGATCGACGAGACCGGAATGGACCTTGTGACCTTCTATGCCCGCAATCTCGCTGTCCCCGCACGCCGGGACGTGGATGATCCCGAAGTCCTGCGCGGTAAGGCGCTGTTCTATGACACCGGCTGCGCCTCCTGTCATACACCAAAATTTGTGACCGCCCGTTTGGATGGGGCGAAGAGTGCGCCGCAGTCTTTTCAGTTGATCTGGCCCTACACGGATCTGCTTCTGCATGACATGGGCGAAGGTCTCGCCGACAACCGTCCCGAGCACCGGGCTACCGGGCGCGAATGGCGCACCGCACCTTTGTGGGGGATCGGTTTGACGGCGCGCGTCTCAGGGCATACCACCTACCTGCATGATGGACGGGCGCGGAACCTTCTTGAAGCGGTTCTCTGGCATGGGGGCGAGGCGCAAGCCGCGCGTGACGCCGTGACGGAGATGCCGCCTGAAGATCGGGCCGCCCTGATCCGTTTTATCGAAAGCCTCTGAAGGACCATTCCATGCGCACGCTGACTGCCCTTTGTTTCCTCCCTCTTGCGCTTGCGTCTCCGCTGGCCGCCGATCCGCTGAGTGACGCGCTGGACCGAGCGGTGAATGAACACACGGTGCCTGCGGTGAAAGCCTTTGCTGCGGCAACGGCAGAGCTGGACGCGGCGGCGGGGGGCTCCTGTATGCCTGAGGCCGTGAAACCCGCCTATAATGCGGCGTTTGACGCGTGGATGGGGCTACAACATTTGCATATGGGGCCGGTCGAAGCGAACGGGCGCATCCTCGCCATCGCGTTCTGGCCGGATAAAAAGGGCATGATCCCGCGTACATTGGGAAGCTACATCGCAGACGAAGACCCGGTGATCGAAGACCCAGAAGAATTCGCCACGGCCTCCATCGCTGTGCGTGGCCTGTTTGCGCTGGAATACATGCTCTATGACGATCAGTTCGACGCCTATTCTGACGGCAGCTATGCTTGTCATTTGGTGCAGGCCATTGCGCATGATCTGGACCGTATGGGCGGCGCGATCGAGACGGAATGGACGGAGCCTGATGGTTTTGCCGAGACGCTCCTGATGGCGGGGGAGGCACCGCATCCGCTGTACCTGACAAAGACCGAGAGCGTGCAAGCGCTTTACACCATGCTCACCACATCGCTGCAAAACACCCGTGATCAACGCATCGGGCGGCCCATCGGCACGTTCGAGAAACCCCGTCCGGGCCGCGCCGAAGCGCGGCGCTCCGAGCGCTCGGAGCGTAACGTGGTTCTGCAACTCGAAGCCGCCCGCGATCTGGCGCGTAAACTCGCGCCGGGGGAGCTGCCTCTCTCTGAGGCGGCTTTCGAGAAAACCATCGCGCTGGCGGAAGATCTGAACGATCCGTCCTTTGAAGGCGCGGGCGACCCGATGGGGCGGCTGAAGATCGAGATCATCGGCCAGAACATCACCACCATTCTCGGCCATCTGGCCAACGAGGTCGGCTTGCCGCTTGGCGTGTCTGCCGGATTTAACGCCTCCGACGGCGACTGAGCCGTCGCGCGTATCACTCAAGAACAAAAAGATACTGGATAACAGACTATGACTTCACGCCGTACTTTCCTCAAAGCTGCGCTTGCAGCCACCGTTGTGCCGCGCCTGAGTTGGGCCGATGCGGGCTCTCCCGCCTTTCTCGGTGCCGCCAAGGACGCTTCCGGCGACTATGCGCTTTACGGCCTCGACGCACAGGCGCAAATCCTGTTCCGCGCGCCGCTTCCGGCCCGCGGCCATGCCGCCGCCGCCCATCCGCTCAAGCCCGAGGCCGTGGCGTTCGCCCGCCGTCCCGGCACTTTCGCTGTGGTGGTGAACTGCGCCACCGGGCGGATCACCCACCGGCTCGATGCGCCCGAGGGGCGGCATTTTATGGGGCATGGTTTGTTCGTGGAAAACGGCGATCTGCTTTTGACGCCGGAGAACAATTACGCCGATAAAAAAGGCGTGCTGGGCATCTGGGATCGTCGGCTGAATTACAAGCGCGTGGGGGAAGTCGCGGCCCACGGCATCGGGCCGCATGACGTCAAACAGCTGTCCGACGGCACGTTGGTCGTCGCCAATGGCGGGATTTTCACTCATCCGGACATTGGCGAAGGGCGTCAGAAGCTCAACATCGAGGAGATGGAGCCGTCGCTGGTCTATCTTTCCCGGGATTACACGCTGGTCGAGAAACATGTGCTGGCCCCTGAGTTGCACAAGAACTCGATCCGCCACCTGTCGCTTGCGCCGGATGAGCAGGTCGCATTTGCGATGCAATGGGAAGGCGACGAGATGGATCTCGTGCCGCTTCTGGGCCTGCACCGGCGCGGCGAAGAGGTGGTTCTGGCCGAGGCCGACATGGGTGAGCAATATGCGATGAAAGCTTATGCGGGCTCCGTTTCGCATTCCGGTGATGGCTCCGAGGTCGCGATCAGCTCGCCGCGTGGCGGGCGAATTCACCGGTTCGCGGCGGATGGCACTTTCCTTGGCGCAGTGGTGCGTGGGGATGTCTGTGGGCTTGCGCCGATGGGCGATGGTTATCTCGGCTCCGACGGCTTCGGCGCGCTGCTGGCGATGAAGGAAGATATGCGGCCTTTGAACGCGGTGCCGGGGCTGGCGTGGGACAACCACCTCGTGGCGCTTCCGGAGCTTGCGGCATAAGGTTCTTCTCCGGCGTGTCTCGATGGGGAGGCGCGCCGGACCGTACAACTTTCAAAAATTTTGTCTAAATTTGAGGCAAAGCGGCAACACCGGATGCAAGGCAATATGCTTGGTCGTGTTTCTGCGCTAAAGTTCGGGGTGTAACACGCTGTTTTTAAATGAATCAGCAAGGTCGTCAGGGCGATCCGCGCTTGTCGCTGTGCGGAAAAGGCGCAAGCCGGTCAGCGCTCAACGCGCAGGCGCTCTTGCAGCCCCCCCGGTCCAATACTAAGACTCGGGTAACACTTACGAGCTAACACATCAGTTGATACAACAGGCAGGGCCCGATGAAAGATCCGATTGATACCTATATGAACACCCTCGTTCCCATGGTGGTCGAACAGACGAGCCGTGGCGAGCGCGCCTACGACATCTTCTCGCGCCTGCTCAAAGAGCGCATCATCTTCCTGAACGGCCCGGTGCATGACGGCATGTCCTCGCTGATCTGCGCCCAGCTTCTCTTCCTCGAAGCGGAAAACCCGAAGAAAGAGATCGCCATGTACATCAACAGCCCGGGCGGTGTCGTGACCTCCGGTCTCTCGATCTACGACACGATGCAATACATCCGTCCGAAGGTCTCGACCCTCGTCATGGGGCAGGCGGCCTCCATGGGCTCGCTCTTGCTGACCGCCGGGGAAAAAGGCATGCGCTTCTCGCTGCCGAACTCCCGCGTCATGGTGCACCAACCGTCCGGTGGCTATCAGGGCCAGGCGACCGACATCATGATCCACGCGCAGGAAACCCAGAAACTCAAAGATCGTTTGAACCAGATCTACGTGAAACACACGGGTCAGGACATGAAGACGGTTGTGGACGCTCTGGAACGCGACAACTTCATGTCGCCGGAAGATGCGAAAGAGTTCGGTCTGATCGACGAGATCGTCGAAAGCCGCGCTCCGCTGGAAGATTGATCTAAGGATTGATCTCCTGTCTGCGGCGGGGCTTGTGACCGCCGCGGGCCAAAACCGGAGGAGGTTGGCTTTTTGGGCATGTGGGCGAAAGAGATTTTGCCATTGTACCCGAAAAATCGCTGTCCTACACTTCCGGGGACGCAAAAGGATTTGCGCCAAGAGAGGCCGGGAGATTTCTCGGGGATGTTCATTTGGTGCGAAGCGGTTCGGTGAGGGCCGAAAACCGACACATGATACAATCGTCCGGACATGTTCGGGCGGAAAGGCAACGTTAGAGGGTCCGTGAGGGCTCAGGGGAATGTGATGAGCAATTCATCCAGTGGCGACAGCAAAAACACGCTTTACTGCTCTTTCTGCGGCAAGAGCCAGCATGAGGTGCGCAAGCTGATTGCGGGGCCGACCGTTTTCATCTGTGATGAATGTGTCGAACTTTGCATGGACATCATCCGTGAGGAGACCAAGACATCCGGTCTGAAATCCTCCGAGGGCGTGCCTTCGCCGAAAGAAATCTGTCAGGTTCTGGACGATTACGTGATCGGTCAGGCGACCGCGAAACGCGTGCTGTCTGTTGCTGTGCACAACCACTACAAACGTCTCAACCACGCCGCCAAGGGCGCGGGGGATATCGAGCTTGCGAAGTCGAACATCCTGCTGATCGGCCCGACCGGTTGCGGTAAAACCCTTCTGGCGCAAACGCTTGCTCGTATTCTCGATGTGCCGTTTACGATGGCGGACGCGACCACCCTGACCGAGGCCGGTTATGTGGGCGAAGATGTCGAAAACATCATTCTCAAACTGCTTCAGGCCTCCGAATACAATGTCGAACGCGCGCAGCGCGGCATCGTCTATATCGACGAGGTCGACAAGATCACCCGCAAGTCCGACAATCCTTCGATCACTCGCGACGTGTCGGGCGAGGGCGTGCAGCAGGCGCTACTGAAAATCATGGAAGGCACTGTCGCCTCCGTGCCGCCGCAGGGCGGGCGCAAACATCCGCAGCAGGAATTCCTGCAAGTGGACACGACGAACATCCTGTTCATCTGTGGTGGCGCTTTTGCTGGTCTCGACCGGATCATCGCGCAGCGCAACAAAGGCACGGCCATGGGCTTTGGTGCCGATGTGAAGAACGACGATGATCGCGGCGTGGGCGAGCTGTTCAAAGAGCTTGAGCCCGAGGATCTGCTGAAATTCGGTCTGATCCCGGAATTCGTCGGTCGTCTTCCGGTACTCGCAACGCTTGAAGATCTTGATGAAGACGCGCTTGTCACCATCCTGACCGAGCCGAAAAACGCGCTGGTGAAACAGTATCAGCGCCTGTTCGAGCTTGAAGACACCAAGCTGAGCTTTACTGAAGAGGCGCTGTCGGCCATCGCCAAACGCGCGATCGAGCGTAAAACCGGTGCACGGGGCCTGCGCTCCATCCTTGAAGACATCCTGCTCGACACGATGTTCGAGCTGCCGGGCATGGACAATGTCTCCGAGGTCGTTGTGAACGAAGAGGCCGTTGGCTCTGACGCGAAGCCGTTGATGATCTTCTCCGAAGGGAAAGCCAAGGAAGCGACGGCGTCCTGATCCTCAGCACTTCGGTGCGCCCATGATCGGAAACTGAAAAGATTGCAGTCCCCGCCCTGATCGGCGGGGTTTTGCTTTGCGGCGGGGCGGGCGTTCAAATCCCCGTTTGCCCGGTGCTGCCCTCTGGACCTTGTCGTGCGGATGGTCCATAGAAAGAACCAAGCGAAATTCGAAAGGTGACGACGTCATGGGGATTTTGAACACGGCACTGCGGTCTCTCATCTGGTGGAAAGATGGGACCATCGGCACCCAACTTTTCACATGGCGCCACGGCGTTAAAGTTGGCGAAGACGCGCAGGGCAACAAGTTCTACCGCAACGAGGCGGATACTCGCCGCTGGGTCGTCTACAATGGCGATATCGAAGCCACGCGTGTCAGCCCTGACTGGCATGGCTGGCTGCATCACACTTTCGCAAACCATCCGGGTCACGAACCGCTCGACCACAAGCCTTGGGAAAAGGAACATGTGGAAAACCTGACCGGTACGCCCGCCGCCTATGCCCCCGCAGGGTCCATCCGTCGCGCGCATCCGGTGGAGCGCAGTGACTACGAGGCATGGCAGCCCGAATAATGGCGGAGAATCCGACAGAGGTCGCCGTCGGCGCAGGTGTGATCGCTCTTGCGCTTGGCTTTCTGGTTTACACCGGACAGGTCACCGGCATCGGGGCCTCTGCGCCCGACCATTACCAACTGACCGCCTCCTTCCGCTCTGCCGAAGGGATTTCGACCGGCACCGACGTGCGTTTGGCCGGGGTCAAGGTTGGCACGGTCACGGGGCTTGATCTCAACCACGACACGTTCCGCGCAGAGGCAAATCTGACGCTCGATGGCGATGTGCTGTTGCCGGATGACACCGCGGCGATGATTTCTTCCGAAGGCCTTCTGGGCGGAAACTTTGTCGAACTTGTGCCGGGCGGCTCGATGTTCAATTTCGAAGACGGTCAGGTGATCGCCGACACGCAAGGCTCGGTCAGCCTGATCAACCTTCTGCTGAAATTCGTCACAGGAAGTGACGACAGGAGCACTGAATGATCCGTTCCGTGATGATCTTGACGGCAGCGCTTTCTGCGCTGAGCCTGCCTGCCGTGGCGCAGGACACCGGTTTCGATGACGATCTCGAAACAGGGCTCGACCAGATTACGATCACGCCGCTCGACGAGAACACCAATGTCGGTGGCTTTGGCGCTGGCGGTCTGTCGCTTGAGGATTTGCAAAACCTGCCGAACAGTGGTTTTCAGCAGGAGTTGCAGGACATCACCACAGAAGTGCAGGAAAAGGTCGTTGACGCGACCGGCGGGACCGTGCGGGCGCTCGATAAGCTCACCGGCAAGGTCGAGGATTTGGCGCTGGCAAAAGGCGAGACCCAGACCTTTGGTCGAATTGCCGTCACACTGGATGATTGCCGCTATCCTGAGAACAACCCGTCAGGCGATGCTTACGCCTATCTCATTGTGCGGACCGAGGACGAAGAGGGGGCGGTGTTTTCTGGTTGGATGATGGCGTCGAGCCCGGCTCTGAACGCGATGGATCATCCGCGTTACGACATCTGGCCGCTCACTTGCGCACTTCCGACAGAACAAGCTCAGGAGTGAGCGGACGGTCCAGTGCTGTGATATCGGCCTGTGTTTCCAAAGCTTTGCGCAGCAGCGCGTGATACTGAACACGGGGGATTTCGATCCCGCCGAGACTGGCAAGATGCTCGGTCAGGAATTGCGTGTCGAACAGTGTGAACCCCGTGAGGCGCAAGCGTGCCACGAGATAGGACAGCGCCATTTTCGAAGCATTCGTGACGCGTGAAAACATGCTTTCCCCGAAGAACGCTGTGCCCAGAGCCAGCCCGTAGGTGCCGCCGACAAGACGATCTTCCTCCCAAACCTCAATGGAATGACCGAACCCCATCTCATGCAATTGGCCATAGAGATCAAAGATCGTGTCGTTGATCCAGGTTTCCTCCCGGTCGGCGCAGCCCTCCATCACCCCCATGAAATCGCGGTCGAGTGTGACGCTGTAGCGCTCCTGCCGGATCACGCGCGCGAGTGAGCGGGAGATATGAAACCCGTCCAGAGGAATGATGCCGCGTTCGCGGGGATCGACCCAGAACAGGCTGTCATCATCCCGGCTTTCCGCCATCGGAAAGACGCCGTTGGCATAGGCTTGCAGGATCAGTTCCGGGGTGAGTTCGACGTGGTTCATGGGGCGACTTTGGCGCTGTTCTCGGCAAAAGAAAAGGCCGCCTGAAAAGGCGGCCTTTGTCTGTGATGTCAAAGGGCTTAGCCGAACTGGGCGGCGAGCCATTTTTCCAGCCAGTGGATGTTGTAATCCCCGGTCTGGATGTCCTTGTCTTGCAGCAGCGCATGGAACAGCGGCACCGTGGTGTCCACCCCGTCGATGATCAGTTCGCCAAGCGCACGGTCGAGACGTGCCAACGCTTCGTCGCGGTCGCGGCCATGGACGATCAGCTTGCCGATCAGGCTGTCGTAATAGGGCGGGATGGAGTAGCCGGCGTAGAGCGCCGAGTCCATCCGCACACCAAGACCGCCGGGCGCGTGGTACTGCGTCACCTTGCCGGGGCAGGGTGCGAAGTTCGGCAGGCGTTCTGCGTTGATCCGCACTTCGATGGCGTGGCCGTCGATCGTGAGATCGTCTTGCGAGAAGGACAGTTTTTCGCCGGACGCGACGCGAATCTGTTCACGCACGAGATCCTGACCAAAGATCGCCTCGGTCACCGGGTGTTCCACCTGAAGGCGGGTGTTCATTTCGATGAAATAGAACTCGCCGTCCTCATAGAGGAATTCGATGGTGCCCGCGCCGCGATAGCCCATTTCGCCAATCGCCTTGGCGCAGATGCCGCCGATGCGGGCGCGTTCTTCCGGGCTGATGCAGGGGCCGGGGGCCTCTTCAAACACCTTCTGGTGACGTCGCTGAAGCGAGCAGTCGCGCTCACCAAGGTGCACGCCGCCGCCTTGGCCGTCGCCGAACACCTGCACCTCGATGTGACGCGGCTTCTGGAGATATTTCTCCATGTAGACCTCGTCATTGCCGAAGGCGGCTTTTGCTTCGGAGCGAGCGGTGCGGAAAGCGACTTCAAGCTCGGCTTCCGACAGGGCGACCTTCATGCCGCGACCACCGCCACCAGCGGTGGCTTTGATGATGACCGGATAGCCCATCTCGGCTGCGGTCTTCTTGGCGGTTTCCACGTCCGGCACACCGCCTTTGGAACCGGGCACCACCGGGATGCCGAGTTTTTCTGCGGTGTCTTTCGCGGTGATCTTGTCGCCCATCTGACGGATATGTTCCGCAGACGGTCCGATGAAGGTCAGGCCGTGATCTTCCACGATCTGCACGAAAGCGGCGTTTTCCGACAGGAAGCCGTAGCCCGGGTGGATCGCCTGCGCGCCGGTGATTTCACAGGCGGCGATGATCGCCGGGAAGGACAGGTAGGATTGAGCCGAGGAATTCGGGCCGATGCAGACCGCTTCGTCGGCCATGCGCACGTGCATGGCGTCGGCGTCGGCGGTGGAGTGCACGGCAACCGATTTGATGCCCATCTCGCGACAGGCGCGGATCACCCGGAGGGCAATCTCGCCACGGTTGGCAATGAGGATTTTATCGAACATCGGGAGGCCCCTTATTCGATGATCATCAAGGGGGCGCCGAATTCGACCGGTTGGCCGTCATCCACGAGAATGCGCTTCACGGTCCCGGATTTCGGTGCCGGGATGTGGTTCATGGTCTTCATCGCTTCGACGATGAGAAGGGTCTGACCTTCGGAGACCTGATCGCCGATCTTCACGAACGCGGCAGCGCCGGGTTCCGGGGAGAGATAGGCGGTGCCCACCATCGGGGAGGCAACTGCGTTCGGATCCTCGGCAGGATCGGGGGTGTTCGCTGCGACCGGAGCGGCAGCAGGTGCTGCGGCTGCGGGGGCGGCTGCGACCGGTGCCGGTGCGGCGACGGTTTGCACCACTTGTTGCGGAGCTGCGCGGCTCACACGGACATTCAGGCTGTCGTTGTCGCCATATTCGCGCATGACTTCGAGTTCGGTGAGTTCATTTGCGCTGAGGAGTTCTGCAAGCGCCTGGATGAAAGCCACGTCGGCGTCGTTTTGCTTTGTCATATGTTCCACTCGGGTTATGGCCCGCCCGGCTGTCATTTTCGTCGATGGGCCCGGGCTGATTTGTCTTCTGTCCCACGTATATAGGCGCTGTGACGTTGCGTGAAAACCCGATTTCCGGCGTTCCGACCTCTCGGATGCGGGGAACCCTGCCCATGATTTGGGCGGTTGCGCATTATTATGTGGCATAGCGTTGCGGGAAAGTTCGAAAATGACCGACTCTTAAATTTTACCGCTTGATAAAAAATGATCTCCTGCCACGCTGAATCACAAGACAAGCCAGCCAACAGGGAGCAAGCTTCATGTCCAACACGCCGTTGACGTTCGGGATTCAGGCCGGACGCCTGCCAGCGGAGAGCTATCAGGCGCAGTTTTCCGATCTGCACCCGGTGCTCGCTCACCACGAGGCGCTGGTGGCCGCTGATCGCTGCTACTTCTGTCACGATGCCCCGTGCATGACCGCCTGTCCGACCTCGATCGATGTGCCGTTGTTCATCCGCCAGATACTGACGGGCACGCCGGAAGCGGCGGCAAAGACCATTCTGGAGCAGAACATTCTGGGTGGCATGTGCGCCCGTGTCTGTCCGACGGAGACCCTTTGCGAAGAGGTCTGCGTGCGCGAAGTCGCCGAAGGCAAGCCGGTGGAGATCGGCCGTCTGCAACGCTACGCCACCGATGCGTTGATGGCGCAAGGTGTCCATCCGTTCGCGCGCGAAGAGCCGACCGGCAAGACCGTCGCCGTTGTGGGGGCGGGGCCTGCGGGCCTGTCTGCGGCGCATCGTCTGGCGCTGAAGGGCCATGACGTTGTGATGTTCGATGCGCGTCCGAAATCCGGGGGGCTGAACGAATATGGCATCGCCTCCTACAAGGCGCCGGAGGGCTATGCCCAGAAAGAGATCGATTGGTTGATGCAGATCGGCGGAATTACGGTCGAGACGGGCAAAAAGCTCGGCGACGGGCTGACACTGGACAGCCTCAAGTCCGAGTATGACGCGGTGTTCCTCGCCATTGGTCTGGCCGGCGTCAACGCGCTGCGCGCAGAGGGTGAAGATAAGAACAACGTGGTGGACGCCGTCGATTTCATCGCGGAGCTGCGTCAGGCCGATGATCTGTCGAAACTTCCCATTGGGCGAAGTGTTGTGGTGATCGGTGGCGGCATGACCGCCGTGGACGCCGCCGTTCAGGCGAAACTTTTGGGCGCGCAGAACGTCTCTATGGTCTATCGCCGGGGCCGCGCGCGCATGTCCGCCTCTGCGTATGAACAGGATCTCGCGACCTCGAAGGGCGTGCAGATTTTCTACAACGCCGCCCCCGTTGCGGTGTATGGCAACGGCACCGTGGCCGAGGTTGAGTTCGAATATACGTCGGAAGAGGGCGGCAGCCTGAAGGGCACCGGCGAGACCTTCCGCCTGCCTGCCGATCAGGTGTTCAAGGCCATCGGCCAGACCCTCGACGGTGCGCCTGAGGGGATCGATATCACCGGCGGTAAGATCGCGGTGGATGCCGTTGGGCGGACCTCGATTGAGGGCGTCTGGGCCGGGGGCGACTGCGCCTCGGGCGGCGAAGACCTGACCGTGACGGCGGTGGCCGAGGGCCGCGATGCCGCAGAAGACATCCACGCCAAGCTGATGGAGGGCTGAGCCATGGCCGATCTGACAAGCACTTTTTGTGGCATCAAAAGCCCGAACCCGTTCTGGCTGGCCTCCGCGCCGCCGACCGACAAGGAATATAACGTCCGCCGCGCTTTTGAGGCCGGTTGGGGCGGTGTGGTCTGGAAAACACTGGGCGAGGAGGGGCCGCCTGTCGTGAATGTCAACGGGCCGCGATACGGCGCCATTCACGGCGCGGATCGTCGTCTTCTCGGGCTCAACAACATCGAACTGATCACAGACCGCCCGCTTGAAGTGAACCTCGAAGAGATGACGCGGGTGAAAAAGGACTACCCGGACCGCGCGCTGATCGCCTCCGTTATGGTGCCCTGCGACGCTGAGAGCTGGAAAACCATCATTCCGCGTATTGCAGAGACCGGTTGTGACGGGTTCGAGCTGAACTTCGGCTGTCCGCATGGCATGGCAGAGCGCGGCATGGGTTCCGCCGTGGGGCAGGTGCCGGACTATATCGAGATGGTGACGCGCTGGTGCAAGGAGACGACCGACCTTCCGGTGATCATCAAACTGACGCCGAACATCACCAATATTCTCTACCCGGCCGAGGCCGCTCTGCGGGGCGGGGCGGATGCTGTGAGCCTGATCAATACGATCAACTCGATCACCTCCGTGAACCTCGACAGCTTTAGCCCGGAGCCGATGATCGACGGCAAAGGCACGCATGGCGGCTATTGTGGCCCGGCGGTGAAACCCATCGCTTTGAATATGGTGGCCGAGATCGCGCGCAATCCGGAGACGGCGTCCCTGCCGATTTCGGGCATCGGCGGCGTGACCACATGGCGCGATGCGGCGGAGTTCCTCGCGCTTGGTGCCTCAAACGTGCAGGTCTGCACGGCGGCGATGACCTACGGGTTCAAGATCGTGCAGGAGATGATTTCCGGCCTCTGCCAGTACATGGATGAGAAGGGCTTTACCTCTGTCGACCAGATTTCCCGCCGTGCGGTGCCGAATGTCACCGATTGGCAATATCTCAACCTGAACCATGTCACCAAGGCGGTGATCGATCAGGACGAGTGTATCAAATGCGGACGTTGCTATGCGGCCTGTGAAGATACGTCCCACCAAGCCATCGAGATGAGTGCGGATCGTGTTTTCACCGTGAAGGATGACGAATGCGTTGCCTGTAATCTCTGCGTCAATGTCTGTCCGGTCGAAGACTGTATCACCATGAAAACGCTTGAAAAGGGTGAGCTGGACGAGCGCACGGGTCGGAAGGTCGGCGACTATGCCAACTGGACGACGCATCCGAACAATGTGGCGGCGTGTTCGGCGGAATAATCTTAGCGCGCGGTGGGGAACCTGCCGCGCGATTATAGACAAATGTTTTGGCCCCGAGGCAGCAATCGCTGTCGGGTGTGCTTTGAACACAAAGACTTACTGGACCCCGTGCTTGATCCCTTGGCGCGGGGTACTTTTTATTCAGCGCTTTGCTGCGTAGTGAGATGGTGTGCGATGGGTCATTCTTGAGCCATCGGGGGCACTAGCCTTCATATGGTGTTGGCAGCACCGCCGCAGGTCCGGCAACGCGGGCCTCCGGGCCTTGGTCCTCGGACACAGCCGCATTGATCGGCGCATTGATCGCCGCGCTGTCTTCCGCGTCGCGTTCTGAGGTCGTCGAACTGTCGCTCAAAGCCTCTGTCGGCTTGGGCACTGGTTCGTTCGCGTGACGCGAGGCGGTCGTCGCCGGAGCGATTGCGGCCTCGTCCGTGCTTTGGCTCCGTTTTGCGGCCAGTTCAGCGATGGTGTTGCGCAGGTCAAGTTCGACTTCGAGTACGGAGGCTTGAAACGCCGGTGTCGGACCGACGAGAATATCGTCGGGCAGATCGGGGTCATACGCCGTATGTGCGCTCTGATCTTCGGACATGGATGTCCTGCGCGCCGACGTGGCAGACGCCTCGTCAGTGGTTCGCTCATAGGAGAGTTTGGTGCCGTTCTGGCCGGGAAGCTCGTTCCCTTTCGTATATGTCGCCGTTCCATTCAGCGCGGTTTTCGCGACCTGGGGAACGGCAGGTTCCGGCGGATCAGGAGGTTGCCGGAAGGCAAATCCACCTCCACCGAAAGACGGCACGCCCGTTAAATTGGTCATGCTCAAGCTCCTTGTTCCAGGAGCCCCCACCATCCTTCTTTATAATAGGGTATGGTATCCCAAGTGTTAACGGCACCTGGGGTTTTGGTGTTTTTTGTGTCTTTGGTTAACGTCGTCTCAGGTCGGGGTGAGCATCCGGCGGAACAGCGTATCAAGATGCGCGCGGGCGTCTTCGAAATGGCTGTCACCTTCAGGATGCAGGATGCCACGGATCTGTGCGTCGAAATCGGCGTAATGCTGCGTCGTGGCCCAGATCGAGAAGAGCAGATGCGTCGGGTCGACCGGCGCGATGCGCCCGGTGGAGACCCAACCCTCAATCACCTTGGATTTCTCTTCGACCAGATATTTCAGTTCGCCCTCGATCTTGTCCATGATGTTGGGCGCGCCCTGAACGATCTCATTGGCAAACAGGCGGCTCTCACGGGGATATTCCCGCGCCATCTCCAGTTTGCGGAGCACATAGGCCATGATCTCTTCGACAGGCTCGCCCTCGGCCTGCATTTTGCGCAGGGGATCGAGCCAGGTCTGCATCAAACCATCGATCAACTCGCGGTGTATGGCGACTTTCGAAGGGAAATAATAAAGCAGGTTCGGTTTTGAGAGCCCCGCCGCCTTGGCGATCTGGTCGAGAGTCGAGCCTCTGAAACCATGTTGGGAAAAGACGTCCAAAGCGGCTTCCAGAATGGTTTCCGTGTTCTTTTTCTGGATTCTCGTCCGTGGTTGGCGTCGCGGAGCCATGCGTTACCGTCCCTTTTTATGAGTTATTATTGCTATGAGTTAGCGCATCACGTTTTCTAAAAAAAGCGTCAAAGCACAAAATTTGGTGCCTGTGACCTGCTCGGTGTGTCCTGCTTGCACTGTACACAGAGGTGCAGGCTGCCTGTGAAGATATCATTCCAATTTATTTATGGTATCGTCTGCGCACAGTTTTCAGGTTCCGATCTCCAAACCGGAGACTCACTTCAAGACATTCGATGGTTTTGCGCCTTTGCCCCGAGGTGAGCGGTCTATCAATGGTGACTTCTGTGACGTTTCTGCTTATTTTTTATTCAAAGGATCAGGAATTCGGCGAAACCCGATAGTGCCATGGAAAATTCTTTGCAATCTTGGAAGTGGGGCAGCCAATGTATTGACCAAATGGTCAATATCTCAGGAGGGTCCTATGGGCACCGATCACAATCTTAAAATCAACTCCGAACGTCTTTGGGACAGCTTGATGGAGATGGCAAAGATCGGGCCGGGCATCGCCGGAGGGTGTAATCGCCAGACTTTGACCGACGAAGACGCAGATGGCCGCAAACTGTTCCAGACATGGTGTGAAGACGCGGGTATGACCATGGGGGTCGATGCTATGGGCACGATGTTCATGACTCGCGAAGGCACCGATCCGGAAGCACTGCCGGTCTATGTTGGCTCCCACCTCGACACCCAGCCGACGGGCGGGAAATACGACGGTGTTCTGGGTGTTCTGGGCGCGCTGGAAACCGTGCGGACGATGAATGATCTTGGCATCAAGACGAAACACCCGATCGTTGTGACCAACTGGGCCAACGAAGAGGGCGCACGTTTTGCACCGGCGATGCTGGCCTCCGGTGTCTTTGCTGGCAAGCACACGATGGATTACGCCTATGCGCGGACCGACCTCGAAGGCAAAACCTACGGTGAGGAACTGGAACGCATCGGTTGGAAAGGCGACGAGGAGGTCGGCGCCCGCAAGATGCACGCCTATTATGAGCTGCATATCGAGCAGGGGCCGATCCTTGAGGCCGAAGGCAAAGACATCGGTGTTGTGACCCATTGTCAGGGTTTGTGGTGGCTCGAATTTACGCTCACGGGCAAAGAGGCGCATACCGGTTCCACCCCGATGGCGATGCGCACCAATGCGGGTCTGGCCTTTGGCCGTATCCTTGAGATGGTGCAGGACGTGGCGATGGATCACCAACCGAATGCCGTGGGCGGTGTCGGTCAGGTGCAATTCTCCCCGAACTCCCGCAACGTGCTGCCGGGCACCGTGGTCTTTACGGTCGATATCCGCACGCCGGACCTCGAAAAACTCAACAAGATGCGCGCGATCATCGAAGAACGTGCTGCCAAGATTTGCGACGAGATCGATGTGGGTTGTTCCGTGGAAGCCGTGGGTCACTTCGATCCGGTGACTTTCACGCCAGAGCTCGTCTCCAATGTGCGCAATGCGGCGGAAAAACTGGGCTATTCGCACATGGATATCGTCTCCGGCGCGGGCCACGACGCCTGCTGGGCTGCCGCTGTTGCGCCGACGACGATGGTCATGTGCCCCTGTGTCGATGGTCTGTCGCACAACGAGGCCGAAGAGATCACGCCGGACTGGGCGGCTGCGGGCACAGATGTTCTGTTGCACGCGGTGCTTGAAACCGCTGAGATTGTCGAGTGAGTATTTGAGCTAAGAAGAAGCAGAGACGCGCCGGGAGACCGGCGCGCCGCTTTTGCCAACAAGGAGAGACTTATGAGCAAGGTGATCAAGGGCGGTACGGTTGTGACCGCGGATCTGACCTACAAGGCAGACGTGAAAATCGAAGACGGCAAAATCGTTGAGATCGGGCCGGACCTGACGGGCGACGAAATTCTCGACGCGACCGGCTGCTTTATCATGCCCGGCGGGATCGACCCGCACACCCACCTTGAGATGCCTTTCATGGGCACCCATTCCTCGGATGATTTCTACGCAGGCACCCGCGCGGCATTGGCCGGGGGCACCACGATGGTCATCGACTTCGCGCTGCCTGATCCGGGGCAATCCCTGCTCGATGCAATCAAGGTCTGGGACAACAAATCCGCCCGCGCTTGCTGCGATTATTCCTTCCACATGGCGATCACCTGGTGGTCCGAGCAGGTCTTCGACGAGATGAAGACCGTGACCGAGAAGGGCATCAACACGTTCAAACACTTCATGGCCTACAAAGGCTCTCTGATGGTGAACGACGATGAGATGTTCGCCTCCTTCAAACGCTGCGCCGAATTGGGCGCAACGCCGCTGGTCCACGCTGAGAACGGCGATCTTGTGGCTGAAATGACTGCGAAGCTTCTGGCTGAGGGCAACACCGGGCCGGAGGCGCATGCCTATTCCCGCCCGTCGCAGGTCGAAGGCGAAGCCACCAACCGCGCGATCATGATCGCCGACATGGCGGGCGCGCCGCTCTATGTGGTGCACACCTCTTGCGAGGAAGCCCACGAAGCCATTCGCCGCGCCAAGATGAACGGCAAGCGCGTCTGGGGTGAACCGTTGATCCAGCACCTCGTGCTCGATGAGTCTGAGTATTTCAACGAGGACTGGGACCACGCCGCACGCCGTGTGATGTCGCCCCCGTTCCGCAACAAAAAGCACCAAGACAGCCTCTGGGCGGGTCTTGCCTCCGGGACGCTGTCCTGCGTCGCGACCGACCACTGTGCCTTCACCACCGAGCAGAAACGCTACGGCGTTGGCGACTTCTCGAAAATCCCGAACGGGACGGGTGGGCTTGAGGACCGCATGCCGGTGCTCTGGACCAAAGGCGTCGAAACCGGACGGATCACGATGAATGAGTTTGTGGCCGTAACCTCCACGAATATCGCGAAAATCCTGAACTGCTACCCGCAGAAAGGCGCGATTTTGGTGGGTTCGGATGCCGATATCGTCGTGATGGACCCGTCCATGTCGAAAACCATCGAAGCGGAAACGCAGGCCTCCTCCATCGATTACAACGTCTTCGAGGGGGTCGAGGTCACCGCGCTGCCGCGCTATGTTCTGACCCGCGGCTATGTGGCGGTGGACAACGGGGAGTTGAAGGCCAAGGAAGGTCACGGCGCGTTCGTCGCCCGCGACCCGAACGCCACGGTGAACACGGCGCTCTCCAAATGGAAAGAGCTGACCGCGCCGCGTCCGGTCGAGCGAGCGGGCATTCCGGTAACAGGGGTCTGATCTAGGCAGATAAGTTTGGGGCAGGGCCGCTGAACGGCCCGCTCTGTTTTAAGGGGACAGTTCGGGATAAAGCCCGGCAAGAACAAAGACATAAGCCAAATGAAAAAGCCAGTGATTGACGCACAGGGTGTGGACCTGACGTTCCAGACGAACGATGGTCCGGTGCATGCGTTGAAAGATGTGAACCTCCAGATCGACAAGGGGGATTTCGTGTCCTTCATCGGCCCGTCGGGTTGCGGTAAAACGACATTCCTGCGCTGTATCGCCGGGCTTGAAACGCCGACGGGCGGCAAGCTCACGGTCAACGGGCTGAGCCCGGATGAGGCCCGCAAGGCGCGCGCTTACGGCTATGTCTTCCAAGCGGCGGGGCTTTACCCTTGGCGCACGATTGCGGGCAATATCAAACTGCCGTTGGAAATCATGGATTTCCCGAAGCAGGATATGGACAAACGCGTCGAGAAAGTGCTCGATCTCGTGGACCTCAAAGGCTTCGGCAAGAAGTTCCCCTGGCAGCTTTCCGGCGGCATGCAGCAGCGGGCCTCCATCGCTCGCGCACTGGCGTTTGACGCGGAAATTCTTCTTATGGATGAACCCTTTGGCGCGCTGGATGAGATTGTCCGCGACAAGTTGAACGAAGAGGTTCTCAAGCTCTGGGCGCGCACCAATAAGACCATCGGTTTCGTGACGCACTCGATCCCCGAGGCTGTATATCTATCGACGAAAATCGTCGTCATGAGCCCGCGTCCGGGCCGGATCACCGATGTGATCGAGAGCACGCTGCCGAAAGAGCGCCCGCTTGAAATTCGCGACAGCGAGGAGTTTATCAAAATCGCCCACCGTGTCCGTGAGGGCCTCAGAGCGGGGCATGGGGAATGAAGGTGATTTCGGTGAAAACCGCTGTCGGCAAAGTGTCGGACTTGCGTCGGACTTTTGTCGGGCACGCGGCAGCTGATCTGCGAGGCCGCCTATGAGCACGCAGATCAGAGAAGCCACCCGCGACGATATTCTCGACATGGCGAAAATCGTCGTGGCTTGGGAGCGCGAAACCTCGTGGATGCCGGAAGGCACGTCGGAAGACATGATCGTCGGGCTGATGGACGAAATGTTCGACTCCCGCGAAATGTATGTCGTGACGGACGCAGTCTCTGGGCAAGTCGAAGGCTATATGTCAGTCGATCCTATGGCGCAGAAACTCGGTGCGATTTATTTGCAAAAGACCGGGCAGGGTCACGGCAAGGCGCTGATTGATCGGGCCAAGGAGGGACGGGAGTTCCTTTGGCTGCAAACGCACCAGCCGAACGTGGCGGCGCATCGGTTTTACGAGCGTGAGGGATTTGCGATCACCGATGAGCTGTCGCCGGAAGCTCCGGGCGAACCTGCTCAATATCGTATGGAGTGGCGCGCATGAATAAGATCATCCCCATTCTCACCGTCCTCGCGGTTCTGGTCGTCGTCTGGTACGGCGCTGCGATCAAGATGAACAGCACATGGACCTATGATCAGGCCGAGCGCGCAGGCACCGAGGTGACATTTGGCGCGTTGGTGTCTGATACCATGTCCCAATCGCGCCCGCTTTTGCCTGCGCCGCATCAGATTGTCTCGGAGCTTTGGAAAACCACGGTTCAAAAGAAGATCACCTCAAAACGCTCGATGGTCTATCAAGGCTCGATCACGCTAAAGACCACGCTTCTCGGCTTTGGTTTCGGCATCGTGATCGGCATCGTGCTGGCGACGATCATCGTGCTGAGCCGGGTGGGGCGCTTGACGCTCATGCCTTGGGCGATCATTTCGCAAACCATTCCGATTGTGGCGCTTGCGCCGATCATCGTGGTGCTGTCGAACGCGGCCGGGACCGGCACGCTGATGGTGCCCAAAGCGATCATCGCGGCTTACCTCAGCTTCTACCCGGTCATGGTGTCGATGGTGAAAGGCCTGCAAAGTCCCGATCATATGCAGCTTGACCTGTTGCGCACCTATGGCGCGTCGCAAAGCGAAGTGTTCTGGAAGCTCCGTCTGCCGTCTTCGATGCCGTATTTCTTCGCCTCGTTGAAAGTCTCCGTCGCGGCGGCCTTTGTCGGTGCCGTGGTGGCCGAGCTGTCCACCTCCGCGATTGCCGGTCTTGGCGCGCGGATGCTGATCGGCTCGCAGTTCGGCGAACCGATGATCATGTGGGCGGCGCTCTTCGCGGCGGCGATCCTCGCGGCTATTCTGATTTTCCTCGTCGGCAGCTTTGAAAAGCTGGCCCGGCACCTGATGGGAGGGCGCACCGCATGAGCCGTCCGGATACGACATTCGAAAAAATCGCGTGGCCGGTGGGCTTTGGTCTCGCTGTGCTGGTCCTTTGGGAAGTCATCGTGCGGGTGTTTGGCATCTCTCCGGCGATCCTGCCCCCGCCCACGGCGATTGCCGCAGCGATGGCGCGTTCGGGCCCGATCCTTTGGGTGGACTGGGTGCAGACCGTGGTGAAAGGCGCGCTCAACGGGCTCTGGATGGGCACTTTGGCCGCTCTGATCGTGGCGCTGATCATCGATCGGTTCGACTTCCTGAAGCGCGGGCTTTTGCCGGTGGCGAACTTCTTCGCCGCACTGCCCATCGTAGGCCTCGCGCCGATCATGGTGATGTGGTTCGGGTTCGACTGGCAGTCCAAAGCCGCTGTGGTCGCCGTGATGGTGTTCTTCCCGATGCTGGTGAACATTCTCGGCGGTCTCGCCGCCGTCGACCCGATGCATCGTGACCTGATGCGGACCTATGCCGCCTCGCATGTGCAGACTCTGCACAAGCTGCGCGGTCCGGCCGCTCTGCCGTTCCTGTTCAACGGTTTGAAAATCGCAACGTCTCTGGCGCTGATCGGGGCGATTGTTGCTGAATATTTTGGCTCTCCGATCCGGGGCATGGGCTTTCGCATCACGACAGAGATGGGACGCTTGGCAACGGATATGGTTTGGGCTGAGATTGTGGTGTCCGCAGTGACCGGCACGGCGCTTTACGGCATCGTGGCGGGCATCGAAAAACGGGTGACCTTTTGGCACCCCTCACAACGCGGGTGATCTCGCGCAATCAAAGGCACGAGGGGGAATACCTCGGCCATTTCGACAACTTGGAGGTTGTAAGACTATGAAGAAGTTCCTGACGAGCGCTGCCGCTCTTGCCACGATGGCGTCCGGTGCGTTTGCCGCAGACGATGTGACGCTGCAGCTCAAATGGGTGACCCAAGCTCAGTTCGCCGGCTATTACGTCGCGTTGGAAAAAGGGTTCTATGAGGAGGAAGACCTGAACGTGACGATCAAACCGGGCGGCCCCGATGTGGCTCCGGTTCAGGTTCTCCTGGGCGGCGGCGCCGATGTCATGGTCGACTGGATGCCCTCCGCTCTGGCTGCCCGTGAAAACGGTGCGCCAGTGGTGAACATCGCACAGCCCTACAAATCGTCGGGCATGATGCTGACCTGTCTGAAAGAAACCGGCATCACCGGTCCGGAAGACTTCCCGGGCAAAACGCTTGGCGTTTGGTTCTACGGCAACGAATATCCGTTCCTGTCCTGGATGGGCAAGCTCGGCATCCCGACCGACGGCTCCGAGGGCGGCGTGACCGTTCTCAAACAGGGCTTCAACGTCGATCCACTGTTGCAAAAGCAAGCCGCCTGTATCTCCACCATGACCTACAACGAATACTGGCAGGTCATCGATGCTGGCATTTCCGCCGACGATCTGATCACCTTCAAATATGAAGATCAGGGCGTTGCGACCCTCGAAGATGGTCTCTACGTGCTCGAAGACAGCCTGTCTGATGAGGCGTTCAAAGACAAAATGGTGCGTTTCGTGAAGGCCTCCATGGAAGGCTGGAAATATGCCGAGGAGAACCCGACCGAAGCTGCAGAGATCGTGCTTGAGTACGATGAAACCGGCGCGCAGACCATGAAGCACCAAGAGCGTATGATGACCGAGGTTGCCAAGCTGACCGCTGGCTCCAACGGTGCTTTGGATGTGGCGGACTACGATCGCACCGTGGCATCGCTGCTGTCCGGTGGCTCCGATCCGGTGATCACCAAGGAGCCGGAAGGCGCCTACACGCTGGAAATCACCGACGCTGCGCTCAAATAAACGCTTGATCATGTGAAGAAAAATACCCCCGCCCGGAGGACCGTCCGGGCGGGGTTTTATGCGCGAAGGGGGGGCTTATTTTGCGTGAAGCCTTACGACTGCATCGCCTGTTCCAGCGTCATCTCACCGTCCACCTCATTGTAGGCGGAGACATCAACGTCCGGCATGGCCTCAAGTTCGGTTTTGGTGACCCCTTCGATCATCACGGTGCTGTCGTCGACCATGGCAAATTCATCAACCGGCACCAGCACATCGTGTTCTGCGATGCCGAGGAAGCCGCCCATTCCGACCACGGCCATGGTGTCGCCCTCGGCGGTGACGATTGCGTCAATCTCACCCACATCAGATCCATCGTCCGACAGGACCTTGGTCCCGGTGATTTCGGTCACGGTCTCGTCGCCAAAGGTCGTGAGCGCGTCGGCCAGTTTTTCGGCGCCGGATTTGGTCGCATCCCAAGCGTCAGAGGCTGCATCTCCTGCGGCCTCGGCCATGTCAGATGCACCGTCCTTGGTCTCTTGCCAAATCTCAGAGCCGGTGTCTTCCGCCGTTTCAACACCATTTTCAATGTCGGCGCCAAGCGTGCTGTCCGCCTCTGTACTCTGCTCGATGGTGACGCCGTCAGAGGTGACATCGGCCTCCGTCTGGGTCGAGATTTCAGCCAATGCCGGCGTGGCCAGCAAGGTGATCGCGGCTGCAGTGGTCATCAGTTTCTGCGTCAGGGTCTTCATTGTATTCTCCTCTCAATCATGCGTTTGCATGTGGTATGGAGAGACAATGAACGGGGGCGGCTCATTGTTCCGTAAAAATATTTGAAAAGCGCGCCTTCTTTTTGTTTATTTTTTAAATACAGTTGATTAGCGTATCATTTACATCAAGGCTGCGGGGGAGAGAACGCGGGCTGTTGCCCCGGTGCGGAGCTTGAAACGCGCCAAATTCGGCGCGCGGCGTGTGTCGATTGTACCGAGATCAAGCCGCCTGATGCCCTCAAGTTTCAGCCGTTTGATTGCCTCCCAAAGGATCAGATTATGCGCATTCACCGCCCGTCCGCGCGGACCGGTGTGGCCGATCTGATACGTGGCGGAATTTCCATGCAGGATGAACAGCATGAACGCGTCATCCGCCTCGAAAAGCCGAAGGGATTTCGGCGCAACATCCTGAATCGCCAAGGCAAACTCTGGAGGGAGGCCGCGATAGCGCCGCTGCACCTGTTGATGTTTCTCCAACATGAGGTAAGGGCGCAGAACCGAGGGGGATGGCGCGAGTCGGATCACGCGCAGTTCCGATTTTTCGGCCTTTTTCAGAGCGTTGCGCCATTTTCCATTGAGGCTGAGCCGCATGTCGGACAGGTTCGGGCGCAGGTCAAGCTCGACCACTTCCGGCGGGGCGGAGAGGCCAAGGTGGCCAAGCGAGCCGCGCAGGCGCTGATCCGGGCTCATGAACTTCACCCCCAAGGGTAGGGCGCGGCGCAGGTCTTTCACGACACTGCGCTGGGTCTCCGTTCCCGGTGCCGCGGTGAAAAACAGGGGGCCTCGTAGAGCGACACTGACATGGAGGCCCATAAAGGGGCGCAATACCATCTGCGCTAGAGCGACCGGGGTGCTGCGCTCATAGATGCAGAGCCGGCGGGCATCACGTCCGATCCGCTTCGCCGCCTCGCCATACAGCCATCGCTGAGAGAGCGGGGCCTCAACCGCATCGGCTAGCTCCTCCCACACAGACTCATCTATGATCTCACGTGTTTCCATGACTGATGCTGCGCAGATGAAAGTTAACTTTCTCTTTTCATCTGCGGACGACGTCGCGAAATTTCTGTGGAT
The DNA here is from genome assembly GCF_054788345.1 of Celeribacter sp. ULVN23_4. Classification (NCBI taxonomy): domain Bacteria; kingdom Pseudomonadati; phylum Pseudomonadota; class Alphaproteobacteria; order Rhodobacterales; family Roseobacteraceae; genus Celeribacter; species Celeribacter sp. ULVN23_4. The sequence goes on along the minus strand of NZ_JBTVYO010000008.1, from coordinate 592 downwards.
AGACCGGGATTGCGACAATTTTAATGAATTGTCGGGGTCGCACGCATCGGAATTAAGCGTTTCGAAAGGATTTGCGTGCAGGTTTTGACGGCGATGTTTTGTCGTGCTGGTCACATAAGGAGTAATGAGGGGAGGTTATTGCAAAATGAAAGGCCGCCCACAGGGGGCGACCTTTGCGATATTGTTACAGATGTTCGTTTGGGGCGCTAAGTTCAGGGTTCGAACTTTTTGGGCTTTACCCATTCGCGCTGTACATCGAATTGCTGATCAACTCCTCGACGACAGCGGGTTCGGCGAGGGTTGAGATATCGCCGAGGGAGCCAGTGTCGTTCTCGGCGATTTTACGCAGGATGCGGCGCATGATTTTGCCAGAGCGGGTTTTCGGCAGACCGGGCGCCCATTGGATGAAGTCCGGCTTGGCGATCGGGCCGATCTCGGTGCGGACCCATTTTTCGAGTTCCTTGCGCAGGTCCTCGGAAGGCTCCACGTCGTTCATGAGCGTGACATAGGCGTAGATGCCTTGGCCCTTGAGCTCATGCGGCATGCCGACCACGGCGGCTTCGGCGACCTTGGCGTGGGCGACGAGGGCAGA
>NZ_JBTVYO010000007.1:0-241452 GCF_054788345.1 Celeribacter sp. ULVN23_4 | reverse complement strand
AGCGCCCTCGTCGCCCACGCCAAGGTCGCCGAAGCCGCCGTGGTCGGCATGCCGCATGAGCTCAAGGGCCAAGGCATCTACGCCTATGTCACGCTCATGAACGATGTGGAGCCCTCCGAGGACCTGCGCAAGGAACTCGAAAAATGGGTCCGCACCGAGATCGGCCCGATCGCCAAGCCGGACTTCATCCAATGGGCGCCCGGTCTGCCGAAAACCCGCTCCGGCAAAATCATGCGCCGCATCCTACGTAAAATCGCCGAGAACGACACTGGCTCCCTCGGCGATATCTCAACCCTCGCCGAACCCGCCGTCGTCGAGGAGTTGATTAGTAATTCGCTCTATCAAAAATCTGCGTGATTTACGCACAGATATGGTAGGCTAAGGCATCGCCCCCACGAAATGAGGGGCGATGCATCCAGAGACCAAAGGGTCATTTGGAAAGGAAGGAGCGGTTTCCGCGAGGAGGCGGGGCCGTCACTTTGAAAGATCTGCGTTCCCGGAGGAACGACTGAGACCGCAGATCGGGGACAAAAGGGAGGACCGCTCATGGCGGACAATTCAGACAACAACGCCTATTGGTCAGCGAACAAGCGGATCATCGGCATTTCACTGGTGATTTGGTTCATCTGCTCTTTCGGCTTCGGCATCCTGCTGCGGCCCATGCTGTCCGGCATCAAAATCGGCGGCACGGACCTTGGCTTCTGGTTTGCCCAGCAAGGCTCGATCCTTGTCTTTCTCGTGCTGATTTTCACCTACGCGGCGAAAATGAACAAGCTCGACAAACAACATGGCGTTGACGAGTAAGGAGCGAAAAGAATGGATCAGTTTACCCTCAACCTCATCGTTGTGGGCGCGACCTTTGCGCTCTACATCGGGATCGCGATCTGGGCCCGCGCGGGTTCCACATCTGAATTCTATGCCGCTGGCCGGGGTGTTCACCCGGTGGTCAACGGTATGGCCACCGGCGCGGACTGGATGTCTGCCGCCTCCTTTATCTCCATGGCGGGGATCATCTCTTTCGGCGGCTACAACACCTCCGCCTACCTGATGGGCTGGACCGGGGGCTATGTGCTTCTGGCGATGCTGATTGCGCCTTACCTGCGCAAGTTCGGCAAGTTCACCGTGCCGGAATTCATCGGCGACCGTTTCTATAGCCAGACCGCCCGCACCGTGGCCGTGATCTGTCTCATCGTCGCCTCTCTGACCTATGTGATCGGCCAGATGACCGGCGTGGGTGTGGCCTTCTCCCGCTTCCTCGAAGTGGACAAAACCACCGGCCTTCTGATCGGCGCAGCCATCGTGTTCTTCTACGCCGTTATCGGCGGCATGAAGGGCATCACCTACACGCAGGTGGCGCAGTATGTCGTGCTCATCACGGCCTACACCATCCCGGCAATCTTCATCTCGCTGCAACTGACCGGCAACCCGATCCCGCCGCTCGGCCTGTTTGCGGATGCGAAATCCTCCGGCATGCCGATCCTTGAGACCCTCAATGGCATGCTGCAGGATCTGGGCTTTGCCGAATACACCCGTCAGACGGACACCACGCTGAACATGTTCTTGTTCACCCTGTCCCTGATGATTGGCACCGCCGGTCTGCCCCACGTGATCGTGCGCTTCTTCACGGTTCCGACCGTGGCCGCCGCACGCTCTTCTGCGGGTTGGGCACTGGTGTTCATCGCGCTTCTGTACCTCACCGCTCCGGCTGTGGGCGCGATGGCCCGCGTGAACCTGATCGACACGGTCTACCCGAACGGCACCACCGAAGCCCCGCTCGCCTATGAGCAGCGCCCGGATTGGGTCAAGAACTGGGAACAAACCGGTCTTCTCGGCTTTGAGGACAAAAACGGCGACGGTCTGATCCAATATGTCGGTGACGCAGACGCCAACGAGTTCTCCGTGAACCGCGACATCATCACGCTGGCAAACCCGGAAATCGCGAACCTGCCGGGTTGGGTGATCGCGCTGGTCGCAGCCGGTGGTCTTGCCGCCGCTCTGTCCACCGCAGCGGGTCTTCTGATGGCGATCTCGTCGGCGGTCTCGCACGATCTGATCAAGTCGCAGATCAACCCGTCGATCTCCGAAAAAGGCGAACTGATGTCCGCCCGTGTCTCCATGGCCGTGGCCATCGTGATCGCGACCTATCTGGGCATGAACCCGCCGGGCTTTGCGGCGCAAACCGTGGCTCTGGCCTTCGGTCTCGCGGCAAGCTCGATCTTCCCGGCGCTTCTGATGGGGATCTTCTCCAAACGCATCAACAACAAAGGTGCGGTTGCAGGGATGATCGCAGGTCTCGCTGTGACGCTGATCTACATCTTCCTGCATAAGGGCTGGTTCTTCATCCCGGGCACGAACAGCTTCACCGATGCCGATCCGCTGCTGCTGTCGATCAAATCGACCTCTTTCGGCTCCATCGGCGCTCTGATCAACTTCGTGGTGGCCTATGTGGTGTCCAACGCCACGGACGAGCCGCCGGTCGAGATCCAGGAACTGGTCGAAAGCGTCCGCATCCCGAGCGGTGCAGGTGCAGCCGTCGATCACTAAGACGGTCCGGGCTGGCCTACGGGCCCGCCCCACACCATACTCGGGGCGCGGGGGCAATCAGCTTTCGCGCCCTTTTTCAAAGCCTATTGTGGAGCCCGCGATGTCTACCGCCGCCAAGATCATCGGCTTTCTCCAGACCACCCACCCTTATGATGTGTTGCCGCAAGCAGAGCTTGAGGCGCTGTCCACATCCTTCTCACGCAAGAGCTTTCGCGAAGGCGAGGTGATCTTTGCCCATGGCGAGTTGCTTGAAGGGCTTTACCTGATCAAAGAGGGCTCGATCGAGATCACCGACATCAATGGCGGTCAGGTCTCGCTCCTGCAAAAGTCGAACCATTTCGGCGAACGCGGATTGCTGCGCGACGGTTTGGCCGCCACCACGGCCACCGCTGCCACCGACTGTACGTTGCTGTTGCTCACACCGGAGGCTTTCAAGGCCGAAGTTGCCGCCAACGCCGCCTTCGCCCGCTATTTCAACCGGGGTCAGGCACGGCCCAAAGCCGCCTCCGGTCTCATGACGCAGCATGTGTCTGATCTGATGGCCCATGCCCCGGTGACCTGCACGGAAGACACCACCATCGCCGATTGCGCACGCCTGATGCGCGACGAGAAAATCTCCTCCGTCGCCGTGACCGAGGACACGCGCCTTTTGGGCCTCGTGACCGTCCGCGATATGACCAACAAGGTACTTGCCGAAGGCCGCGACACCTCCCTGCCCGTCTCCGAGATCATGGCGCGCGATCCGATCACGCTCGATCCCGGCGCGCTTGGCACCGATGTCATTCACGTCATGCTGGAAAACCACATCGGGCACCTGCCCATCGTCGAAGCCGGGAAATTCGTCGGCATGGTCACCCAGACCGACATCACCCGCTTTTTCGGGTCTTCTCAGACCCAGATGGTGTTTGACCTGACCTCGGCAGAGACGATCCCCGACATGGCCGCCGTGACCGCGCGTCTGCCGGATTTTCTGATGCAGCTCGTCGGCTCGCATCTCGCCCATGATATCGTCACCCGCAAAGTCACCGACATTGCCGATCTGGTCACCCGGCGGTTGCTCAAGATGGGCGAAGAAGAATTCGGCCCCGCCCCCGTGCCTTATCTCTGGGCCGCCTGCGGCAGTCAGGGAAGACGCGAGCAAACCGGCGTCTCGGATCAGGACAATTGTCTGATCATCGACAATGCTGCTTCGGACGCCGACATGGACTATTTCCGCAAACTCGCGCGGTTTGTCTGCGACGGGCTGGACGCCTGCGGCTATTTCTATTGCCCCGGCGAAATGATGGCGATGACGGACCGTTGGTGCCAGCGTCTGTCGGTCTGGCAGGGCTATTTCAACAAATGGATTTCCGCGCCCGACAATGAAGCGCAGATGCTCGCCTCCGTCATGTATGACCTGCGCCCGATTGCCGGGGACACCTCGCTCTTTGCGCCCTTGCAACAGACCGCCTTGGAAGCCGCGTCGAAAAATTCGATCTTCGTCGCGCATATGATTTCCAACTCGCTCAAGCACACCCCGCCTCTGGGCCTGCTCAGGGGCTTTGCGACGATCAAATCAGGCGAGCATCGCAACGCGCTCGACATGAAGGCGAACGGCGTCGTCCCCATCGTCGATCTGGGCCGCGTCTACGCGCTTCAAGGCAAACTCACCGCCGCCAACACCCGCGCCCGTATCGTCGGCGCGATCGAGGCCGGGATCATCTCTGAGAGCGGCGGCAAAGACCTTTTGGCAGCTTACGACACCATCGCCACCGCCCGGCTTGAACATCAGGCCGCGCAGGTCCGCGAAGGGCAGAAGCCCGACAACTTTCTGCCGCCCTCAGCGCTCCCGGCGTTCGAACGCTCACACCTGCGCGATGCTTTCGTCATCGTCCGAACCATGCAATCCTCGCTCGGCTCCTCGTCGGCTCGCTCATAACAGAAGGGACAACTCCCCATGCTTCTCGAATTCATTGCCACCATCTCCGCCGGGGTCGGCGCTGCGGGTCTTGTGTTGCTGATGCAAAAGCTCAGCGGCGGAGCCTTTCCGAAATGGCTGATGCCCGCCGCCGCCGGGCTGGCGATGATCGCCTTTTCGATCTGGTCGGATTACTCTTGGGCCGGACGCGCACAGGAGGGGCTTGGCCCGGACAAGGTCGTCGCCACCACGGTGGACAAGAAACAAATCTGGCGCCCCTGGACCTATCTCGCCCCCGTCACAACGCAATTCATCGCGCTCGACAAGGCCGAGGCACAGGTCGACGGCGCCATCGTCCAGACCGACATGTATCTCATCGCCCGTCGCGCCGAGAGCGCCATCGTGCCGATGTCCTTCGATTGCCAGAACGCGCGCCGCAGCGATGTGACCGGCGATCTGTCGACGGCAGACTGGGTGGATATGGATCAGAACGATCCGATCCTGCGCACCGCCTGTGACAAGCTCAGATAGGCAAAAGGGAGACGTAAAGCATGGCACCCGCATCCCGCATCCTGCTCGTGGAAGACGAGGACAACATCGCCCTCGCCATCGACGTTTTGCTGTCCCGCCAAGGGCATGAGATTCAACGCGTCGCGGACGGCGATCAGGCCCTGCCGAACATTCGGGCGCAGCGGCCCGATCTGGTGATCCTCGATGTGACCCTGCCCGGCAAATCCGGCTATGAGATTTGCCAGCAGATGCGCCTTGACCCGACCCTGTCGGACCTGCCGGTCCTGATGATGTCCGCCCGCTGTTCTGAGCCGGAAAAGCGCAAGGGGATGGCAATGGGCGCGAATGCCTTTCTGAGCAAACCCTTCGCCACAGACGAGTTGCGCAGCGCCGTGTCCCAGCTGATCTCAGGAGGGGGCCATGAAGGTTGAACACTGGTCTCTCAGGCTACGCGTCTTTCTGTTTTTCGCCTTCCTCGCGCTGATCGCCATCTCGGGCGAGGCCGTCGGTCTTTATCTCGGGTTCGCCCGGATGGAGGACCCTGCGGCGCTGGATGGATTTATCTTTGCCGGTGTCATCGCGGGCTTTGCCACGCTCGCCGTCGTGGCATGGGTCTGGTTTCTCTTTGACGAACATGTCGCCCGCCCGATCCAACGGCTTGCGGGTGGGCTTCTGGCCCGCGCCCATGCCGATGTGGAAGACGCGCTTGACGCCAAGACCGCCCGCTATCTCGGCGATCTCGCTCCGGCGGCACAGGCGGTGACCGCGAACCTCGCCGCAACCCGCAACAAGCTGGCCGAAACCGTGGCGCAGGAAACCACGCGTCTCGTCGAGGAAAAGGAAAAGCTCACCGCGCTCTCCGCCGAGATGCCGCTCGGTGTCGTGCTCTTGTCCGGCTTGCACAAGATGGCCTTTTACAACGGCGCGGCAGCAGAGCTTCTGTCTTCCGATCATGCCCCGGGCCTCGATCATTCGATCTTCGATTTTCTGCGCGCGGGACCGATCCGCTCTGCCTATGCCCGGCTCTGCGCGGGCGAAGGCGGCGATGGCCATGTTCTGCCGCTCACGGTCGCAACCGTGCATGGCGGGGAGGTTCTGTCCGCCCGCATGCGCCTCATGCACGCGCCCGATGAAGGCGATGTCACCCCGCCCTATGTGCTCACCCTCGACGATGTCACCAGCGATCTCGCGCTTCATGCCGAGCGTGAAAAACTCCTGTCGCGCCTCATCGCACGGCTGAGACCCTCGCTGGCCTCGCTGCGCAGCACACTGACCGCGCGGGCAGAAGATGAAACCCTGCGCAACGATCCCCGGCTTGAGGCCGCGCTGTTCGACGAGATGGAAAAGCTGACCACAGAGGTCGCGCAGTTCGACGCGGAATATGAGGCGCATAAGGCCGACTGGTGGCCGATGGCGCAGGTGCGCTCATCCGAGCTGTGCGATGCCCTGTCCGCACAGCTCACTGAGGCGGAGATCAGCCTTGCGGCGGATGCGCCTGACCCGATGGTGCTGACCCTCGACGCGCTCCAGATCATCACGCTCCTGTCCCACGTTACGCGCAAACTGGCGCGCAAAGGCGCGCGCGCGTTTTCCTTCCTGATCACCCGCGACCCGGAAGGCGGCGCCATGTTGGCGCTTGGCTGGAGCGGCGAACCATTGTCGGTCGATCTGTTGGAAAGCTGGCTCAAAGAGCCGCTCGACGTCGGGCTGGCCGGGATCACCGGGCGCGACATCCTTGATGCCCATGGCACAGAGATTTGGCCCGAATTCGGACGCGCCTCCCGCGCGGTTCTCAAACTGCCGATCCGGGAGGCCCGCCGGGTGCGCCGCACGCTGGGCGATGGCCGCCGCACCGCGACCTATGATTTCGACCTGTTGAGCCGCACGCCGCCGAAAGAGCTGATGGACAGCCAGCTGGCCGATCTGACCTATGTCGTGTTCGACACGGAAACCACCGGACTCCTGCCCTCTCATGGCGACGAAATTTGCCAGATCGCCGCGCTGCGCCTCGTCAACAGCAAGGTGGTGGAGACCGAGAGCCTCGATCTTCTGGTGAACCCCGGACGGGCGATCCCCGCCTCTTCGACCGCCGTGCATCACATCACCAACGAGATGGTGAAGGACGCACCCAAGATCGACATCGCCGGACGACAGCTGCACAGTTTCGCGCGCGGCGCGGTTCTGGTCGCCCATAACGCCCCGTTCGATCTGGAATTCCTGCGCCGTCATGAGGCCGGGATCGGGGAGAAATTCACCAACCCCGTGCTCGACACAGTGCTCCTCTCCGCCATCGTCTTTGGCCAATCTGAGGAGCACACGCTCGACGCGATCTCCGCCCGGCTCGGCATCACCATCCCGCCCGAAGCGCGCCACACCGCCATGGGCGACACCATCGCCACGGCGGACGTGTTCATCAAACTGCTGCGCATGGCGCAGGAGAAAGGCATCCACACCTTTGGCGATGCGCTCACCGAAATGCGCAAACACAAACGCCTGCTACAGGACGCCAATCAGGTGGAAGAGGCTTAAAACAACGCCCGGATTTTTCCGACCGCGCCGCGATGATCATAGAAAGGCACATGATCCGGCGGCATCGGGCGCGCGAACCCGGCCTCGATCTCGGCCAGAACGATGCGCGTCACAAAGGGCAGATCAAAGCCCCGCGCGCCCTCAAGCGTCACCCATTGCAGATGCGAAAGCTCGTCTTCGGCGGCGGAAAAATCATCAGGATCACAGCCCAGATGCGCCGCATTCACAAGGAAGAACCGCGCATCGAAACGGCGCGGACGACCGGGCGGGGTGATCGCACGAAAGACGAACTGCAACTCGGCGACAGAGGGCAGGATCATGCCCGTCTCCTCCCGCAATTCGCGCAGCGCGGCATTGGCCAGCGCCGTGGCAAGGTCCGTTCCTGTCTCGGTCAAAAGACGTCTTTGCGTCAGAGGATCGAGCGCACCGGGCAAGGGCGTCACGAAATCTTCCGCATCGACCGCACCACCGGGAAACACGAATTTCCCCGGCATGAAAACGGCGCTGCGCCCGCGCTGCCCCATCAGGACACGCGGCCCCTCTGCGCCCTCGCGAACAAGGATCACCGTGGCGGCATCTCGGATCGGAATATCTGTCGTCATGGCGGCAACCTTAGCGGTGGAACGCCGTGCGGGGAAGCGGTCTTAAAGCCTCAGAACGCCGCCGTCATCCGCCGCAGTCGCAGCGCGTTCGACACCACGAAGACCGAAGACATCGCCATCGCCGCAGCCCCCAGCATCGGCGAGAGCTGAAGCCCAAAGGCCGGGTAGAACACACCCGCTGCCACGGGGATCAGCACGACGTTATAGGCGAAAGCCCAGAATAGGTTCTGGCGAATGTTGATCATGGTCTTGTGGCTCACGTCGAACGCGGTGACGACGGCGGAGGGATCGCCGCCCATGAGCACCACATCAGCGGCCTCAATGGCGACATCTGTGCCCGTGCCGACCGCGATGCCGACATCGGCAGAGGCGAGCGCCGGGGCATCGTTGATCCCATCGCCGACAAAGCCCACCGCGCCATGTTCCTTGAGCGCCGCGACGATCTTGGCCTTGCCCTTCGGCAGAACCTCCGCCTCGACATGATCAATCCCGAGATCACGGGCGATCACCTCGGCGGCGCGACGGGTGTCACCCGACACCATCGCCACCTTGATCCCACGTGCATGCAGCGCCTCGACCGCTTTGCGAGAGGCCGGGCGGACCGGATCGGAAATGCCGATCACCATCACCGGCACGCCATTGCGGGCGACCAAAACCGGCGTGCGCCCCTGTTCGGCCAATGCGGCCAGCGGCGCTTCGAACGGTGCGGTGTCGATCTTTTCACGGCTCATCAGACGCATATTGCCAACGTGCAGCGTCACCTCGCCGATCTCCGCTTTGATCCCATGCCCGGCAATCGCCCGCGCCTTATCGACAGAGGGCAGCACCAGCCCCCGCGTCTCGGCGGCGCGCTCAATCGCCCGCGCAATCGGATGTTCGGATTTCGCCTCGACGGCAGCAACCTCGGACAAAAGCGCATCTTCGTCACCGTCCAGCACCGTCACCTCTGTCACATCCGGACGGCCCTCAGTCAGCGTGCCGGTCTTATCAAACGCGACCACTTTCACGTCTTGAAGCCCCTGAAGCGCATCGCCCTTGCGGAACAACACGCCCAGCTCAGCGGCGCGGCCCGTGCCGACCATAATCGAGGTCGGCGTCGCAAGCCCCATGGCGCAGGGACACGCAATGATCAGCACCGCAACACCGGCGACCAAAGCATGCGCCAGCGCCGGGTCCGGGCCAAAGATCAGCCAGATCATCGTGGTCAAAAGCGCCAGCCCCATCACGACCGGCACGAAATACATCGTGACCTTATCCACGAGCGACTGGATCGGCAGTTTCGCGCCCTGCGCGTCCTCCACCATGCGGATGATCTGCGCCAGCATCGTGTCGGAGCCAACCTTTTCGGCCAGATAGGTGAGCGTACCTTCGCCATTCACGGTGCCCGCGATGACGGGCGATCCTTCGGATTTCGCGACCGGGATCGGCTCGCCCGAGATCATGGCCTCGTCCACATGGCTGTCACCCGAGAGCACCTTGCCATCCACCGCGATCTTCTCGCCCGGACGCAGGTGTAGCACGTCGCCCACCTTGATCTCTTCAATCGGAACCTCGATCACCTCATCGCCTTGCTCCACCCGCGCGGTCTTGGCGCGCATGCCAGCAAGTTTGCGGATCGCCTCGCCCGTGCGGCCCTTGGCACGCGCCTCAAGCCAGCGGCCCAGAAGGATCAATGTCACAATGACGGCGGCGGCTTCGAAATAAACATTCTGTGCACCCATCGGCACCGCCTGCGGCCAGAAGGTGACAAATGTCGAGAACAGATAGGCCGCGCCCGCCCCCATCGCGACCAGCGCGTTCATGTCCGGCCCACCATGGAGCAGGGAGGGAATGCCTTTGGCAAAGAACACCCGCCCCGGAACCGCCAGAACGACGGTCGTCACAGCAAATTGCACCATGCGCCAGAGCCATTCCGGCACGGTCATCATCCACCAGTGATGCAGCGGCGGGATCAGATGCCCGCCCATCTCGATCACGAAAATCGGCAGGGTCAGTGCGGCAGCCAGAATAAGCTTGCCGCGCAGCTCCCGCGCCTCATCCGCTTTGCGGTTCACGGGCGCGGCGTCACGGTCGACGCGCGGGCGTGCCTCATAGCCAGCCTTGGACATGACACCTGTGAGGCTCTCAGCATCCTGCACCCCGGACAGATACCGCACCGTCGCGGTTTCTGTCGCAAGATTGACGGAGGCCTCCGTCACCCCCTCGGTCGCGGTCAGTGCGCGCTCGACTCGTCCGACACAAGAGGCACAGGTCATGCCCTGCACATCAAAGGTCAGCTCTTCGGCCCGCGCCGGATAGCCCGCCTTATCAAGCACCGCGACAAGCTGCGCCACATCCACACCGTCGCCAAAACGCACATCCGCCGTCTCGGTCGCAAGGTTCACATTGGCGCTCTCAACGCCCTCAGTGGCCTTGAGCGCACGTTCCACACGGCCCACACAAGAGGCGCAGGTCATACCTTCAACGGACAAACGGGTGCTGTGCATATTTTTCTCTCTGGTCATTGGAACCAACAAGGTTAGGTATGTAGTGCAGAGGCCGGGGCAGATCGAGTCCCGCGCGCATGTCTTTCTCAATCACAGGCAAGAGGTTTTCAATCCATGTCCGTCTTTACCGTTCCCAACATGACCTGTGGCCATTGCAAAGCCGCCATTACCGAAGCTCTGGAAGCCATCGACGACACCGTCGAAGTCGAAGCCGATCTCGACGCGCATGAGATCGACGTGTTTTCCGAAGCGGGCGATGCAGCCATCATGGACGCCCTGAAAAAAGCGGGCTACCCGGCCGAACTCAAGAGCTGAGCCCCCATTGCATCACCACGCCCCCCACGCCATAAACGAGGCAAGTTGAGTGGCATATGGGAGGCGTCCGTGAGCGCAACGGCAGGGATTTGGGATGGGGCCGCACTTCGGCTTTGGGAGATCGGGGCGACAGAGACCTCGCCTTCGGTTCAGCCCGTCGCCGACAGCGCCCAGATCGACCGATCCTCTCTGACCGTGATTGCGGGCCTGCCCGCCTCGTCCTCCGTTTCTGCGCGCACGCTTCCGTGCAAACCTTTACCGGAAGCCTTGTCCACGACCGCAATCCCCTCGCTTTCGCAAGCCCAGCCCCGCACCGTCACCCGAGGCGAAGAGGTCGCGCTGGCGGGGTTCATTGCAAAGAACCCGAAATTCGACGGCATCCTCTGCCTCCCCTCCGAACGCGCGACCCTTTGGGCCCATGTCAGCGCGGAGGAGATCGTCTCCATGCGGCAATTCCTGACCGGAACAATGGTCGCGGCGGTCTTCGCGGAAGGTGTGAGCCTTGCTGAGACCGAGGCGTTCACCGACGCCTTGTCCGACACCATGTCGCGCCCGGAGAATGCCGCGCTGCGCCTGTCTGCGCTGACCACCGAGGCAGGTCAGGGTGAGATCACCCACTCCGAAGCCGCCTCCCGTGCCACAGCCGCTTTGATCGGTGCCGAACTGGCCGCCACACGCGCCTATTGGCTCGGCCAAATGGTGGCCGTGATCGGCTCTGAGGCGCTCCGCGCGCCCTATCGCGTGGCGCTCGAAAGCCAGTTCGTTCCCCTCATCGAGACCGATGGCGACACCATGTCCTTGGCCGGTCTACAGCTCGCCAGCGAAAGGCTCGCCACATGAAAGCGCTCTTCGGTCATCTCAGCGACGGGCGGCGGGTCGATGCGATCACGCTGACGGCGGGCGAGTTGACCGTGAGCGTTCTGACCTATGGCGCAATCCTCAACGACGTCCGGCTGCGCGGTGTGCCTTACGGCCTCACGCTCGGCAGCACGGAGATCGCCACGTATGAAAACGGTCCGATGGAGTATTTCGGCGCGCTCGTCGGTCCGGTCGCCAATCGCATTTCAAACGCGCGGGCCACGCTAGAGGATCGCGACCTGAGCTTCGCTGCGAATGAAGCTGGCACAACCACGCTTCACGGCGGCCCGAACGGCATGCACACGGAGCTTTGGAGTCTCGACGCGTTCAGCGACACCTCTGTCACGCTGACGCTCTCCCTGCCCGACGGCAAAGGCGGCTTTCCCGGCAACCGTCAGATCATGGCGCGTTACACCGTTGAGGCCCCGGCAACCCTGCGCCTTGAACTCAGCGCCACGACAGATGCGCCGACCTTCATGAACCTCGCCAACCATTCCTATTGGCGGCTCGACGACAGCGCGACCACCGACGGCCACTGGCTACAGGTCTTCGCGGATCACTATCTTCCTGTTGATGGCCAGATGATCCCGACCGAGGTCGCGGAGGTGACGGGCACGGGCTTTGACCTGCGTGATGGGCGCGTGCTGCGGCCCAGTGACGCCCAGCGCTATGACCATAATTTCTGTCTCCCGGATCAGCCCGGCGCGATGAAAGCGGCGGCGATCCTGCGCGGCACCAGCGGCGTAACGCTTCGGGTGGACACCACGGAACCGGGATTGCAGGTGTTCGACGCCGCCCCGATCGGAAGCGGCACTTCCAACGGCCATCGCGGCGTGCCGGAGGTGGGCTTTTGCGGGGTCGCGCTTGAGGCCCAACACTGGCCCGACGCCCCAAACCGCCCCGAGTTTCCTTCGGTCCGGCTGAACCCGAATGCCATCTACAAACAGGAAACGCGCTGGCGGTTTACCAAAAAATAAGGCGGGGAAGTCTCCGCCTTTTGTCTTCTCTGATCTCTTGCCTCAGCCCTTGAGCCCGGCCTCGTACCATTTACGAATGGCCGCACGACTCTCATCATCGAGCGCCATATAACTGCCTGCGGGCGGCATGGCGTGGGTCACGCCAGCCTGTAGCCAGATTTCATGCGCCATGGTCGCGACCTCATGTGTCGTCTCCAAACGCACCCCTTTCGGAGGAGAGGCCATTCCCTCCCAGAAGGGTTCCTTGGAATGGCACATGGAGCAGTTGGTCATCACGATGTCGGACACCTCATCGAACCCTGCGGCAGAAGCAAACTTTTGCGCCATCGGGCCAAGCGCGGCCTCGTCCTCACCATCGTCCTGCATGAAAATGCCCGCAGTGGAGAGCCACATCACGGCCAAGAACAGACCCACAGTGAGACCCCAAGTCCACCACAACATGCCGCCACGCTTGTGCATGGTGTTGAAGAAATGGCGGATCGTGACGCCCATGAGGAACACCAGCGCGGCGATGATCCAGTTGTATTGGGACGCAAAGGCCAGCGGGTAGTGGTTCGACAGCATCATGAAGATGACCGGCAGGGTCAGGTAGTTGTTATGGGTCGAACGCTGCTTGGCGATCTTGCCATATTTCGGATCCGGCGTGCGCCCGGCCTTGAGATCTTCAACCACAACCTTCTGGTTCGGAATGATGATGAAGAACACGTTGGCGCTCATAACCGTCGCCGTAAACGCCCCGAGGTGGAGGAAGGCAGCACGGCCCGAGAACACCTGCGTATAGCCCCAGGCCATCGCCACGAGGATCACATAGAGCAGGATCATCAGATAGGTGTCATCCTTGCCCAGCATCAGCTTGCAGATCGTGTTGTAAGCGATCCAGCCAAAGGCCAGCGAGGCGATGGAAATTGCGATGGCCATCGTATTGGACATTTCCATCACGTTCGGATCGATGAGATACAACTCGGAGCCGAGGTAATAGACCACCGCCATAAGCGCAAAGCCAGACAACCAAGTCGAATAGCTTTCCCATTTGAACCAGATCAGGTCATCGGGCATCCGGTCAGGGGCAACCATATATTTCTGAATGAAATAGAAGCCGCCACCGTGGACCTGCCATTCCTCTCCGGACACGCCTTGGCGACGATCCGTCGAGGGGCGCAACCCGAGATCGAGCGCGATGAAGTAGAAGGACGACCCGATCCACGCGATCGCGGTGATCACATGGACCCATCGCAGAGCAAACTCCGCCCATTCCCAGAAAATCGGCATAAATGTCATGTTAGCTCCCTCGATAGGTCGAATAGCTGTAAGGCGACAGCAACAGCGGCACGTGATAGTGGCTTTCGGCGTCATTAATCCCGAACCGGAGCGGGATTTGATCAAGGAACAAAGGCTCCTCGCTGACTTGCCCCGTGCGCCGCAGATAGTCGCCTGCGAAAAAAATCAGTTCATAGATGCCGACCTTGAATTTTCCGGCGGGTAGAATCGGTGTGTCCGTCCGCCCGTCGGCATTCGTCACGGCCGTCGCAATCTTTTTGTGACTGTTGCCGGACACGCGATAGAGCGCAATCTCGATGCCCTCGGCGGGAAGTCCCTTGGCGGTATCGAGAACATGGGTGGTCAAAAAACCGGAAGTCATGGCGAAGCTGCCCAAATAGTTAGCGTTTCGTTTGGAGACTGTCGGAAAGCGCCCGCCGCAGCAATAATCAATCTCGTCAGATTGGATACAAAAGAGTATTCGATATCTAACAAGCCTACCAATTAGTCAAAAAACACGAAGGCCAAAGGAAATGCCGAAAAATCCACCGCGCTATGTTCGAAACATGTTGGGCTACGGGGCCAATGCACCCGATCCGCAATGGCCCGGAGGCGCGAAGGTCGCGGTGCAATTCGTGCTGAACTACGAAGAAGGCGGCGAAAACTGCGTTCTTCATGGCGATGAGGCCTCCGAAGCCTTCCTCTCTGACATTGCCGGGGCGTCCATGTGGAAGGGCCAGCGTCACTGGAACATGGAATCGATCTATGAATACGGCGCCCGCGCCGGGTTCTGGCGTCTACACCGGTTGTTCACCGAGGCGGAGATCCCCGTGACCATCTACGGCGTCGCCACCGCTCTGGCCCGCTCCCCCGAACAGGTTGCCGCGATGCAGGACGCCGGATGGGAAATCGCCTCGCACGGCTACAAATGGGTCGAACACAAGGACATGCCGGAGGAGGAAGAACGCGCCTCCATCGCCGCGGCGATCAAGCTACACGAAGAAGTCACCGGTGAACGTCCCTACGGTTGGTACACCGGGCGGTGTTCAGCCAACACCGTGCGCCTCGTCGCGGAAGAGGGCGGGTTCGACTATGTGTCCGACACCTATGACGACGACCTGCCCTATTGGCGCGAAGTGGGCGATCGTGATCAGCTGATCATTCCCTATACTCTGGAAGCCAACGACATGCGCTTCGCCACCAGCCCCGGCTGGATCACCGGAGAGCAGTTCTTCACTTACCTCAAGGACGCGTTCGACACGCTCTACGCGGAGGGCACGACCAGCACGCCGAAGATGATGAACATCGGGCTGCACAATCGTCTGATCGGCCGCCCCGGTAAAATGGCGGGCCTCAAGCGCTTCATCGATTACATCAAAACCTTCGACGGGGTCTGGACCCCGCGCCGCATCGACATGGCCCGCCATTGGGCCAAGGTGCATCCGCACACCCGCAAGGACCGTCCGTCAGCAATGGCCAAGGACGAATTCGTCGCGAAATTCGGCGGCGTGTTCGAGCATTCCCCATGGGTGGCCGAACGCGCGTGGGAGCTGGAGCTTGGCCCGGCACATGATAGCGCCGTTGGCGTCCATTCCGTCCTCTGCCGCGCCTTCCGCGCCGCCTCTGAGGCCGAGAAAAGCGGCGTCCTGATCGCTCACCCCGATCTCGCCGGCAAACTCGCGCAGGCCAAACGCCTCACGACTGAGAGCACGGCGGAACAAGCCTCCGCACGCCTCGATGCGCTCACTGACGAGGAACGTACGACCTTCGAACGCCTGAACGCCGAATATACCGAAAAATTCGGCTTCCCCTTTATCATCGCCGTGAAAGACAATACCAAGGCGACAATCCTCGACGCATTCCACGCCCGTCTCGAAAACGACCGGGACGCAGAATTCAAGACGGCCTGCAAACAGGTCGAACGGATCGCGTGGCATCGTCTCATGGATATGGATCTCTGAGAAATACGATGAGCTACGAATACACTTACTGCGCCCCCACCGGTGGCCTTCCCGATCAAAACAATCACGCCCGCGAGCGCGCCGTCTTCACCAACTCCTATGCGGTCATCCCGCATGGGGTGATGTCGGACATCGTGGTGAGCTACCTGCCCGGCTGGGATAAAACCCGCGCTTGGGTGCTGGCTCGCCCGCTCACCGGCTTTGCCGAGACCTTCGCGCAACTGATCGTCGAGGTTTCTCCCGGCGGCGGCACCACCAATCCCGAACCCGATCCGATGGCGGAATGCGTGATCTTCGTGCTGGCGGGCAGCATGCGCCTGACCATCGGTGCGCGCGCCTATCAGCTTGAGCCCGGCGGCTATGTCTTCGTCGCCCCCGGCGACAAGTACACCATCGCCAATGACAACGACACGCCCGCGACCTTTGTGTGGATTCGCAAGCGCTACGAACCCGCGCCGGGCATCGACAAACCCGAAAGCTTTGTCACCGCCGATATGGAAAAGCCGCCCGTGGAGATGCCGAACACTTCCGGCTACTGGTCCACGTCGCGCTTCGTCGATCCGCATGACCTGCGCTACGATTTCCACGTCAATATCGTGACCTTCCTTCCGGGCGGCACCATTCCGTTCGCCGAAACTCATGTCATGGAACACGGGCTCTATGTGCTTCAGGGCCGTGGCGTTTACCTTTTGAACCAAGACTGGGTCGAGGTCTCTGAGGGCGATTTCCTTTGGCTCCGCGCCTTCTGCCCGCAAGCTTG
The DNA here is from genome assembly GCF_054788345.1 of Celeribacter sp. ULVN23_4. Classification (NCBI taxonomy): domain Bacteria; kingdom Pseudomonadati; phylum Pseudomonadota; class Alphaproteobacteria; order Rhodobacterales; family Roseobacteraceae; genus Celeribacter; species Celeribacter sp. ULVN23_4. Next base: position 224,756 of record NZ_JBTVYO010000007.1, on the reverse strand, counting down.
CTACGCCGCCGGTCGTCGCCCGTTCCGCTACCTCCTGTACAAAGACGTGAACCGTCACGCCAAGCTGGAGCTGGGATGAGCCGTATCATCACAACCGAGTCCCTGACCCCCGAGGCCTTCGCCCCTTACGGCGATGTGCTCGACGCCAAAGGCGCACCCGACAAGATCATCAATCAGGGCAAATGCGGTCGCTACCACGACCGCGCTCTGGTCGATGTCGCCCCTGACACCGGCGGCCGCGTCGGCGTGTCGGTCTTTCATGCCGAGCTGCGCAGCTTTCCCTACGAGCTCGACCTGATCGAACGGCACCCGGAAGGCTCCCAAACCTTCGTCCCGATGTCCGCCGATCCGTTCCTTGTGATCGTCTCCGATGGCCCCGATGTAACGCCCCGCGCTTTCGTGTCCGACGGCGCACAGGCGATCAATTTCCATCGCGGCACATGGCACGGCGTCCTGACGCCCCTCACCGGCAACGGCCTTTTCGCCGTGGTCGACCGGATAGGGGACACGCCGAACCTCGAAGAGCATTGGTTCGAGACGCCCTGGACCGTCACCCGCTGACGTTCCGTAACCGAGCTGCAACCTGCGGGAATAGCTCGACACAGCCTCGCTCCCCCTGCACAGTTTCCCAAGAAACGACGGCAGGGGACAGGCATGCAAGCTTCGGCACTTTTCGACACTGCGAAGATCATCGGCGGACGGCTCATCCGGCTCGATATCACCGGCATCAAACGGCTCTCGCGGGTCAACAGCCTCTTTGCCCCCGGCAAGATCGTCTGGAATTTCTCCCATCTCGATCAGCTCTTCCACGCCCTGCCCTTCGACATGCCAAGCGACGCGCCCAGCCCCCTGCCGGAGGCGAAAGCGCCGCTCACGGCCAGCGTTGATCTCGAACGCTATTTCACTGAGCGGAACGTCAAAAGCTTTCTTGTTCTGAAAGACGGCGCGATCCGCCATGAGCAGTATCTGCAAGGCACCCGGCCCGACGACCGTCACATCTCATGGTCCATGTCGAAAAGCGTCACCGCACTGCTCCTCGGCATCCTGATCGACAAAGGGATGATCCCCGCCGACATCCTTGAGGCCGAAGTACAAGAGCACCTGCCCGCCCTCAAGGGCAGCGGTTATGACGGCGTGCGCCTTCTCGACGTGCTCACCATGTCAAGCGGCGTGCGCTTCAACGAGGACTATGTCGATTATCATTCCGACATCAATCGTATGGGCCGGATCATCGGTGTCGGTGGCTCGATGGACGATTTCGCCGCCACGCTGACCCGGCAATGGCCACCCGGCACCTATATGCATTACGTCACCGTCGACACCCATGTCATCGGCATGATGATCCGGGCGCTGACCGGTCAAAAGATGATCGACCTGCTGAACACCCATGTGATCCGCCCCATGGGGGTTGAGCACAGCGGCTTCGTCATCACCGATGAGGAACAGGAACCCTTCGTGGCGGGAGGCTTCAACATGAGCACCCGCGACTATGCCCGACTCGCCCAGATGATGCTGCAGAAAGGCGAATGGAACGGCACGCGGATCGTGTCTGAGGCGTGGATCGACCGTATGACCCGGCAGACCGCCCCGCTTCCCGATCCAGAGACCGCAAAAATTCCCGACGGGCAATTGCGCTACGGCCTGCAATGGTGGCTGCCGCCAGAGGCGCGCGAGGGAGAGTTCTTCGGCATCGGGATTTACGGGCAATACATGTACATCCACCGCGCGGCGGGCGTGGTGATCGCCCAGAACGCCGCAGATACGGAATTCCGGGTCGGCGACGGCGCGATCAACCTTGAGACCCTCACCATGTTCCGGCAGATCGCAGAGGAGTTGGCTGGCACTTAGTCCCGCCACGCGCCCCGCGCGTTTCGTGCCCGACAAAAGTCCGACAGAAGTCCGACACTTTGCCGACAGCGATTTCAGGGCGATTTTGGGTGGTTCCGGGCAGCCCTCACGCCGCCCCAAATCCCCCGCCGCCCGGCGTTTCCATCACGAAAATCCCACCTGCGGGCAGGTCAATCTCGTCATTGCCCTGAAGCTGGATTTCGGTTCCGTCCGGCATCACCACCGAGTTGCGCCCAACCGCACCGGGTGCGCCGCCATCGACGCCGAAAGGCGGCACCACGCGATGCGAGCAGAGGGTTGTAACGGTCACCGGCGTGAGAAATTCTATCTTTCGGATCAAGCCGTTACCACCATGATGCACCCCTGCCCCACCGGAGTTCGGACGGATGGAGAATTCCAACAGCCGCACCGGGAAACGCGCTTCCAAAATCTCGGGATCGGTCATGCGGGTGTTGGTCATATGCGATTGCACCGCATCACAGCCATTGAAATCAGGCCCCGCCCCGGTGCCGCCCGCGATGGTTTCATAATTCTGAAACGCATCGTTGCCCCAGACAAAATTGTTCATCGTCCCCTGCGACCCGGCAATCACCCCCAGCGCACCGAACAACGCATTACACGCCGCCTGCGACACCTCCGTATTGCCCGCGATCACTGCGGCCCCCTCACCCGGATTGAGCATGGAGCCTTCCGGCACAATGATGCGGAGCGGTTTGAGGCAACCTTCGTTGAGTGGAATGTTTTTGCCCACAAGTGTCCGGAAAACATAGAGAACCACGGCCCGCGAAATCGACAGAGGGGCGTTGAAATTGCCCCTCTGCTGCGGCGAGGTGCCGGTGAAATCTACGGTCGCGGTGCGGGCTTTCGCATCGACCGTAAGCCGCACCTTGATCTGCGATCCACCATCCATCGGATAGGTGAATTCGCCGTCCGAAAGACGGTCAATCACGGCGCGAACAGAGGCTTCGGCGTTGTCTTGCACATGCTGCATATAGGCGGTGACCACATCTGCACCATAGCGCGCCACGACGCCCATAAGCGCTTGTTTTCCGGTCTCATTCGAAGCCACCTGCGCCTGAAGATCGGCGATATTCTGGTCAATATTGCGCGCCGGATAGCGCCCGGATGCGAGCAGCGTGCGCATTTTGTCTTCCTCGAAGCGACCCGCCGTCACAATGCGGGTGGTCTCGATCACAACGCCCTCTTCTTCGAGCGTCGTACTGTCAGGCGGCAGCGATCCGGGCGTGCGTCCACCGACATCCGCGTGGTGGCCCCGCGCGCCGAGCCAATAGGCAGGTTTGCCGTCCACAAAGACCGGCGTCACAACGGTAATGTCCGGCAGATGCGTGCCGCCGCGATAGGGCGAGTTGAGCACGAAAGCATCTCCCTCAGCGGCGTCGGCAAACTGTCGGATCACCGTCTGCACAGAGTCGGACATCGAACCAAGATGCACCGGCACATGCGGCGCATTGGCAACGAGCCGCCCCTCGGCATCGAAGATCGCACAGGAAAAGTCGAACCGCTCCTTGATATTCACCGACCAAGAGGTATTCGCCAGCGTCGCGCCCATCTGGTCGGCAACGGACATGAAGAGGTTCGACATGACCTCCAACAGGATCGGATCGGCTTCCGTCCCAGCCGCGGCATCGCGCACAGCAGGTGTCGCACGGGTCAGAACAAGATTTCCCTTGTCGTCCAGTCGCGCCGTCCAGCCGGGTTCGACCACATTGGTGCCCGTCGGCTCGGAGATCACCGCAGGCCCCTGAATTTCCGCATCCTGCGGCAGGGTGAGCCGGTCATAGAGCGGCACCTCGCCCCAACCACTGGCGCTCACAGTCAGCGTTGCTTTGGCATCGGCCCTGCCCTCTGGCATCGGCTGTCCTAAGGGGGCCTCCCCAGTTTCGCCAATCGCTTCCACGGCCAACATATCGAGGATCAGATCGCGGCCCGGAGGCGCAAAGCCGAAACGCGCTTTATGCGCCTCTTCGAACGCAGCGCTCATCTCCGGCGCAGAGCCAAAAGGCACATCGAGGGTCTGATGCGATCCGGTGTAGCGCAGATGCGCGCGGACAAGCGTCCGGATTTGGGCGACACCCTGCGCGGCAACTTCGGCCTCGACCTCAGACTTGAGCTCTGCGGCCATGGCCTCCGCCTGTACCAGATTGGCAAGCGGCGCATCCAGTTGCGCCTCGCGCAGTGCCCGGATTTCGGCCAGCCCCATGCCATATGCGGACAGCACCCCGGCGAAGGGATGGATCAGCACCCGCGACATGCCAAGCGCATCTGCAACGAGACAGGCATGCTGCCCCCCGGCCCCGCCGAAACACTGCAAGGTGTACTGCGACACATCATGCCCGCGCTCGACCGAAATTTTCTTGATCGCGTTGGCCATGTTATCGACGGCAATCTTCAGGAAGCCTTCGGCCACCTCTTCCGGCGACAGGCTCTGGCCTGTGGCCGCATTGATCTCGGCAGTCAGCGCCTCGAACCCACGTCGCGTCGCGTCAAAATCGAGCGGTTCATTGCCCTCCGGCCCGAAAACATGCGGGAAGTGATCGGGAGAGAGCTTGCCCAGAAAGACGTTACAATCGGTGACCGTCAAAGGCCCGCCCCGACGATAAGCGGCGGGACCGGGATCAGCGCCAGCACTTTCGGGCCCAACCTGAAACCGCCCATCGCGGAAGCTACAGATGGAACCGCCACCGGCGGCCACAGTATGAATGTCCATCATCGGAGCACGAAGGCGCACGCCAGCCACCTCAGTCTCGAAACTGCGTTCATAGAGGCCAGCATAATGCGACACATCCGTCGAGGTGCCGCCCATATCGAACCCGATCAACTGATCGAACCCGGCGGCTTCTCCTGTTCGGACCATGCCGACGATTCCGCCCGCCGGCCCCGAAAGGATCGCATCGCGCCCTTGGAACAGGGAGGCATCGGTCAGCCCGCCATTCGATTGCATGAACAAAAGACGCTCGCAGGCATGGCCCAGCGACAAAGCCTCGGCGACCTGATCGACATAGCGGCGCAGGATCGGAGAGAGGTAGGCATCGACCACGGTGGTATCCCCACGCGACACGAGCTTTGCCAAGCGCGAGGTCTCATGCGAGGTGGAGACTTGAGTAAACCCGATCTCACGCGCGATTTCCGCCGCACGGATTTCATGCGCGGGCTCCAGATAGCCATGCAGAAACGCGATGGCGACAGAACGGATGCCCGAGCCGTAAGCAGCTTGCAGAGCCTCCCGCGCGGCAGTTTCATCGAGCGGGGTCACGACCGAACCATCCGCAGCCAAACGCTCAGGCACCTCGGACACAGTCTCATAAAGCAGTTCCGGGCGCTCGATATCGAGGGCGAAGAGATCAGGCCGGGTTTGATAGCCAATGCGCAGCAGATCGCGGAAACCTTGGGTAATCAGCAACAGAACGCGCTCGCCCTTCCGTTCCAAAAGCGCGTTGGTGGCAACGGTCGTGCCCATTTTCACCGCCCCGATCGCGCCTTCGGGAATCGGCGCACCGGGCGCGAGGCCCAAGAGATCGCGAATCCCCTGTTCCGCGGCATCGCGATAGCGCTCAGGATTGTTGGACAACAGCTTATGGGTGTGCAGACGCCCCTCCGGATCGCGCCCCACCACATCGGTGAAGGTGCCGCCCCGGTCGATCCAGAAATCCCATTGTTTCGCGCCCATGCTGCCCTGCTCCGCTGTCTTTTCGTCTGTCGCGGGAGGTTAGGAGATCGCGGCACGGGCAACAAGGCGCGGCGAGAGATCAGGGTGAGATGGCAGCTCGGAAATTTCTGCGGTTTTTCGTCGAAATCCCTCTTGACCCTCGCGGTGGCTCCATCTATCTACGCGGCACTTCGGCGGAGTAGCTCAGTTGGTTAGAGCAGCGGAATCATAATCCGCGTGTCGGGGGTTCAAGTCCCTCCTCCGCTACCATCACCCTCACATCGAGAATACAGTGATCATAAAATAATAGTGATCAGGGTTCGCCGTGTCTGTTCCGATGTGTTGGCGCGCCGACCGCGAGCCACTCGGTTCACACGCGCTGCACCTGATAGCCGATTTGCGGCTCAAGGAAGACTTCGGTGAAATAGTCGTAAAACACCCGCGTCGCTTCACTCCATTCCTCTCCCTTATGCCAAGCCAGACCGACATCCATCGACGGGATCGCCAGATCGGTCGTCACCGTGCCAATTCGTCGCCCTTCGAGCGACCACGGGCGGTGCACCATATCTGAGAGGATGGTCACGCCTTGACCGTTCGCCACCATCGAGCGCACCGCCTCCGTTGAAGAGGTCCGCAGTTTGACATTGGGTGACAGACCCGTCGGCCCCCAGTATTTCATGGACGTGTGCGCCGCCTCATCGACCGTGAGCATGATGTAATCCTCATCCGCAATCTCCGCGAAGGTGGCGAGCCCCTTGAGCTGGAGCGGATGGTTTTGCGGCACCCAAAGACGGCGTTGGGAACGCAGAAGCGTCTGGGTCTCAAGTTCCGGGTTCGCTGTGTTCGAAGTCAGAAGAACCGCCATGTCGAAGCGGTTGGTGATCAAGCCCTCCTCGATGCTTTCGCGGTTCAACTCGCTCAGGCGAATGTCGAGCTTTGGGAAGCGATGCTGAAGACGGTCCAGATGGAAGGGCAGGAAGTACCCGATCACCGTATAGGTCGCGGCGATGTTGATCGTGCCCTCGATCTCGGAATGGCTCTGCACCACGTTGCGCGCCATCTCGACCTTTTCCATGATTTCGCGCGCCGCGCCCAAAAGCTCCCGTCCCGGCGGCGTCAATTCCATCCCGTGGGCCGTGCGCACGAATAGGATGGCGTCGAGATCCTGCTCCAACTCCCGCACCGCAGAGGTGATCGAGCTTTGCGAAATCCTCAATTCACTCGCCGCCCTGCTGACCTGACCAAGCTCGGCGGTGGCGATGAAATACTTCAGCTGACGTAGGTTCATGGACGCGCTCCTGTTCGGATTCTCCGAAATCTGTCGGAGCTATATTTCGAAACATCCTGCACAAACGGGATGAAAACGTAAAATTCGATTTTCGTTATATATATTATCTAAAAATCCGAACCACTTTGAGGCGACTTCGTTCACACATCGCCCAAAAATCGATCAAATCCTTATTTTCAGCGATTTTTTGATAATCCAAATTTCAAAAATTCATTCGGATTTTTCGATAATGCATGAGCTATATTTTGAATTTTACAAACAAAAGATTTTTTTCAGAGGATGGGCCCAACGAAATTAAGGACCAGTCATGCGAAAGATCATCGATTTGAATTGCGATATGGGAGAGGGCTTCGGACATTGGGTTCTGAGCGAAGCCCCGGATGAAGAGCTGATGGCTCTGATCTCCTCGGCCAATATTGCGGCCGGGTTTCATGCTGGCGATCCGAACTCCATGGATCGGGTGATCAAACTGGCGCAGGCCTACGGCGTTGGTCTCGGCGCGCATCCCGGCTACCGCGATCTTCAGGGCTTTGGTCGCCGCTACATCAAGACCACGCCGGAAGAACTGGTCAACGACATCATCTATCAGGTCGGCGCAGTGCGCGAGTTTGGGCGCCGTCATGGCATCCGCCTCCAACACGTCAAACCGCATGGCGCGCTTTACATGGAAGCGGCGGTGAATGAAGACCTGTCACGCCACATGATCGAAAGTCTTTCGGCGATCAGCGGCGATCTTCTGATCTTCTGCATGGGCGCCTCAAAAACTTACGAGGTCGCCAAGCGCCTTGGCCATCCGGTGATCCGCGAATTCTACGCGGACCGCGACTATGGCGATGACGGCGCGATTGTCTTCACCCGCCGCGTGGCCCGTCCCGATCCGCAGGAGATCGCCCAGAAATGCCTGCGCGCCTGTGTCGAGGGCAAGGTGACCAGCGTCACCGGTAAAGACATCGACATAGAATTCGAGTCGATCTGTTTCCATTCCGACACACCCGGCGCCGTCGAAATCGGCCGCGCCATTCGCACCATTCTCACCGAGAACGGTATCAACATCGCACCGGCTTCCGCCGTGCTCGAGACCGCCTGAAACCGGCTCCAACAACAGGGAAATGACAAAATGAGCGATATCCAATCCCCCCTCCCCGGCACGTTTTACCACAAACCTTCCCCGGAAGAGCCGCCGTTCAAAGGTCCCGGCGACAAAGTGGCCGTCGGCGATCAAATCGGTCTGGTCGAGGTGATGAAAACCTTCATCGCGGTCAATTCCGAGATCGAAGGCACGTTCAAAGGCTACAGCGTCGATGACGCCACACCCGTGACGGCTGGCGCGGTGCTCGCGGAGCTTGAGTGATATGGCGATCCAACGACTGTTCATCGCCAACCGTGGGGAGATCGCCGTTCGCGTGGTGAAAGCCGCCAAAGCGCTCGGCATCCACACCATTCAGGCGCATTCCGAAGCGGACACGGAGATGCTCGCCGTCAAACTCGCCGATGAGGCAGTTTGCGTTGGCCCCGCGCCCTCGAAAGACAGCTATCTGAACATTGCCGCCGTGCTCGAAGCCGCGAAAGCGACCAAGGCCGACGCCATCCACCCCGGCTATGGTTTTCTCTCTGAGAGCCCCGCCTTTGCTCGTGCAGTGGAAGAGGCTGATCTGATTTTCGTAGGCCCGTCAGCCGACACGATCGAGCGCATGGGCGACAAGGTCGCCGCGCGCCAAGCCGCAGAGGCCGCAGGCGTCCCGGTTGTGCCCGGTTCCGACGGCCGCATTGATGTGTCTGAGGCCCTCAGCGTGGCCGAGAAAATCGGCTATCCGGTGATGATCAAAGCCGCCGCGGGAGGCGGTGGTCGCGGCATCCGGATCGCGAAGAACGAAGCCGAGTTGAAAACCCTCGCGCCGCAAGCCAAGGCCGAAGCCGAAGCCGCCTTCGGTGATGGCGGTCTCTATATTGAGCGCGCGATCCTCTCCCCGCGCCATATCGAGGTGCAAATTCTTGGCGATGGTGAAAACGCAGTCCATTGCTACGAGCGCGAATGCTCCCTGCAACGTCGTCGCCAGAAGGTTTGGGAAGAAGCCGGGGCGATGTGCCTTGACGATGAGACTCGCGAAAGCCTCTGCGCCTCTGCCGTCGCACTCGCCAAAGCGGTGAACTATCGCGGCGCGGGTACGCTGGAATATCTCTACGACGAAGTGGCGAATGAGTTTTACTTCATCGAGATGAACACCCGCATTCAGGTTGAGCATCCCGTGACCGAAATGGTGACTGGTGTCGATCTGGTGGCCGAGATGATCAAGGTCTGCGGCGGCGCGAAACTGTCGATGACCCAAGATGAGATCAAAAAGACGGGTCACGCCATCGAAGTGCGCCTCTGTGCGGAAGACCCGTTCATGAACTTCATGCCCTGGCCGGGTGTCGTCTCGACACTCAAAGAGCCGGCTGGCGCAGGCGTGCGGTTCGATCACTTCCTCTCAGAGGGCTATCAGATCCCGCCATTCTACGACTCGCTTCTCGGCAAGGTCATCGTCCATGCCAACACCCGCGACGCGGCCATCGACAAGCTGGTGACTGCGCTGGAGAGCATGGAGATCGGTGGCACGAAGACCACCGCGCCGCTGCACCTTGCATTGGCCGCTGATCCAGAGGTGCGCAAAGGCGCCTTCCACACCCAATGGCTTGAGCCGTGGCTTGAGGCCGGAAACCTGTCCGCAACCAAAGGAGACGCCGCATGAAAACGCGTTACAGCTATGGCGGGGACGAGCATATCTATGTCGAGATCGACGATGAGATGTCCCTCGACGCCTTCTTCATCGCCCTGTCCCTGTCGAACATGGTACGCGAGGCCAATATCCCCGGCGTGACAGAGATCCTGCCCGCCAATGCCTCTTTTGAGGTGCGGTTCGATCCCGACATCATCGCGCCCGACGAGATGATGGCGAAGATCAAGGAATTCGAACATCAGGCCGAGGCACAGGAAAAGCGTCTCGATACCCGGATCATCGAAATCCCGGTCTATTTCCAAGACCCTTGGACCCACGAAACGCTGATGCGCTTCCGCGAACGCCACCAAGACCCGTCGGGGTCGGACCTTGATTACGCCGCGCGGATCAACGGCTATGACACGGTCGAAGACTTCATCGAAGCCTTCCATTCGCAGCCGTGGTTCGTCTCGATGGTGGGCTTCGTCGCAGGTCTGCCCTTCCTCTATCAGCTCGTGGACCGTGACAAACAGATCGAAGTGCCGAAATACCTTCGTCCGCGCACCGATACGCCGCGGCACACGGTGGGGATCGGCGGCTGTTTCGGCTGCATCTATTCCGTGCGTGGCGCGGGTGGGTACCAGATGTTCGGCATCACACCGATGACGATTTTCGATCCGGATCAAGAAGTCAGCTACCTGAAAGACTTCATGGTCTTCTTCCGCCCCGGCGACATCGTGAAATGGAAACCCATCGGGCGCGAAGAATTCGACCAGATCACCAAAGAGGTCGAGGACGGCAGCTACACGCCGCGCATCGCAGAGGTCGAATTCGATCTCGACGCGTTCAACAACGACATGACCGGCTTTAACGCCAAGCTGATGGAGGCCCTCAATGACGCTTGAGATCATCAAACCCGGTCTGGCAACGACCATTCAGGATTTGGGCCGCCCCGGCTATTTCCACCTCGGCATTCCCGAAGGCGGCGCGATGGATCGCCTTGCCTTCCGGGCCGCGAACCTTCTCGTGGGCAATGACGAAGATGCCGCCGGTCTTGAGGCCGTATTCATGGGGCCGGAGATCAAATTCGGTGCCGAGATGAGTATCGCTGTCACCGGTGCCGACATGCCGATGATGCTGGACGGTGAGCCGCGCGAGACTTGGACCTCTTTCACCGTGAAACCGGGACAGGTTCTGTCCTTTGGCTTCCTGAAAACCGGCGCTCGCATCTACATCGCCGTCTCTGGCGGGATCGACACGGAACCGGCTCTCGGCTCTCGTTCGACCTATCCCATCGGCGCTCTGGGCGGCTTCGAAGGCCGCGCGATTGCGGCAGGCGATGTGGTCCCGGTGGGCGAAGCCTCCCCGGTGGCCGAAGGCCGTACCGTTCCCGAAAAATTGCGCCGTCGCCCTGGCACACCCGCCGTTCTGCGCGCGATCACCGGGCTGTATTGGCACCGTCTGACTGAGAAGAGCCAAAAGGCCTTCTTTGACGACGATTGGGTGGTCGCGCCCGAGGCCGACCGCATGGGCTATCGCTTCCGTGGTGGTCAGCCGATGGAATTCGTGGATCGTCCGCAGCCCTTCGGCGCGGGTTCTGATCCCTCGAACATCGTGGATGGCTGCTACTCATATGGCTCCATTCAGGTGCCCGGTGGCCTCGAGCCCATCGTGCTGCACCGTGATGCGGTGTCGGGTGGTGGTTACTTCACCCTCGGCGCGGTGATCTCCGCCGATATGGACCTGATCGGTCAGCTCCAGCCGAATACGCCGGTGAAATTCAAACGTGTCGAAATGGACGAAGCCCTCGCCGCCCGCGCTGAGCGCAAAGCCATGATCGAAGCCATTCGTCAGTTCCTCTCCTGAGGGGCTGACGCTCTCCCCCGTGAGGCCACGCCTCACACTCCCTGACGCGAGGCCACGCCTCACATTCCCAATGGTGGGGGAATTTCCCTCCACGATCTTGCGGGGCTTCGGCCCCAGACGTCCGGGGCCCTGCCCCACCTCGAAAGCCAAACAACAAGCGGCATAAAGCCGCCTTCCCTGATGAACCAACAAGGAGTCAGATCCATGAAACTTGCCCTGATGACAGGCGCGGCACTTGCCGCGCTGGCCACCTCCCCCAGCTTCGCAGAAGACTGGTTCCCCTATGAGGCAGAAGAAGTGACCCCCGCCTTCTCGACCGACGGCACCACCAGCGCCGTCACCTACACGCCGCTCGAAAAGGCCGATGCGGCCTATGACATCTGCGTGTCCTTCCCACATATGAAAGACGCCTATTGGCTCGGCGTGGACTACGGTGTCTCCGAAGAAGCCAAGCGTCTCGGCGTCAAGATGAACCTCGTCGAAGCTGGCGGCTACACCGAGCTTGCCAAGCAGGTCAGCCAGATCGAAGACTGCGTCGCCGCAGGGGCCGACGCGGTGATCATCGGCGCGATTTCTTACGATGGCTTGAACAACGTGATCGCGGAAACCGCCGAGAAAGGCATCCCTGTGATCGACGTGATCAACGGCGTATCCTCCCCGGACATCTCCGCCAAATCTCTGGTGTCCTTCTACACCATGGGTTTTGAAACCGGGAAATACCTTGCCGAAAAACACCCGGCGGGCACCGATCCGGTCAAGGTCGGCTGGTTCCCTGGTCCGGCAGGCGCAGGCTGGGTTGAAGCCGCAAACACCGGCTTCCTTGAGGCTGTCAAAGGTTCCGCCGTCGAAGTTCTGGAGCCGCGTTACGGCGACACCGGCAAGGAAGCCCAGCTCAAACTGGTCGAAGACGTGCTGCAATCCGATCCCGACGTGAAATACCTCGCCGGCACCGCCGTGACCGCCGAAGCGGCTCAGGGTCTTCTGCGCGAGCGTGGCCTCACAGACGACATCGGCCTTCTCGCCTTCTACATGACCCCCGGCGTCTACACCGGCATCCAACGCGGCATGATCGCTGCGGCCCCGGCGGACTCGATGGTCATTCAGGGCCGGATCGCGATGGATCAGGCTGTGCGCATCATCGAAGGCAAAGACTACGTCAAACACGTTGGCCCGAAAATCTTCGTCGTTGACCAAGACAACATCGGTGACGTGTCCCGCGATGCAATCCTTCCGCCGGAAGGCTTCCGCCCGGTTTTCTCCGTCGAGTGATCCCAGACCAATCCTCGACCTAATGTGAAGACCATTTCGGGTGAGGCAGATCCCCTGCTGCCTCACCCGTCAGGAGGCCCCATGACTCTTCCGCTTTTAACCACGCACAATCTGACCAAGACTTACCCCGGCGTGCGCGCTCTGGACGGTGTCGATTTCGACCTGATGGCTGGCGAAGTCCACGTCCTGTTCGGAGAGAACGGCGCGGGAAAATCCACGCTGATTTCCATGCTCGCTGGCGCCAACACGCCCTCTGAGGGCAAGATTTACCTTGAGAACCGTGAGGTCGCTTTCGACTCCGTTGCTCGCGCCAAGGCGCATGGTGTCTTCACCGTGTTCCAAGAATTCTCTCTCATCCCGACGCTGACAGTCGCCGAGAATATGTTTCTCGGACAGGAACCGCGCACCGGGATGCTCATAGACCACGCCGAGATGCGCCGCCGCGCGCAGGAAATTTTCGATACGCTCGGGTTTCCAATCTCCCCCACCGCGCAGGTCTCGTCCCTGTCGCGCGCCCAGCAGCAAATGTTGGAAATCTCCAAAGCCTTTCACGGCGACCCGAAGGTTCTGATCCTCGACGAACCGACCGCCTCGCTCACCGACCGCGAGGTGGATCATCTCTTCGGCTTCATCAAACGCCAGAAGGAAAAGGGCGTCGGGATCATCTACATCTCGCACCGGATGCAGGAGTTCAAACGCATCGCCGACCGCATCACAGTGCTGCGCGACGGGGCCAAGATCGGCACGGTCGATATGGCCGTAACCGATGAGACTGCGCTGGTGGAAATGATGACCGGCCGGTCGATCGCGGAAATTTACCCGACCATCGCCACCGAACCCGGCGAGATCGTCCTTGAGGTCAAAGGCCTCGCCACCTCCGGCGTCGCGCCCTCTTCCCTAACGCTGCGCCGGGGCGAAGTCCTTGGCGTGGCCGGTCTGGTGGGCTGCGGCAAGTCTCGGTTCTTCCGGGCCATGATGGGATTGACCCCGGCCCGGTCCGGCACAGTCACCCTGAAAGGCAAAGACATCACCGGGATGCCCACGCGCAAGATCATCCGCGAGGGTCTTTATTACCTGTCCCCGGACCGCAAACACGAGGGGTTGGACCTTGCCAAGACATCCGACGAGAACCTCGCACTCAATGTCGTAACCTCCGGCGCGCCGGTGAAACGCGGCTGGATCGATTGGCGTTCCGTGCGCAGCACCGTAGCCGGGATCGCCACCCGCGTCGAACTGCCGGAAGACTACCGCGCCCGCCGCGTGTCACAGCTCTCGGGCGGCAACCAGCAAAAGGTGCTCTTCGGCAAAGCCTTTGGCCAAGACGCCGATGTCTACATTTTCGACGAACCCACCGTGGGCGTCGATATGGGCACCCGCGCCGCGCTGTATCTCAAGATCAAAGCGCTCGCAGAAGCGGGCAAAGCCGTGGTCGTGATCTCCTCCGACCTGCCCGAAGCGATCAACCTCTCTCACCGCCTCATGGTCTTCGCCAATGGCTTCGTCAGCGCCGAACTTCCGCGCGCAGAAGCCACCGAAGACACCGTCCTCAAACATTTCTTCACCGAAAGCGAGCCCGTCCAATGACCGATGCCACCGTGCAGGCGCAAAGCGACACCCCGCGCGCCAACCCGCTCAAAACGCTGTTCATCCGTGTCGGCGTTCTGCCCTTTTTCCTCGCCATCGCTCTGGTGGTGTTCACCCTCATGTCGAACAAGTTCCTGACCGGGCAGAACCTCGTGAACGTGGCGCGCCAGTCCGTCTATTTGGTACTCGTGTCCCTCGGACAGATGCTCGTTCTGGTGTCCGGTGGCTTTGACCTGTCGGTTGGCACCGCGATTGCGCTGACCTCGGTCGTCTCGGCCCTGTCGATGACATGGGCCTCGGGCGTGTTTGACAGCGTCTTCCTCGTCATCCTCATCGGCATCGCCGCTGGCGGCTTCACCGCGTTGCTCGTCGGGTTGATCAACGGCGTGGGCGTCGCCTATTTCGAAGTCTCCCCCTTCATCATGACCCTCGGCGTGTCCTCCGTCGGTGCGGGCCTTGCGCTGTTCATGACCGGCGGCATCCCGATCTCCGGCCTCCCGTTTGCCTTCGGCGACACCTTCGGCTTCGGCAAACTGTTCGGCATCCCTGTGCCAGTCCTGATCGCGCTACTTTGTATCGCCGTGATGTGGCTGGTGATGTCGCGCACGCCGCTGGGCACGCGCATCTATGCGGTCGGCGGCAATATCAAAGCCGCGCATCTCTCCGCCATCGACACCAAGAAGACGCTCGTTCTGGCCTATGTACTCTGCTCGCTGATTGCCTCTCTGACCGGTATCTTGCTGACCGCGCGCGTCGAAAGTGGCGAAGCAAACCTCGGCGGCACGATGGCACTCGAGTCCATCGCTGCTTGTGTCATCGCCGGAGTCTCCCTGCGCGGCGGGATCGGCCGGGTGCAGAATGTGGTGCTCGGGGCCTTCTTCATCGTCATGGTGCAAAACGGCATGAACCTCGCAAAAATCAGTTCCTACATGCAGATGGTTCTGCTGGGCGGCTTGCTCATCCTCGCGGTGATTTTCGATCAGCTACGCTACCGGATGATCATGCGCGGCCGCTGATAGCGCGACAGATATGAAACTTTGGAAAGGGGGCTGCATCGCAGTCCCCTTTTTTCATGTCCGCTTATTGGGGTGAGTCGCGGCGTCGAAATCTGCGCCTGTGCGTTTTTCACTGCAAAAAGTCACCGGAAGAAAAATGTAATACTTTTACGAACGGACATGCTGCATCTGCGAAAGAATGAAGGGCTCACTGTGTGGTGAAACCGTCTCTTTGCTGTAGAAATCCACTTGCGCCTTTTCTAAAAAAGCGCAAAAGGCGTTGAGAATAGGAGGAATTCCGCCCGCTTTGGGCAGCTTTTCGCCACAGCCCCTATGAATTGGCATTTCCTGCTGCAGAGCAAAATTCACGCCCTATTTACTGCAAAGACTATGACTGTACGGAGTACGAGTTTGACGAACACCACCGGGTCCACCGCCGCCGACATTCGCCGCCGCCGCTTTCTTGCGACGCTCGCGGGGTCTGTCGCCGTGTCCACGATGTTGCCCTACGCTTTGCGCGCGCAGGATGCCATCGCACAGACCTCGACGCCCCCCGCAACAGACGCCCCGGTTGCAGAGACGGCGACGCTCCCCGCGTTCAGCTTTGACAGCCTGACCGAAGAGATGCGCGTCGCCGCCGGGGAAAGCTGGCATCAAGGCGAGGTGATCGAAGGACCATTGGCCAACCTCGACTACGACGCCTACCAACGCATTCGCTTCCGCCCCGATCACGCCCGCTGGCAAGACGGCGGACAGGAATTCCGCCTGCATGCATTCCACCTTGGCTGGCTGTTCAAGGAACCCGTCCATATCTACGAGATCGTAGACGGACGTGCCCGGCCGATGGAGTTCACCACGCACGATTTCGAATATGGCGGCAATGTCAGCGAGCAAATCCCCGAAGACACCCCGATGCCGGGCGTTGCGGGCTTTCGCCTGCATGCGCCTCTGAACCGGGCCGATATTTTCGATGAGTTGATCGCCTTCCTCGGTGCGAGCTACTTCCGGGCTC
Source organism: Celeribacter sp. ULVN23_4 (assembly GCF_054788345.1). NCBI lineage: Bacteria > Pseudomonadati > Pseudomonadota > Alphaproteobacteria > Rhodobacterales > Roseobacteraceae > Celeribacter > Celeribacter sp. ULVN23_4. The sequence continues at coordinate 208,531 of NZ_JBTVYO010000007.1, read as the reverse complement.
TGGGGCGCGGCAATGTCTATGGCCTGTCGGCCCGTGGCCTTGCCGTCAACACCGCCATGAACGGCGGCGAGGAATTCCCGCGCTTCACCAATTTCTGGATCGAACGTCCGGTTCCCGGCGCGCCGACGATTGTGGTCTATGCCGCACTCGACAGCAAATCGGTGACCGGGGCCTACCGCTTCGCCATTACGCCGGGCGAGACCACCGAAATGGAAGTCACCGCTCGTCTCTTTATGCGCGAAAAAACCGATCAGATCGGCATCGCGCCGCTAACCTCAATGTATCTCTTCGGCGGGGCAGATCCGCGCGGGTTCGACGACTTCCGCGCTGCCGTACATGACAGCGAATATCTCGTGCTCAACACGCGCGGCGGAGAAACCTATCTGCGCGCGTTGCACAACCCCTCCCGTCTGGCCAGTTCCTACCTCGGCGCGGAAAACCCGCGGTCCTTCGGCCTGATCCAACGCAGCCGCGATTTCGACGACTACCTCGACGCGCAGGCGCATTACGAACGCCGCCCCTCGCTCATGGTCGAACCGATCGGCGACTGGGGCAAAGGCACGGTGCGCCTCGTGGAAATCCCGTCCAAACTTGAGGGCAACGACAACATCGTTGCCTTCTGGGTGCCCGAGGGCCAGATGGAAAAAGGCGCAGCGCTCGAATACGCCTATCGCCTGCATTGGGGCATGAATCCGAAAGGCGACCGCAGCGTCGACCGTGCCCGCGTCTTACGCAGCCGCGTCGGCGAAGGCGGCGTCGCGGGTGTCGAGCAGAAAAGCGACACGCGCAAATTCGTCATCGATTTTCAAGGTGGCACGCTCTCCGGTCTGCCCGCTGATGCAGAACTTTCTGCGCAGGTCAGCATCGGGCACGGAGAGATCAAAGAGGCTATTGTAAGCAAGGTCAGCGGCACCGATATCTGGCGTCTGGTGATCGAGGCAAAGGCTGAACCCGGAAATGTGACGGAACTTAAAGCCGCTCTCACGGGTTATGATCAGACATTAACGGAAACATGGCTTTATCAATGGGTGAGGGAATAACGATGGCTCACACTCCGACTGACACAGAAACAAACATGGGCAACAAGGCCCTGCTGGACGCCTCTCTGGACTGGACCCCGCCCGAAGCACCTCTCGAGATGCCGCAACAGGTTCTCGAGCGCAAAAAGACCGGGACGGAATGGTCCCGTGTGCTGCGCCTGATCCTGCCCGGAAAACCCGTCTAAGGGAGGCCGCACATGTCGTCTTCATCTCGTAAGGCGCTGGCTCCCGACCACCGCACGAAACTTTTGCGCCTCTTCGCCGTGAGCTTTGCGCTCTTGGCGGCGTTGACCGCATCGACCTTGCTGGCCGATGCCGCCATTCAGGACGGTATTGACGTTTGGGATGTCGTGCGGGGGCTTTTGATTTTCGTTACTACGGCCTGGCTGGCCTGGGGCGCGACCCTGTCTTTTGTCGGACTTGCTCCGAGTTCCCGAAAACGCAGCCCTGTGCCCGAGTTGAGCGCACCGGCACCGCGTGTCGTGGTGCTTGTCCCGATCTGCAATGAAGATCCGGTGACGACCTTTGCCCGCATCGCCGCGATGGACCATTCGATCCGCGCCGAGGACATGGCCGCAGATATCGCAATCCTGTCGGACACGCGCAACGAGGACGCCGCGCTTCTCGAACGCCAGACCTACCTGCGCCTGATCGAAGAGACTGGGGGCAAGGGCCGGATTTTCTACCGTCGCCGCAGTGACAACCGTGGCCGCAAGGCGGGCAATATCGAAGAATTCATCCGCCGTTCCGGTGGTGGTTATGATTTTGCGCTGATCCTTGACGCCGACAGCCTGATGGAAGGCCGCACAGTCCGCGAGATGGCCGCCAAAATGCAGGCCGATCCGCAGCTTGGCCTTCTGCAGACACTGCCGAAAATCATCGGAGCGCGGTCTTTCTTTGCCCGCGCCATGCAATTCGCGGCAAGCTTTCACAGCCCGATCTTCACCCGTGGTCTCGCCCGCCTTCAGGGCAACACCGGTCCCTTCTGGGGCCACAACGCCATGGTTCGGCTCAAAGCCTTTGCCGAAAGTTGCGCCCTGCCGGAACTCGCCGGACCGCCGCCGTTTGGCGGGCATATCCTGAGCCATGACTATGTCGAAGCCGCGCTTCTGGCGCGCGCGGGCTGGCGTGTGCAGGTGGACCACACCATCGGCGGCTCTTTTGAGGAAGGCCCGGAAAATATCCTGTCCTACGCCAAACGCGACCGCCGCTGGTGTCAGGGCAACCTTCAGCATTCCCGACTTTTACTTGCCCCCGGCCTCGCCTTCTGGTCCCGCTTCGTCTTCCTGCAAGGCATCTTCGCCTATCTCGTCTCCGTGCTCTGGGCGGCCTTCCTGATCGCGTCCGTCGTCGCCACGATCCTCGCGCCCGTGCCGAACTATTTCCCGGAACCGCACATGCTTTTCCCGGTCTTCCCCGATGACCGCACGAAGGAAATCACCGCGCTGATCGTCGGCATCATGGGGCTTCTGATCCTGCCGAAATTCGCGATCCTCTACGAGGCGTCCGGCACCCGTCGCACCGCGCGTTTTGGTGGCTCCGTGAGGGCGTTTTTCTCTGTTCTGGCGGAAATCTTACTCTCGTCCCTGATCGCGCCGCTGATGCTGATGTATCAGACCAAAGCCGTGATGCAGGTCCTCTCCGGGCGTGATGGTGGTTGGCCCGCAAACCAACGCGGCGAAGGCGCTCTGACGCTGGCCGAAGGTTTCCGGGCCGGTCTTTGGATCATGCTGACCGGTGGCGCGGCGCTCGCGCTCGTTGCCCGCGTGGCCCCGGACCTGACCCTCTGGCTCCTGCCCGTCTGCCTGCCGATGCTGACCGCGCCGTTCCTGATCGCATGGACCTCGCGCCCGCTGACGCACAAGCTGTTCCTTGTCCCCGAAGAACGTCGCCCCGCCCCGGTCATCCGCAGCTATCGCGAAATCCTTGGTCGCTGGCAGGACGCCGCAGAACAAGCGACGCCTGAGCCGGAGGCGCATCATGTCCCGGCCTGAACCCGCGATCCCCGAAGCGCTCTCCCGCCCCGTCAAACGCCCGCGCGATCCCCGGATCGACGCGTTTCGCGGTTTGGCGCTGCTGATGATCTTTGTCGATCACTCGCCGGAGAACCCGTATGAATACCTGACCGTCCGCAACATCGGTTTTTCCGATGCGGCGGAGGCGTTCTTTATCATGTCCGGCATCGCCGCTGGCTTGGCCTATACGGGCAGGTTTGAAACACGGCGCGAAAAAGGCCTCTGGCAGGCCATCGCGCCGATGTGGAAACGGTCCTGGACGCTGTATCTGGTGCAACTCTTCCTGACCGCCTGCGCGATTGCGATTTTCGCCGCCGGGGCGGTGATGTTCGGCGTTGACGACCTGCTGACCAAGATCAACCTGAAACAGGTGTTCGCCAACACCGAAGAGGCGCTCATCGGCATTCCGCTTCTGGGCCATCAGCTTGGGTATGTGAACATCCTGCCGGCCTATTCGGTCCTGCTGTTCTTCGGACCTTTGATGATCCTTCTGGGGCTTTGGCGCCCCATGGCTTTGCTTGGGCTCTCTGCCGCACTCTGGTTGGCGGCGGGCCTCTGGCGGATCAACCTGCCGAACTACCCGAACCCGGGTGGCTGGTTCTTCAACCCCGTCGCATGGCAGTTCATCTTCGTCGTTGGCCTTCTGACCGGCATCTTCCTGCGCCGGAGCGAGCGGTTCGTGCCGAAAACGCCCTGGCTCTTCTGGCTGGCAACAGGCTGGCTCGCTTTGGTCGTCGCGTGGCGATACGTGCCCGGTGTCGGGCCGTTCCTCAATCACCAGATGGCGCTTTTGGGCAAAGCGGGACTGCCGTTCAACATGGTGTCCCACGACAAGACCTTCCTCGCCCTGCCCCGTATGACGCATGCGCTGGCGCTGGCTTATGTGCTGTCCTGCCTGCCTTGGGTCACACGCCTGACCGGCTCGAAAGCACTGTCCTTCCTGCGCCTTTTGGGGCGTCAGGGCTTGCTGGTCTTTGCAACAGGCACGATCCTCGCGCTCTGCAACCATGTGATCATGGGCTACTTTGACGAGGCGCTCTGGCTCGGCTGGGCGCTTATGCCGCTTGGCGCACTGGTGATGATTGGCGTGGCGTGGCTCGGCGACATCCAGAAGACAGCAAAACGCCAGAGCGCTCCCCATCCCATCGCCTTCGCGGCACAGCCGATCCCGGCAGAGTGAACTTATTGGCCGAGCCCTTCGCGGCTCAGCCAGTCGCGAAACTCCGGCAGGTGCTCGACGTTCAAAGCGGCGCCAATCACCGGCGGGGTCGCGGACAGGGGCATGTTTTTCTCCTTCGTTCAGGTCAGCCCATTTTAGGAGCCGACCGTCACGAAAGGATGACAGCTCACCGGATCGCGAGACCTTTTTCATCAAAGAGATGCGTGCGGCCTTCGCCGAATTTCAGGCCGACCTTTTCGCCGACCTTATGCGGCGCGTCACCCAGATCACGGACCGTCATCTGTCCTGCACCATTCTCCGCGTCGATGATGATGTAAGTGTCCGCGCCGAGGTATTCGACCACATCGACCACACCGTCGAGATCGCCCTGCCCTGCGGGCACGATGGTGATGTGTTCCGGGCGAATGCCAAGGTCTTTGCCCTTGTCGCCCAGCCCCATCGCCGTCGCCGGGATCACGTTCATTTTCGGCGAGCCGATGAACTGCGCCACGAAGAGGTTGCCGGGGCGTTCGTAAAGCTCTTTCGGCGAACCGACCTGCGCGATTTTACCGGCTTCCAGAACGACGATCCGGTCGGCGAGTGTCATCGCCTCGACCTGATCGTGGGTCACATAGATCATCGTGCTTTCAAGCGAGCGGTGCAACTTGGCCAGCTCATAGCGCATCTCGACCCGAAGCGCGGCATCAAGGTTCGACAAGGGTTCGTCGAACAGGAATGCCGTGGGGTCCCGCACGATGGAGCGACCGATGGCGACGCGCTGACGTTGCCCACCAGACAGGTCTTTCGGGCGGCGGTCGAGATAGTCTTCGAGTTTCAGAACCCGCGCCGCCTCATCGACTTTCTGCGCGATCACGTCCTTCGGTTCACCGGCGGCCTTGAGGGCAAAGCCAACATTATCGCGCACCGACATGTGCGGGTAGAGCGCGTAGCTTTGGAACACCATCGCAAGCCCGCGTTTCGAGGGCGGCTCGGCGGTGGCATCGCGCTCACCGACGAACACCTTGCCGCGGGAGGTTTCCTCAAGCCCCGCGATCATCCTGAGAAGCGTGGATTTCCCGCAACCCGAAGGACCGACGAAAATGATGAACTCACCTTCTTCGATCTTGAGATCAACGCCCTTGATCACCTGTACTTCGCCAAACCATTTCTCGACGGCCTGCAACTCGATACTTGCCATGTTATGTCTCCTTCCCTGCCGTTAGCGGGGCACGACCGACGCCGCACCATGTGAGCCAGACGGCAGCCGTCCAGCCAAAGGACGGACCGCCGCAGGGCGTTCCATCGATCGGATCATAATATTCCCAAAACCCGCCCATCTCGATCAGGCGGGCGGTTTCATCGCGCAGTCGCGCTTCGGCCTCTTTGCGGCCCATGTCCTTGAGCCCCATGGCGATCAGCGAATTGACCACAGGCCATGTCGGACCGCGCCAATAGCGACGACGTTCAAACCGTTCGCTGTCCGGGTCTGCTGATGGGATGCCATAGGCAACCTTGTCCCAGCTTCGCGCGAAATGCGCGTCGAGTGCCGGGCGGGAGACCCCTGCGAGATAGGCGAGGAACGCGCCCGACCCGAGCACACCGGCAAACGTAGCGCTGCGCAGGTCATAAGCATCGAACCAGCCTGTCTCAGGGTTCCAAAGCTTGTCGAGACCATTGCGAAGCTGCGCTTCCTGCGCAAGAAGCCCCGAGACGTCCTCCCCAAGAAGTCGCCCAAGCTCGATAAGATCGGCAAAGGCCCGCAGAAGAACGAAAGTGATCCCCGGATCGGCCATCAGGAACGGACCGTTTGCGATCATCTCCCGATCATCCCAATTCACCGACCGGCCAAACGCAAGGATCGCAAGATAGCGGTCATAGTCAGACGCGACGGGGCGTTGATCTGCATTCAGAAGACCAAGATCGCGCCGCTTGTTCTCTCGCGAGATGCGGATGTAGGGATCCCTGTCATCGACCGGCACGTTTGCCATGCCGATGTCCCAATCCGGGCAATTGTCCCGCCCGGATTCCCACGGGTGCACAATGGCCACAGGCCCGTCCGCACAACGCTCCCGGATCCACCAGTCATGCCATGCGACCAGCTTGGGGTAGAGCGCTTTGACATGTGGCAGCCCGGCGTCCGGGTCCGCCTCGTAAATCTTGCGAATGAGCGTCGCGGCGACGGGCGGCTGCGAAATGCCGGACGTGGGCGGCGATTGATCCGCGCCCCACACGTCGGGACCGGGGAAATACTCCGGATCGACCTCATGGAACACCATATGGGGCACCATACCGCTGTCCCATTGGCTTGCGAACAAGAGCTCCACCTCAGTCCACGCCCGCGTGATGTCGAAGGTGGAATAGCCCCAGGCAGAGAACATGCTGTCCCAGTTCCACTGGAACGGATAGAGCCGCGCCGTCGGGATCGTGTAGCCGCCACGATCATTGCCCAAGAGCACGTCGCGGGCAGCTTGGTCGAGTGGGTTTTGAGATACCTTTGTCATATCAACGCCCTCCCTGCGCAGAGCAGTGGCCCTGCGCGTTCGACATTTGAAACGTGCCACTGGCATCTTTCATTTTGCGATGCAAAACCATGTCTCACCCTTTCACCGATCCTGCCGTCAGCCCCTTGGTCATGAATTTCTCAAGCCCCAGGAACAGCGCCATGATCGGCACGGTAGCAATCACCGAGCCCGCCATAAGGTGTTGTCGTGGAATTTCCGAGGAGTTGAGCGAGGCAATGCCGCGCGTCAGCGTGAATTTCGACGGATCATCCAAGAGCATGAAGGCGAGAAGGAATTCATTCCACGCGATCATGAAGACGTAGAGCGACACAGAGGCGAGCGCCGGCAGCGACAACGGCAGGGTGATTTTCCAGATCACCTGAAGCCGTGACAACCCGTCCATCAGCCCCGCTTCCTCAACCTCAGAAGGCAGGCCGCGGAAGTAGCCCTGTAGCATGTAAAGCGCCACCGGGATGGTCGTCACCGGATAGATCATCACGATGCCCGCCACGGAGTTCCTGAGCCCAGCCATGGAGAACGCGATGTAGATCGGCAGGGCCAAAACGATCATCGGCACCATGTAGATCAACAGGATAGAGCGCGAGAACGCCGCCTGCCCACGAAACCGCAACCGCGCCACGGCATAGGCACCGGGAATGGCAAACAGCAGCGTGATCAGAACCGTCAGCACGGAAATGTAGAACGATGTCCACATGTAGCTGCCGAAATTATACTCCGTCATCAGCTCAACATATGAGCGGAACAGCCCCCAGCCTTTTGAGATGTCGATGGAGAAATCGAGCGGGTTCTGCATCAGCTCCGCCTGATTTTTCAGGCTGGTCATCAGCATCACATAGAAAGGAATAACCACGATGGCGGTGAAGAACACATAGCCAAAGCCCTTGAGCGCCTTGATCACCGCATCCTCGAACTCATGCCGGGTGAGCGCGCCCAAGGTAAGCTCTTTGAGATAGACGACGAGCGGCCAACCGATTCCGATCCCCATGAACAGTGCTGCAACCACGCGCGCCACCAGCGACACGTTGCCCGTCAGAACCGGACCGATCCCGAGGGACAGGGCGACGAAATAGACCACAGCCAACACGGCTGAGGCGATCACCACCTTGCCGCGCCAAACAAGCGCAAGACCGGTCGGAATCCCGAAGATCAGGGACCATGTGATCGAGGGGCGGAAGGCTTCGCCCGTGGCGAAGCTCATCGCCACCGCGACGGTCACCGCCAGCACAAAGGTCCAGAGCACGCCCAGAAGCGGGCCGGTGATATAACCGAAACGAAGGTATTTCATAGCCCTTCCTCCTTCGACATGAATTTGAAGAAGAACACGGAGAACAACAGCAGACAGGCAAAGATCACAACCGCGACCGCCGCCCCAGCACCGATGTTCGACACAGCAAAGGCCTGTTCATAGACATTTACGGTCAGAACCCGCGTCCCCGCGTTGCCGCCGGTCAGAAGGAAAATGTCGTCGAACTTGTTGAAGGTCCAAATGAAGCGCAAGAGGAACAGGACCGAGAGGATACCCAAAAGCTGCGGCAGGCTGAGATACCAGAATTGCTGGAAGGGCGATGCCCCGTCCATATCGGCGGCCTCATACATATCCGTCGGGATCGACTGCATCCGTGCGAGAATGAAGAGGAAAGAGAGCGGGAAATAGCGCCAGATCTCGAAAGCCGTGACCATCAGAAGCGCCAGAGGTTTTTCGCCAAAGAAATTGATTGCGTGATCTGTCAGGCCCATCTGCACGAACAGCGCATTGGCGGAACCGGAGAAAGGGTCGAACAGAAGAATCCACGCGAAAGCGACGGCGATCACCGGAGCTACGTAGGGAAAAAGGTAAAGCCCGCGCAAAATCCCCTGCCCTTTGAAGGAGTGATTGAGCAACATGGCAGCGAACAGCCCCATGATCATCGCGCCGACCGTGCCGAAGATCGTGTAAAACAAGGTCACACCAAGGACAGCCCAGAACTCGCCTCCGTCAAATACGGACACGAAATTCTTCATCGTGAACTCGCCATTGGTGAGCACGAAAGAGGCTTTGCCATCGACCTCGACCGGGTCATCGTCCACGTCGCGACCGGCATCGAAATAGGCCTGCTCGGTCACCACCGGAATGCTGAGCGTCTCGCGATGCCCGCCTTCCCAGTCCCCTAGGTCGCAGAACAGCTCTCCCTCGGCAATCTCACAGCGTGGATCAAGATCATCCGCAAGCGTCAGACCTTCTGGCCAGACATCGGTGAGCGTCACGCCTGTGATTTCTGACGTTGGCGAAGAATTCCTGAGACGATAGCGCAGCGTTGCCTCATCTCCGGCGGACGCAGGACGGCCACGTAAATCTTCACGCACAACAGTTTCCGGTGCGCGCAAATCAGCCAGAGAAACCGGTTTGACCGAAATCCAGAACACCGCAAGAAGCGGCAGGATCACAACCAGCGAAACGGCAAGAATGGTCGGGGTCAAAAGTCCCCATGCAAGCCGCGCCTCGGTACGGGCCAAAGGCCCGGAACCGCGCGGCGGTCCGATGTCCGACATGGAAAACTCCCTGTCTTTATAGGAAAGTGGCGGGGCGGATCATACCGCCCCGCGAAAGATCGGTGTTATTCGATCGCGCTCAGCTCGGCGTTCATATCCGCCACAGCCGTTTTCGCGTCGATGTCACCATCGATGTACTGACGCACAACGCGGTTGATCACCTGGGAGTTGTTCATCTTGGACGCCAGACCAAGCTGACCTTCCTTGACACCCCAACGCTGAGCCACATCGAGACCGCCGACGATCTCGTCAACCATCTCCTGCGCATAAAGATCACCCAGCGGCGCTTTGCGATCCACACCAACCGGCAATTTCGCCCATTCGTTGATGAAATACTCCGGATCGTCTTCGGTGCCGCGACGGGTCGGGAACATACCTTCCGGCGCGATGGAAAGCGTCTGGATATAGCCCTCGTCCATCGAGAATTCGACGAATTCCTCCGCCGCATCAAGCGACGCATCCGTGGTGATGCCGAAATAGTTGATGTTCGCATAAGCCGCGCCATCCGGGTTGGACGGACCGGAGAAGTTGGTCACGATACCGGTTTTCGACGCCAGTTCCGTGGAGGTCGGATCGTCATTGATGGTGGGCGGAGCGCTGTCACGCAGACCGGCCAGCTCATCGAGGATGAAGGGCGACCAGAAGACCATCGCAGTATTGCCGGAGAAATACAGCGTCCGTGCCTGATCCCAGTAGAGATCGCCCGGAGGCGACGCTTCCGCGATTTTCTTATAGAACTCCAACACTTCGGTGGTTTTGACCTCATCGAGCGGGGCAAACCCATCGGCACCCACCGGGCTCACGCCATTGGCGAGGAACACATGTTCAAGCACCTGCGACATGAAGGCTTCATCGACTTTCGTCGCAGCCACGAAGCCATACATTTCCGGCGGATTGTGCAGTTTTTCAATCGCGGCTTCTACGGCGGCATAAGAGGTCGGCGCCTCAAGCCCAGCCGCATCGAACAGGTCTTTGCGATAGACGATCATCTGGGTCCAGCCATTCGCAGGCACGGACGCATAGCCGTCATCCATCGCCGCCATCGCAAGCGCCCCGGAGGCGAAGGTGTCAGCGCCAAGGTTCTCGATCACGTCGGTTGCGGCGTCGATATCGAGGATACCGGCTTCGGCCCAAGGCAGGGCGTATTGCAGCGGGTGATAGATCACATCCGGCAGGTCGCCCGCGGCAAATGCGGCGGTGGCACGCGTGCCAAGCTCGGATTCCGTGACCGGAATCACCTCGACCGTATTACCGGTTTTCGCCTCAAACGCCTCTGCCATTGCCTCCTGCTTGGCCAGACGATCAGGCTGTTCCTCTGTCGTCCAGAACCGCAAATTATCGGCACCTGCCGCCATGCTCGACAAAGCGAGCGCCGTGGCGGCAGTGGTCAGAAGGGTCAGCTTTTTAAAGGTCATCTCTCTCTCCCTGAGTTGATGATGATTACGTGTAAACAGCGGCCAGATCGGCCAAATGCTGCGCCAGTTGTTCCGGCGTCAGCGCGGGCCGTCCCGTAGAACCGCCCGGAGTGAATGTTGCGCGAATGAGCCCTTGTGCGACGGGCGCCTCGGGGTCTTGCATCCGGTCGATGAACATCTCGCCAAGGCGCGCACCGGCTTGGCGATTGTCCACGGCGAAGGTCGCAAGGCGCGGCCACATCGCCTGCCCCTCGGGAGCACCGTCATACCCAACGACGGAAAGCTCGGAGCCGATTTTGAGACCGAGAGTGTTCGCCACCTCATAGACCCCGCGTGCGAGCGTGTCGGTGGCGCAGAGGATGGCGGTCGGCGGCGCTTCAAGCGCGAGAAACTGCCGCGTTGCCTGAGCCGCATGATCGGGGGACAAGGCCCCTTCGATCATCAAAGCAGGATCAAAGGTCATCCCTTCGGCAGCAAGTCCGGCTCTGAAGCCTCCCCGCCGCGCATGGGAAAAAGCATAGTGCGGCGCAGAGCCGATGTAGCCGATCCGACGATGCCCGAGCCGCGCCAGCCAATTGACCGCATCGGTCATGGCCGCCTCACTCAGCACATCAAAATAAGACATCATTTCATGATGATTTGGGCGCCCGTAACAAATAAAAGGTACTTTTTCGCGCTCAAGGAAAGCAATGCGCGGATCATCCCAAAGCACACGTTGGAGGATAAACCCGTCAGCTTTCCGATCCCGAACGAGATCACGCATGATGCGAACAGTGTCGGCTTCGCTCTCCGATGTGGCAATCGTCAGCGTCCAGCCTGCGGCGGATACGCTCTGCGTCAGACCTGCAAGAAATTCCGCGAGGAAAGGTCGGTGGGCGTCATGCTGCGACAGCTCCACGACAAGACCAAGCGAGCAGCTCCGCCCCGTCTTGAGCGCCTGCGCATGGCTTAAAGGGTGATAGCCCATCGCCTGCGCCGCGCGGATGACGCGCGTTCGGGTGGTTTCTGAAATATCGGGGTAGCCGTTCAACGCGCGGGAAACAGTGCCTTTCGTCAGGCTCAAGGCCTGCGACAAGTCCGTAATCGTCACCCGCGCATTGTCGCGCGCACGACGGTCGATGTTTCCGTTTGACCGCACTTGATTCGCCTCCTCCTGACAACACTGTGGTTCCGAAACCGGTTTCGGCAATGTTTTTTATCAAATAGTCTGGAAAATCGGCATTGCAAAAATGCGCTTGCTGAGTTTCCGAACCCTTTGAAAATTGTGGGGAAGTTCAGGCGATGCGGAAAACCTTGGCGGCATCCTCCTTGGAAATCTCGGATTTCTTGTGAGACGAGGTGACACGGCCACGCTCCATGAAAACAAGCTGATCGGCGAGGTCATAAGCGAATTCGAAATACTGCTCGACAAGAACAATCGCCATGTCGCCCCGGTCGCGCAGAAGCGAAATCACGCGCCCGATTTGTTGGATGATATTGGGCTGGATGCCCTCGGTCGGCTCATCCAGAAGAAGCAATTTCGGCTTGATGATCAGGGCGCGAGCGATGGCGAGCTGTTGCTGTTGCCCCCCCGACAAGTCGCCCCCTCGGCGATGCATGAAGTCCTTGAGGATGGGGAACAGTTCGAAAATCTCGTCCGGAATGAAATGCTCGGATTTGGGCAGGCAGCTGAACCCGCTTTCCAGGTTCTCCTTCACCGTCAGCAACGGGAAAATCATCCGCCCCTGCGGCACGATGGCGACGCCTTTATGGGCAAGCTCATGAGCCGGGGCTTTGCCCACATCTTCCCCATCGAGCATCATGGACCCACCCGAGCGCGGATGGCTGCCGGAGATCGCTTTCATAAGGGAGGTCTTGCCCACCCCGTTGGTGCCCATGACACAGGTGACCTTGCCGGCCTCAGCCGTCAAATCGACGTCATAGAGGATTTGCGACCCGCCATAATGCAGGGAGAGGTTATTCACTTCGAGCATGGTAATCCCTCCTTTAGCGCCCCAAATAGACGTCAATCACGTCTTGGTTTTGTGTCACGTGATCGAGCGAGCCTTCGGCCAGAACCGATCCCTCATGCAAAACCGTGACCTTGCACTCCAATCGCCGCACGAATTCCATGTCATGCTCAACCACAACAACAGCACGCGTCTTCGCCGCCTCTTTGAGAATGTCGGTTGTGTGTTCGCGTTCCCCGAGCGTCATCCCCGCCGCCGGTTCATCGACCAACAAGAGCTTGGGGTCTTGCGCCAGCAACATGCCGATCTCCAACCATTGCTTTTGACCATGCGACAGCTCACCGGATTTGCGCTCAAGCTGATCAGATAGACCAATTTCAGCGGCCAGCTCCTCGACCTTCGCGAGATCCTTGGGCTTGGGCCGGAAGAACAGCACCTTGAGCGGGTTGCGATCGTTTTTCACCGCCATGAGTAGGTTATCGAACACCGACTGGTCCTCGAAGACAGTGGGGCGCTGAAACTTCCGGCCGATCCCGGCCCGCGCGATCTTCGCCTCGTTCATGCCGATTAGATTGCGCGACATGTCCCCCCAGAGCACCTTCCCCTCATCGGGTTTGGTCTTGCCGGTCACGATGTCCATAAAGGTCGTTTTGCCAGCCCCGTTCGGCCCAATGATCGCGCGCAATTCCGCTTTGCCGATCTCGAAGGACAGGTTGTTGATCGCCTTGAACCCGTCAAAGGTGACGGAAATGCCGGAGACCTCAAGAAGCGTATTCGCACCGCTCATTTCTCCGCCTCCTCTTCACGCAGGGAGCCTTTATCGGGACCAAGCGGCTTGCCATGTCGGTCGGGCGACATGCGCCCCGAGATCAGATCGAACAAGCCGCCGATGCCTTTCGGCGCGAACAGGGTCACGAGGACAAAGGACAGGCCCAGAAGCACCAGCCACCAGTCGACCCATTTGATCGTGTAGAAGCCGAGGTTGATGTCGGGGGCCTGACCGCCGGTGAACCAAGTGGAGACAAGCGAGACGAAAGCCGCGCCGATCACGGCCCCATAGATGCGACCACGCCCGCCGATGGCGACCCAAACCGCAAGGTAGATCGAGGCGATGGGAGCGATCTCCGCCGGGTTGATGATCCCCGCCTGCGGATAATAGAGCGCCCCACCAATGGCTGCGATCACGGCGGTGAGGGTGAAGACGAAAAGCTTGAACCCTTCGACCGAATAGCCAAGGAACCGCACTCGTGCCTCATCATCGCGAATACCACGAATGACGGAGCCGAATTTGCCGGAGACCACGAAACTCGCAATCAGGTAGGTCAACAAAAGCGCGAATGCCGAGGCCCAGAAGAACCAGATCGAGATGTAATCCTGCGAGATGCCGTCTGCGCCGGGAAGGTTCTGGAGGCCCGACAAGCCGTTGTTACCGCGCAGGCCGGAGTCGTTCTGGAAAAGATACAGCGACAGGGCCAAGGTCATGGCTTGGGTCAGGATCGACAGGTAGACGCCCGTCACGCGCGAGCGGAAGGCCAGCCAACCAAAGACCAGAGCAAGAATGCCCGGCACGAGAACGACCAGCGCGATCTGCGCCCAGAAACTATGGGCGAAATACCAGACCAGAGGGAACTCTGACGACCCAACAACACCGAAGATTTGTGTTCCGATCGCGTCCGAAATCTCGGAGGCGGTCGGCGGCAGAGGGGCGTTGGCGAGGCTTTCGAGCACGATGAGCTTGGTCCGCGCATACATCAGCCACATGCCGATCATGTATCCGCCGAGGCCGAAGAAGGCGAAATGACCGAGTGAGAGAATGCCCGTGTAGCCCCAGACCAAATCCATCGCGATGGCGACCAACGCAAGACAGAGCGTCTTGCCGAGGGTTTTCACGAAAGAGGTGGAGATCGCACCCGCGCCGTAGGCTTCCGAGAGGAAGGTCACAGCCAGCGTGAAAATCACCAGAACCGCGATGAAGACCGGGAGAGACGGGGTTTTCTTGAAAATTTCCATGGCTCAATCCCTCCCTTAATCCCCAGCCGCACGGCCTTTGAGGGCGATGATCCCCTTGGGCCGGAACTGGATGAAAATGATGATGAAGATGATCATGTAGGTCTGCGCCGCCAGCGTATTCGACGGGTTGAACCATTCGATGCCCTTTTGCAGGAAACCGATCAGCCCCGCGCCGAGAAGCGTGCCCCAGATATTGCCGACACCGCCCACGACCACGGTCATGAAGGACTGGACGATATAGTCCTGCCCAAGCTCAGAGGTCACTTTCGCATAGAGCCCAATCGCCACACCCGCGACACCCGCGATGCCGGAGCCGAGACCGAAGGTCAGCATGTTCACCTTGTCCGGGTTGATCCCCATCGACGCCGCCATGCGCGGGTTTTGGGTCACAGCGCGGGTCTCAAGCCCGAGGCGCGTCTTCTTCATGATGAAGAGGAAGACTCCGAGGAAGATCAGCGCGAGCACAAAAATCGCGATCCGGATGTAGGAGATCGACACCACATCGTTGAAGGTCAGCGCGCCATCGAGCCACCCCGGCGAAGTCAACGGACGTGCCTGTGTGCCGAAAATGTTTTTGGCGAGCTGCTGCAACGCGATGGAGACCCCAAAGGTCGCCAGAAGCGTTTCCAGCGGGCGGTTGTAGAGCCAGCGGATGATGAGCCGTTCCATCGCCACCCCCGCAGCGAAGGTGAAGGCAAATGCCACCGGAAGCGCGACGATGATCGAGATCGTGTAATCGGGAATGATCTGCTGGATCACATAGCCGGTGTAGGCGCCCATCATGATGAATTCGCCATGCGCCATGTTGATCACCCCCATCACCCCGAAGGTGATGGCAAGGCCGATGGCGGCGAGGAAATAGATCGAGGCCAGCGACAGGCCGTCCAGCGACAGATCGATAAACTGATTGAACCCGACCGCACGGTTGATCGACGACAGCGTCGCCTCTGCCGCGTCGGTCACCGCTTTGGATGGCTCGGCATAAACCTCGGCAAAGCGCACGCCCTTGGTGGCCTCCGCCTCCGAGAATTCCGGATTGAACGCGGGGGCGACACCTTGCGCGGCGAGCGCAGCATAGGCGCGATCCCGCGCCTCCTGCGTGTCCAACTCGGCAAGAGGGATACCGCCGACCTGCCCGTCTTCAATATGCGCTTCCAAAACGGCTTTGCGCTCGGAAGGCGAGGGTTGCGGCGAGATCGCACCGGCGGACACCATCAGGGCATAGGCATCAGTCACCGACAAATCGCGAGACCCTGCCCGCAAATCGCGTTTGACATTGGCGCTGTCCGGTAGGTCTTCGGCATAGACGACCTTGGTGGCGACAATCGGGTTCAAAGCCGCCCGGGTATCGAGCGACAGTGACCCACGGAAGCTGTCAATGGCATTGACCCGCGCCGCCTCGTCCGTGTCGAAACGGATGGTCAGAAGACGCTCGGTGGTTTCTTTCAAAGCCTTGATCTCTGGATCGGCCTCGCCTTTGATCGAGGCGCGCAGCGGTGCGAGGTGGCTGGCCTCACCATCTCGCTGAATCGCCAAAAGCGCATCGCGGCGGCGGGCCGGATCGGGGTCGTTGAGTTGGAATTGCACAAGCGCCGCGCCGATCATGGCACGAATGCCGGAGTTCGGCTTGAGCTGGTCGATCTCCTCCTTGTCGAACGCGCCGACTTCTTCTCCCGTTGTGAAATCGAACAAGGTGTAGCTCGAGCGATCCAGCTTTTCGGCATAGAAGAAAAGCCCATCCGCCTCGCGCTGCCACATGTCCTTGTTCTGCCATTTCTCAAGCACGGTCTGCGCAGCAGGCAGGCCAGACATGGCGATGGCATCAATGGCGGGGGCGATGGTCTTGCGCGAGGATGTCTCAATCTCGGCGCGATGCTCCTGCAACACGTCCTGAATAGTCCGGTCCTGCGCCTGTGCAGCGAGCGCACAGGTGATCAGGATCAGACACGCGGCGAAAAGGCGGCGGATCATGAAAGGCTTTCCGAATGGGAGGATGGAAGGGCGGCGCACCGCCCCTCCTTTATCGTCCGGGACAGATCAGTAGTTGGATTTGATCTGAACGCAGGTTTCGGTCTCGGTGTTGTACATACCGCAGCCGAGGTCTTTCCAATCGGATTTGAGCACTGCGGATTCCGGTAGGTAATCGGTCCATGCATCGCCCGGAACCGGATCGGTCTCGGAAATGATGTCGAACTGACCATCGGCAAGAATTTCGCCGATCAGCACCGGTTTGGAGAGGTGATGGTTCACACCCATCACAGCGGTACCGCCCGTCAGGTTCGGGAATTCCTGGCCCCACATATGCTCGCGCACGGCATCCACATCGGTGGTTTCCGCTTCCGTCACTGCGTTCACCCACATGTTGAAGCCGATGTAATGCGCTTCCATCGGGTCGTTGGTCACACGGCTGTCGTCACCGATGAAGGCGTGCCACTGCTCGATGAAGGCTTCGTTTTCCGGGGTGTCGGCGGACATGAAGTAGTTCCAAGCGGCGAGATGGCCGACAAGGTTCGTCGTGTCGAGACCGGAAAGCTCTTCCTCACCCACGGAGAAGGCCACGACCGGGATGTCGTCGGCAGAAACGCCTGCAGCGGCAAGTTCTTTGTAGAAACCGATGTTCGCGTCGCCGTTGATGGTCGAAATCACACCGACCTTCTTACCGTCTGCCCCCAGCGCCACGACGTCCGCAACGATCTTGGACCAGTCAGAGTGGCCGAAGGGCGTGTAGTTTACGAAGATATCTTCTTCTGCGATGCCTTTGTCTTTCAGATACGACTCGAGAATGTTGTTCGTGGTGCGCGGGTAGACATAGTCGGTGCCGAGCAGCGCGAATTTTTCGACGCCCAGTTCATCGAGGAAGTAATCCGTGGCCGGAATGGCCTGTTGGTTCGGTGCCGCACCCGTATAGAACACGTTTTTGGAGCTCTCTTCGCCCTCGTATTGAACCGGGTAGAACAGCAGGCCGTTGAGTTCTTCGATCACCGGCAAAACGGATTTGCGCGACACGGAGGTCCAGTTACCGAAGATCACATCCACATCCTGAACCGTCAAAAGCTCACGCGCTTTTTCGGCAAAGAGCGGCCAGTCAGAGGCCGGGTCCACAACCACGGCTTCAAGTTCACAGCCCAGCAGGCCACCCTTTTTG
This sequence comes from Celeribacter sp. ULVN23_4, assembly GCF_054788345.1. Taxonomy (NCBI): domain Bacteria; kingdom Pseudomonadati; phylum Pseudomonadota; class Alphaproteobacteria; order Rhodobacterales; family Roseobacteraceae; genus Celeribacter; species Celeribacter sp. ULVN23_4. Next base: position 190,747 of record NZ_JBTVYO010000007.1, on the reverse strand, counting down.
TTCTGCTCGTCGACGAGCATCAGCATCGCGTCTTTCAGCGTCGTCTCCGAAATCGCCATCGAGCCGGACAGCGAGTGCAGCACGCCGACCTTGATCGGGCAATCGGCGGCAAATGCGCCGGAAGCAAGTGCGGTGCTTGCAAAAAGAGCCGAGGCCAGAGTGGCTTTAAATTGAGTTTTCACGTCCATGTTCCCCTTGGATTAAATGCTGCAAAGCCATTGGCATCGCGCAGAGCGCTCATCTCCATATACTTGGATTTAAATGAAAAATGCCTACAGCCTCCTATGCAGCGTCAGATGGTTTTGTCTTCACGCAATAGGTCAGCCGGCAAGTCGAGCTTTTGCGTGCGCCCTCCTCAATTTCACGCTCCAAACTGGCCCCCAGACTGGATCTAGCGAAACTGTGGAACGGGTCGTACACAAGACTGTGATCGGGCAAAACGCGCACACAAGACTGTATACAACCGCATAGCGTGCAAATCGGGGAAACGGCAAGTGTTGCTCATTTTTTGCACTAACTCCGCGCGTCTTGTCACTTTGCTGCGCAAATTTCTAAAGTCGGATCAGGCGTTCTTCACGGACGATTCCATGTGACAACGTCCGCGAAGCCCGCACGCTCTGCCCTAGACCAAACTGCACGTCCTTTAAGCGCGCTTCTTGCGTTCACGTCGCGGAATGTGAGTTCAATTGTCAAATTCCGCCTTGTTTTTTGATCCGCGTCATGAAGTTTCATGCATTGATTGATATGACTAGCCGACAAGAACGGTGATCCCATCCGGGGGTGATCGTCCACGCTTGAGACAGCAAGACGCGATACTGCAAGGAGCGCACGTGACCGTATTTAAGAACATTCCTTTCGATCAGCTCGAAATCGGTATGGAAGCCGAACACCGCCGCCTCTGTGTTGCGGATGACCTCTACGTCTTCGCCCATGCTTCCGACAACTTGAACCCGCTCCACCTGCCACATGACGACAGCGAGAAGGGGGCCGCAGCGAAGCCCATCGCCCCGTCGTTTTGGGTGGGCTCCCTGATCTCCGCCGTGCTCGGCAACAAACTCCCCGGACCGGGCACGCTCTATCGCTCTCAAAACCTGGTCTTCCATGAGCGCGCCCATGCGGGCGAGGAATTAATCGCCAATGTCAAACTGATCCGCAAAGAAGGGGACAATGTCGCTGTCTTCGCCACCACGGTGAAACGCGCCGACGGCACCCTTTTGGTCGAAGGCGAGGCGGAGGTCATCGCCCCCCTCGAAAGCCAAAGTTTCGACAGCCAAGACGTTCCCGGTCTGACCATCGAAAGCCATCGTCATTTTGACATGCTTCTGGACATGGCCGAAGCACTCCCGGCGACGCGCATGGCCGTGGTCGCTCCCGAAGAAGAGAACTCTCTGCGCGGCGCGCTCATGGCGGCGGATCATAATCTGATCACACCGATCCTGCTTGGCGACGAGGACAAAATCCGCAGCATTGCGAAAGAGCTGGGCCTCTCGCTTGACGGCATTGAGCTGATCCATTGCTGCACCCATCGGGAAGCGGCGGAACTCGCCGTGACGATGGTCCGCGAATCCCGCGCCAGCGCGATCATGAAGGGCCATTTGCATACAGATGACCTGCTCCGCCCGATCCTGAGTTCCTCCGGCGGTCTCAAAACCGGACGCCGTCTCAGCCATATCTTCGTGATGGATGTGCCGGGACTTGATCATCTGCTCATGGTGACTGACGCCGCCATCAACATCGCCCCGGACCTGCCGACCAAGGTCGATATCGTGCAGAACGCGATTGATCTCGGCATCAGCCTCGGGATCGAAACACCGAAGGTTGGCGTCCTCTCCGCCGTCGAAACCGTGAACCCGAAAATCCCTTCGACCCTCGATGCGGCGGCCCTGTCGAAAATGGCGGATCGCGATCAGATCAGGGGCGGGATTGTAGACGGTCCGCTCGCGATGGACAACGCCGTCAGCCTCACCGCTGCGCGCACCAAGGGCCTCAAGGGCGTGGTTGCAGGGCATGCCGAAATCCTTGTCGCTCCGAACTTGGAAAGCGGCAACATGCTTGCGAAAGAGTTAACCTTCATCGCCCATGCCGAAGCGGCGGGCGTCGTCATCGGCGCGCGTTGTCCGATTGTGCTGAACTCCCGTTCCGACAGCGACAAATCGCGCCTCGCCTCCTGCGCCGTCGCCGCGCTTCATGCCAAACGCGCGCGGGGGATCTCCTGATGGGACAATGCATTCTGACCGTCAACGCGGGTTCATCCTCTGTGAAATTCGCGCTCTATCAATCCGGGGACACCCCGGCATGCATCGCACGCGGACAAGTGCAAGGCATCGGCTCCACCCCCAGCTTTCAATTCAAATCCGGTGGTCCGAAAGAGACCAAACTCATTGAGGCCAAGGATCAGGAAGCGGCGCTAGACGTCATTCTTGAAAAGATCACGCCGCTGCTGGACGGGCAGGACGTTGCGGGGGTCGGACACCGGATCGTACATGGCGGCCCGCTGCGGGCGACGCCGACAGAATTGACCGACGAGATCATGGCCGATCTCGTCACCTTCAACCCGCTCGCTCCGCTGCACCAACCGCATAACCTTTCGGCGATCGAAGCGGCAAAACGCGCCTTTCCCTATGCGCTGCAAATCGGCTGTTTCGACACGGCCTTTCACCGCAACCACCCTTGGGAAAACGACATCTACGCCATCCCGCGCAAATATTACCAACAGGGCGTTAAGCGTTATGGCTTTCACGGGCTGAGCTATGATTACGTCTCGCACCAACTGGTGCGCGAACGCCCAGACCTGCACGGCAAACGGATCATCATGTGCCACCTCGGCAGTGGGGCTTCGATCTGTGCCGTGAACAACGGCGTGTCGATCTCCTCCTCCATGGGCTTCTCGCCTCTCGACGGCATCCCGATGTCCACCCGCTCCGGCCATCTCGATCCGGGCATCCTTCTGTATCTGCTCCAGACCGAAGGCATGACGCCCGAGGAATTGACCCATATGCTCTATTACGAGTCCGGGCTTCTCGGTCTCTCCGGGGTCAGCCATGACATGCAGGTTTTGGAAGCCTCTGAGGAGCAAGGCGCGAAAGATGCGGTCGAGTATTTCGTCTACCGTGTGCGGCGGGAGATTGGCGCTATGGCGGCGACCCTGTCCGGCATCGACGCCTTGGTGTTCTGTGGCGGCATCGGGGAAAATTCCCCCAATATCCGGCAACAGATTATTGAGCGGCTCGGTTTTCTCGGCATTGTGCCCGACGAAGAGGCCAATGTTCAGAACGCCAAGCAAATCGCCAAGGGACCGACCCCGGTGTTCGTCCTGCCAACAGACGAGGAACAGGTGATTGCCGACGCCGTGGCGAAGGCCCTCACCCCGGCGCATTGAACGTCAGCCCTCAGCCGCCCGGAGCACCCGCGCCGGGCGGGCTTTCATGGCCCGCCATGAGAACAGCAAAGACGTCAGCATCGTCATCGCAATCCCGCCCAGAACGATCAAAAGCGCGGAACTGAGGGAAAACACGAACTCCGTCTCCATCACGAAATGCATGACGGCCCAAGCCCCGAGCGTGCCGGTCAAAAGCGCAACGACACCCGCGCCAAGCCCGAGGATCAGCGCCCGCAAGGCAAAGCTCGCCAGAATACGCGCACGGGCCGCGCCGAGCGTTTTGAGCACCGCCGCCTCATAGCGCCGCCGCTCTTCGCCAGCCGCCGCCGCACCGATCAAAACCACCGCCCCGGTGATCAAAGTCGCCGTCGCCCCAAGCGTCGTAGCCGCCGCGATGCTTTGCAGGATGGAGACCACCCGATCAATCGCATCGCGCACGCGAATTGTGGTGATGTTCGGATAGCTCTTCGCCAGATCGCGGATCAGCGGCGCTTCCGCCTCCGGGCTGGCATAGATCGTCGCGATCCATGTATGCGGTGCCCCGGCCAGTGCCACAGGGTTCATGGTCAGGATGAACCCCATGCCTGCGCTGGAAAAATCGACGTCTTGGAAAGACGTGATCATGGCGGGGATGTCGCGCCCGAGGATATTGACCGTCAGCTGATCGCCGAGCTTCAAACCCATCTCCTCAGCTTCCGTCGCCGCGAAACTGATCTGCGGGTCGGTATCCTCAGGTGACCACCAGTCTCCCGAAAGCACTTTCACATTCTCGGGTTTCTCCCCCGCATAGGTCACGCCGCGATCCCCGCGCAGCACCCAATGCGGTCCCGCGACCGTCTCCGCATCCTCGCCGTTGATCTTAGTAATCAGCCCGCGCAGCATCGGTGCGCTTTGGAACCGGCTGACGCCCGGATCGGTGGTCACACGTTCCGTCAGCCCCGCGATTTGATCGGGCTGGATATCGACCACGTAATAGGAGGGCGCACGCTCCGGCAGGTCGCGTTCGATTGCACCGCGCATATTGGCGTCGATCTGTCCGATGGCCGAGAGAACCGTGAGGCCGAGACCGAGCGACAAGACCACTGCAACCGCCTCGCTTCCCGGCCCGCCGACGGAACCAAGCGCAAGGCGGAGCGGAAGATTGCGGCGCATGGACGGAAGACGCGACAAACGCCGCGCCAGCCGGCCCAGACCACGCCCGGCCAGCACCAAAGATGTGAAGGCAACGAGAAGGCCGAAGAAGGTCCAGAGCACCAAGGCTGCGTCTTCTGAGAACAGAACGGCGGACAGAACCAGCATTGCGAGCAGCACGGCCATCGCAATGAGATAGGGCCAGCGCGGCAGGCCTCTCAATCCGAAAAACGCGTCACGATAAAGCGCGGCGGGCCGGATGCGCTCGGCACGCGACAGGGGCCAGAGCACAAACAGCGCGCTCGCGAGAAACCCGTAAAGCGCGGCTTCCAGAAGCGGGGCGATCTGGACACCCGAGGCGACCGGAACAGGCAGAAGCGTCTGGATGAAAGGCATGGCGAAAATCGGGACAAGCCCGCCGAGGACCACCCCGACCAGAATAGCCCCACCTGTCAGCACAGCGATTTGAAGCGCGTAAGCGAGGAAAATTACCCGCCGCTCCGCCCCGAGGGTTTTCAGCGTCGCGATGACGGAAATCTTGTGTTCGAGATAGCTGCGCACAGCCGAGGACACGCCAACGCCGCCCACGGCCAGCCCCGCCAATCCGACGAGGACAAGGAAAGAGCCGAGCTGTTCAACGAACTCGTTGACGCCGGGCGCACCGTTGCGCGCATCCCGCCAACGGAAGGCCCCCGCCGCGACCTCCGCCTCAGCACGCGCTTTGAGCGCATCGAGATCGGTGTCTGACGGCAAGTCGAGCCGATAGGAACTTTCGAACAATGTACCGGGCGCGAGCAATCCGGAGTCTGAGAGCGCCGAAAGCGAGACGATGCTGCGGGGACCAAGCGTGAAGCCCGATCCTGCCCCATCCGGTTCGCGGGTCAGTTCGGCCATGACGACAAAAGGCACATCGCCGATCCGAACCTGATCGCCCAAGGACAGGCCAAGCCGTTCTATCAGAACCGGATCAAGCACGATCCCCGGCAAACCGTCTTGCCCCGACAAAGCCTCAGTCAAAGACATCTCCGGCGACAGCCCGACCGTCCCGACAAGCGGGTAAGCCTCGTCGACCGCTTTCACCTGCGTCAGAGCGCGTTCGTCGCCGACGCTGAGCATGGAGCGGAAATCAGCAATCTCGGACAAGCGTTCGGAATGATCCTCCATCCACGCGCGTTCATCCGGTGCCGCGAAGCGATAGGTGAACTGCATCTCCGCATCGCCACCCAAGAGCGCCGCGCCTTCACGGGCGAGGCCTTCGGAAATACTGTCCCGCACGGAAGTCACCGCCGCAATCGCGGCCACGCCCAGCAGAAGACAAAGGATCAGAATGCGAAATCCGCGCACGCCGGAACGCAACTCCCGCCGAGCAATGGACCAAGCCATACGCAGATCTTTGAGGAGGCTCACGCCTGCCCCTCCGGTTCAAGCTGTCCATCCCGCAAGCGGATCACACGGTCACAGCGTGCGGCGAGTTCATTGGAGTGCGTCACCAGAACAAGCGTCGCGCCATAGCGATCGCGCAGCCTCATCAACAGCTCCATGATCGCCTCTCCCGTTGTCCCGTCGAGATTGCCGGTCGGCTCATCCGCGAGCAAAATCTCCGGACGCGGGGCAGATGCACGGGCCAAGGCCACGCGCTGTTGTTCTCCGCCAGACATTTGCGCGGGGTAGTGATCAAGCCGCGCCCCGAGGCCGACGTTCTCCAACTCGGTCCGTGCACGGTCAAACGCATCGTCATGCCCGGCCAGTTCCAGAGGGATTGCAACATTTTCCAAGGCGGTCATGGTCGGAATAAGGTGGAAGGATTGGAACACCACCCCCATATGATCTCTGCGAAAGCGCGCCAACTCGTCCTCGTTCATCGAGGTCAAATCGCGCCCGAGCACGGAAATCTTCCCGGCGCTGGCCATCTCAAGCCCGCCCAAAAGCATAAGGAGTGAGGATTTGCCCGATCCCGAAGGCCCGATGAGCGCAAGCGTTTCGCCGCGCGCGACCGTCAATGAAATGCCCCGTAAAATCTCGATACGCCCCGCGTTGCCATCAAGTGTCAAACGCGCGTCGGTTGTGGCAATGACCGGGTCCATAGGCTTCCTTTCAAATCTCTTCAAAAAATATGGGGCCGCAGGTTCTCAGGGCAAGCATCGCATTGGTTTTTTGGTCAAGATTTGGTTGATGCTCTGGGCAACGGCGGCAAGTGCCGATCCGGTCCGCATCGCCGCTTTGGGCGACAGCCTGACGCAAGGCTACGGGTTGGTTGCACAGGACGGGTTTACCGCCCAGTTGCAGGATTGGCTCGACGCGCATGAGATTGAGGCGACCATCGTCAACGCAGGTGTGTCGGGCGACACCACGGCGGGCGGACTGTCGCGGGTGGACTGGACCCTGACGCCGGACATTGGCGCAATGATCGTCACGCTTGGCGGCAACGATCTTTTGCGCGGCCTCTCGCCGGAACTGACCCGCACCAACCTGTCTGGCATTCTCGAGGCCGCCAAGGCGAAGAACATTCCCGTTCTCTTGGTCGGCATGCAGGCCCCCGGCAATTACGGCGCGGAGTATAAGTCCGCCTTCGATGCGATCTACCCGGACCTCGCCGCCGACTATGGCACGCTGTATTTCGAAGGGTTTCTCAAGCCGCTCACGGAACTTGGCCCTTGGGACGAGATTTTGAAAACCAAGATGCAGCCCGACGGCATTCACCCGAACGCAGAAGGCGTTGCGGTGATTGTCGAGGCGATGGGGCCGACAGTGGCCAAGCTGGCGGAACAAGCCGCCACGGCGCAGCCGGATTAGGGCTTCGGGTGATCGTCGTAGTCGCCCATGAGGATGCGGTTGGCGTCCCCTTCCGGGTCGTCATATTGCCGCGAGCGGATCGACCAGAAGAACCCGGCCAGCCCCAACCCGCCGAGAAAAATCGAAATCGGGATGAGATAGACGAGTACGTTCATGATTTTCCTCTCAAAACGGTTTTGACGCGCGTTTCAGACGGAGCGCGTTGAGCGAGACCGTAATCGAACTTACCGACATCGCCAAGGCCGCGGCGAGTGGTGTCGCAAACCCCGCAAGCGCAATCGGCACGGCGATCAGGTTGTACAGCGTCGCGATGTTGAAGTTTTCCTTGATCCGCCGGGTGGCGGACACAGACACCTGCGTCGCCTCGCCGATGGGCGCGAGCGATTTGCCGAGCAGCACCATGTCGGACACCACACGCGTCGCTTCCAAGGCGGAGGCAGGCGAGATCGACACATGCGCAGCGGCAAGGGCTGCGGTGTCATTGAGACCATCGCCCACCATCAGGACCTTGCGCCCGGATCGGGTCAGCTCGGCCACACGCAGCGCTTTGGCTTCTGGCAAGCATTCCGCATCCCAGGCTTCGATCCCGATCCGCTGCGCGATGTCGGCGACGGCGGCAGGCGCATCGCCGGACAAAAGGACCACATCCTTGCCCTGACGCTTCAAAGCGGCCACCGCATCGGCGGCCCCTTCACGCAGGTGATCGATGAAGGTGAAGGCAACCGGCGCCTCCTCCCCGATCCGCAGATAGGTCGCGGTTTGCGGGAGGGCCTCGGCCTCAAGCCATGTGGCGCGCCCGAGGCGCACGGTCTGACCGTTGAAGACGCCTTCAACACCCTGCCCCGGCACTTCGCGAATGTCGCTCACCGCTGCGGGAACGATGTCCGCCGCGCGGGCGGCGTCATATAGAGCAGACGAGAGCGGATGCGCGGAGCCGGAGGCCAGCGCCATGGCGACAGAGCGCGCACGGGGGGGGATGTCAGCCAGATTGGCCAGTTCAGGTTTGCCCTCTGTGAGCGTGCCTGTCTTGTCGAACACCACGGTATCAACCTCGGCCAGACGTTCGATGGCGGTCGCCGATTTGATCAGGAGCCCAGCACGGAACAAGCGCCCCGAAGCGGCGGTGGTCACGGCGGGCACGGCCAGACCGAGCGCACAGGGACAAGTGATGATCAGCACCGCAACCGCGATGTTCAGGGAATGGCGCACATCCATCGTCGCGATCATCCAACCGACAAAGGCGAGCAGCGAGAGGATATGAACGGCAGGCGCATAAATCCGCGCTGCGCGGTCGGCCAGAGAGGTGTATTTGTTGCGCGAGGTCTCCGCCATCGCGACGAGATCAGCCATCCGGTGCAGCGAACTGTCCTCGCCCGCCGCCGTGACTTTCACAATCAGCGGCCCGGTCAGGTTCACCTCGCCTGCGGAGACAATGCTGTCGACGCCCGTTTCCACCGGAAGGCTTTCGCCCGTGAGCAAAGAGCGGTCCAGCTCAGATGCCCCCTCGACCACGATCCCATCGACCGGCACCCGCGCGCCGGGAACGACACGCACCAGCGCGCCTTTTTCCAAATCCTTGATCGAGATGACCGTGCCATCGGTCAGCATCACGCGCGGCACTTCAAGGGCCGCGAGTTCTTCAGCGGCAGAGCGCGCCACGGAACGGGTGCGGTAATCGAGATAACGCCCGGCGAGAAGGAAGAAGGTCAGCGACAGCGCGGCGTCGAAATAGGCGTGCCGCCCCGATTCCATCGTCTCGAACAAAGACATGCCGCCCGCCAGAAGAATGGCGAGCGAGATCGGCACATCCATGTTGAGGCGCTTGGCTTTCAGGGCCGACCAAGCTGAAGAAAAGAACGGCTGCGCGGCATAGGCGATTGCCGGAAGCGCAATCGCAGCCGACACCCAATGGAACATGTCGCGTGTCACGTCAGAGGCGCCGGACCAGACCGCGATGGACAGAAGCATCACGTTCATCATCGCAAAGCCAGACACCGCGATGCGTGTCAGGATCGCGCGGCCCTTTTTGTCGGTTTCCGTGGCGGAAATCGCGCTGGCGTCCAGTTCATAGGCTTCATAGCCCGCTTTGGTCAGCGCCCCGACCAGATCATCGACGGAGACGTCTTCATCGGCCTCCACCTGCGCGCGTTTGAGCGTGAGATTCACACGCGCGGCGCGCACGCCGGGCTGCTTGGTCAGTTCACGCTCGACACCGGAGATACAGGCCGCACAATAGATTGCCGGCAAAGACAGCACGAAACGCGCGTCGCGAACGTCGCGCGCATGGGCTGTTTCTTCGGCGGCCGGAGCGGCCACACAGGCCGGACAGGCCGAGATCTGAACCTCGGACATGGGAAATGCCTTTAGCGTTTGACGTGGATGACGATCCGCTGGGTGAAATGGGTTCCATCCTGCGCCGTGGCCGTCATCCGGTAGTTCCAGTTGCCCGCCGCCAACATGCCGGTTTTCGCGACATAGGCTTCGCCATTAAAGCTGAAGTCAGGCTGTTGATCGTCCACGACCGTGGTGGCCCGGCCCAGCGTGCCGCCAATCTCGGCGACCTCGACGGCCTGCCCGTCCACATCCCGGATATAGACGAACAGATGTTCCTGATCGTCCACCGCCTCGACAGTCCAGCCAAGCGCTTCCTGAGCCTGCTTGTCGCGGTTGAACGTCTGCGAAACCCCGTAGGAATTCGCAGTTTCCAGTCCCGGGAAAGTCTTCACGGCCTGAACGGCCATGAAGATATTGACCCCGATGATCACGGAGAAGGCAGACACCGTGCCGATAAGGACATGTTTGCCTGTAATTTCACGCGCCATCTTTAGTTCCCTTTCCCGTTGAAGACAGAGTCCACAGAGACCCGCTCGCCCGCAACGCCGTCTTCCACCCAGAAGGAGAAGTCCGTGCGGTCGGACATGGCAGCTTTGGACCCGGCGGGGGCTTCGACATAGGCGCGCACGATGCGCATCTCGTCGGCTTTCACCGCAATCGTGTCGCCCGCAGCCGTATCGGAATCCTGCAGTGTCACCGTCAAAGTATCATCGCCCGTGACGCTAACACGGAACTCCCGTTCCTCGCCATGCTTGTTGCGCAGACGCAGGTCGTAAATGTTGCGGATCGCGCCATCGGACTGCATCACATAGGTCGGGTTGCGCACCGGCGCGACCGTCATGTCGATGTCGGAGCGCGCGAACAGCGCCCAGATCAGCCCGATGCCGACACCGGCCCAGAGCACAGTGTAGAGAATGGTGCGCGGGCGGAAGATGTGTTTCCACACCGGCTTTGGTTTCTCACCGGAAATCTCGCGCGGCTCATCCGTCAGGGCCATGTAATCGATGAGACCACGCGGCTTGCCGATCTTGTCCATCATCTCGTTACAGGCGTCGATACACAGCGCGCAGGTGATGCATTCAAGCTGTTGACCGTCGCGAATGTCGATCCCCATCGGGCAGACGTTCACGCAGGCCATGCAGTCGATGCAATCGCCAAGTTCGGCCGCATGAGCGCCCTTGCGGTGCTTACCGCGCGGCTCACCGCGCCAATGGCGATAGCCCACGGTCAGGGTATCTTCGTCCATCATCGCGGCCTGAATACGTGGCCATGGGCAGGCGTAGATACAGACCTGTTCGCGCGCCATGCCGCCAAAGAAGACGGTGGTCGCGGTCAGGATCGCCATCGTCATATAAGCGACCGGATGCGCTTGGCCTGTCACCAGATCGACCAGAAGCGTCGGCGCATCGGTGAAATAGAACACCCAGGCCCCACCGGTCGCGAGGCCGATGATCACCCAGGACAGGTATTTCATCACCCGCAGACGGAATTTGCGGAAGTCCATTTTCTTCTGACGGTGCAGACGCAGGCGGGCGTTGCGGTCGCCTTCGATCCAGCGCTCGACCAGAATGAAAAGATCGGTCCAGACGGTTTGCGGGCAGGCATAGCCGCACCAGATCCGCCCTGCGGCGGAGGTAAACAGGAACAGCCCAAGCCCGGCCATGATCAGAAGCCCGGCGATGAAATAGAATTCATGCGGCCAAATCTCGATCCAGAAAAAGAAGAAGCGGCGGTTGGCGAGGTCGATCAGGATCGCCTGATCCGGCAATTCCGGACCACGGTCCCAGCGGATCCACGGAGACAGGTAATAGATACCCAGCGTCACCGCCATGATGATCCATTTGAGAGACCGAAAATTCCCTTTTACACGACGAGGGAAAATCGGTTCACGCGCTTCATACAGCTTATGTTCGGGGGAATTGTCGGTAGAGCTCATGGAGCGTTGCCTTTTCGACTGTTCGCGGTTTTGCCCTTAATGCGGGCCGCCACCTGTCTCAGCCTTGATGTGCATCAAACTTTTATGAAGGTCGGCTGAAAGGTACATTAAAAACACGCCTTGGACCTGCAGACCCTGCCACAGAGTGCCCGTGAAACGTAAGAGAAAACCGCAGCTGGTCACGCTGCGGTTTATATTTGTGGGCACCGACCCTGAAGAAACGCGCGAACAGGATCAAGGGCCGGTGCCGCAACCCGGGCGTTGCCGCCCGGATTCGCAAGGTTTACTCGCCGCCGCCCAACTGGTGGACGTAGAGCGCAGCTGCGTTGACCTCAGCCTGAGACAGACGCAGGCCCCAAGCCGGCATCACGCCGAAACGCGCGTTGTAGACCGTCTCATAGACAGTGTCGTGATCGCCACCATAGAGCCAGATCGCATCGGTCAGGTTCGGAGCGCCCTGATAGATGTCACCGGTGCCGTCTTCGCCGTGGCAGGAGGCACAGTTGTATTCAAACACCTCTGCCCCCGCAGCAGCGAGATCCATATCATAAGTGCCGCCAGCCATGTTGGTGCCATCGTTTTCGGGATCGGACAGGGACATGGCGAAGGCCACGACCTGATCGATTTCCTCATCCGTCAGCAGCTCGTCGGCACCGAATTTCGGCATCTCGGAGTAGCGGGCATCGTCGGTCTCGTTGCGGACACCGTGCTGAACCGTGTAGGCGATCTCGTCGATCGTACCGCCCCAGAGCCAGTCATTGTCCAACAGCGTCGGATAGCCCACATTGCCCTGCGCACCGGAACCGTGGCACTGCGAGCAGTTGGCACGGAACACGGCAGCGCCCATGTTGACACCGTAGTTGTAAACATCGGTCCCCGGCATCACCTCGGTCACGTCGGCTGCGGCCAGTTCGGCCTCGACACCGGCGTTCATCTCCTCGAACGAGGCGATTTTCTCGGCAACTTGCGCACGGGTGGACCATCCGAGCACACCAGCGGTGGCCCCTTTGATCATTGGCCAAGCCGGCATGGCGATCGTGTAACCGATCCCCCAGATGATGCAGAGATACCAGATAACCAGCCACCAGCGCGGGAGCGGGTTGTTGTACTCTTCGATCCCGTCCCAGGAATGACCTGTGGTTTCGACTTCTTTTTTACTCATGTCCTCGCCTCCTCTTCGGCGGGTTTGTCTTCATGCCGGAAGATGACATCAGCCGTGTCGCGATGCTGCCTGCGGGAGCCCGGGCGAAACGCCCAGAACACCGCAGCGGCAAAGAACACGAACATAGCCAGCAAGACCCAGCTGTCGGCAAATTCACGAAGGATGTGATAATCCATCTCTTCTGTTCCTTAGCGGGACGCATCCGGAGTGAAGGTCGAGAAATCGACCAAGGTGCCCAGCATCTGCATGTAAGCGATGAGCGCATCCATCTCCGTGATTCCGTCCTGACCGTCAAAGTTCCGCACCTGCGCATTCGGGTAGCGTTCGAGGAGACCCTCGCTGTCGCTCCACGGATCCGCCTGATTCACGAAGTCTTCTTTGGCGACTTCGATCATCTCGTCGGTATAGGGCACACCAACGATACGGTGGGTTTTCATCAGGTCCTCGATATACTCGGGCTCGATGTAACGGTCCGACAAGAAGCCATATTTCGGCATCACCGATTCAGGCACTACGGACTGAGGATTGGTCAGGTGGTCGACGTGCCACTCGTCGGAGTAGCGGCCGCCCACACGGGCGAGGTCGGGCCCCGTCCGCTTCGACCCCCACTGGAACGGGTGATCGTATTTCGATTCCGCTGCCAGCGAGTAGTGACCATAACGCTCCACCTCGTCGCGCATCGGACGGATCATCTGCGAGTGGCAGACGTAGCAGCCTTCCCGCACGTAGATTTCCCGACCGGTGAGCTCCAGCGGGGAGTAGGGGCGCACGCCCTCTACATCCTCGATGGTGTTTTCGAGATAGAACAAAGGAGCGATCTCGACGATCCCGCCCACGGTGACGACCAGAAGGGCGCCGACCATCAGCAGAGTACCGTTGGTTTCGATGATCTTATGTTTATCAATGAGAGCCATGTTCGAAACCCTCCCTTATTCTGCCGGAGCCATGGCCGTCGCATCCGCCTTCACAGGCGCACGACGCACGGTCATGTAGAGGTTGTAGCACATGATGATTGCACCGGTGAGGTAGAGCACCCCGCCAAGAGCACGCACAACGTACATCGGATGTTTCGCAGCCACGGTGTCAGCGAACGCGTTCACGAGGAAGCCTTGGCTGTCGACTTCGCGCCACATCAGGCCTTCCATGATACCCGTGACCCACATCGAAGCAGCGTAGAGCACGATGCCGATGGTGGCGAGCCAGAAGTGCCAGGACACGAGACCGAGCGAGTAGAGACGCTGACGGTTCCACAGAGCCGGGACGAGGTAGTACAGGGCCCCGAAAGTGATCATGCCGTTCCAGCCCAGAGCACCGGAGTGCACGTGACCGATGGTCCAGTCGGTGTAGTGAGACAGGGAGTTCACAGCGCGGATCGACATCATCGGGCCTTCAAAGGTCGACATGCCGTAGAAGCCGACGGAGATCACCATCATGCGGATCACCGGGTCGGTACGCAGTTTGTCCCATGCGCCGGAGAGCGTCATCAGACCGTTGATCATGCCGCCCCAGGAGGGCATCCACAGGATCACGGAGAACACCATGCCGAGGGTCGAAGCCCAGTCCGGCAGAGCCGTGTAGTGCAAGTGGTGCGGGCCAGCCCAGATGTAAATGAAGATCAGCGCCCAGAAGTGGATGATCGACAGCTTGTAGGAGAAGACCGGACGTTCAGCCTGTTTCGGCACGAAGTAGTACATCATGCCCAAGAAGCCTGCGGTCAGGAAGAAGCCCACAGCGTTGTGGCCGTACCACCACTGGGTCATCGCGTCCTGCACGCCGGACATCACCATCACGGAGCGGGAGCCGAGCAAGGAGACCGGGATTGCAAGGTTGTTGACGATATGCAGCATCGCGATCGTGACGATGAAGGACAGGTAGAACCAGTTCGCAACGTAGATGTGCTTTTCCTTGCGGGTGAAGATCGTCCCCATGAAGGCCACGAGATAGGCCACCCAGACGATGGTCAGCCACAGGTCGATATACCATTCCGGCTCGGCGTATTCCTTGGATTGGGTCACACCCAGCACATAGCCGGTCGCAGCCAGCACGATGAACAGGTTGTAGCCCCAGAACACGAACCAGCCGAGGTTGCCGCCCCAGAGACGCGATGCGGAGGTCCGCTGAACCACGTAAAAAGAGGTCGCAATCAAAGCGTTGCCGCCAAAGGCAAAAATCACTGCAGAGGTATGCAGCGGGCGCAGACGCCCAAAATTGCCGTGGCCTTGCAGGAATTCAAAGTTCAGCTGCGGGAAAGCGAGCTGAAACGCGATGAACGTCCCCGCCAAAAAGCCAACGACGCCCCAGAGAGCCGTCGCGATGACCCCGGCGCGCACAACGCCGTCGAAATATCCGGTCGGTGCCGGTTTGACGTCGCCCGTCGTGCGCAGGGTGTAGATAAAAGTAATGGCCGCGGCGGCCATAAAAATGAGCGCGTGCACCTGATAGGCAAAGTCGCGCCCGTAGTTCGCGGCAAGGCCGAACAGGATCACGGCGATCCCTAGCACTGCCAGCTTGGTATAGTTCCACATATTGCGTCCCTTCGTTCGTTTGCCCTCGTCCATAGGGCATAGCCGTCCCGCATTTGACCCACGGGGTTCGACAGTCTGCGATTTGACTCACACCAATGTGAACAACCTTGATCTGTGTCAAAACGCCGACAATTACGATTGTTATGCGCCCAAAAGTCAGCAGGTATCTTCATACCCGCGCCAATCAGCCGCATCCTGTTCGCATAGACAAATCTGACGCAAAAAGTCTATTTGTGAAAATTATATTTTTGATATGCCTTTACTCTCTGCCTGAAACGTCGTCTTTTGTTGATCTCCGTCAAAGCGATATTTTCCTGTCGGAGCGATGATTTCATCAATCAGACACACACCCGAAGGAGGCGGACATGCCCTTCAAAACCATCACAACGATCATGTGCAACATGGAGGCAGACCGCCACGCTCTTGATGCGGCGGTGGCCTTGGCCCGGAAAGAAGAGGGGCATCTCGATGTAATTTGCCTCGGCCTCGACCGGACACAGCCCGGCTTCTACTATGCTGGCACCAACGCCATGGCGCTTCAGGATAACCTGCAGCAGGCGCAGGCCGACAGCAAAAAAGTCGAAGAGGAAGTCTCCGAGTACCTCAAGTCTCTGGACATCTCTTGGTTCACCAATCCGGTCACCGCTCAAATGGCTGGCCTGACCCCGCAGCTCGCGCATTTCCTGCGCTTCTCCGATGTCGTCGTCCTGCCCCGCCCCTATGGCGAAGGTCGCGGTCACGAACATGAAGAGATTCTCGAAGCCGCGCTGTTCTCCGGTCGGGTCCCGGTTCTCGTGATGCCCGATGGTGTCGACGTTCCGGAAAGCATCGACCGCGTGGTCGTCGCTTGGAACGAAAGCGCCGAAGCGCTCGGAGCCATCCGTGCCGCCCTGCCGATTCTGCAAAAAGCCGATCTGGTGGACATCACCATCATCGATCCGCCGCAGCACGGTCCCGACCGGTCCGATCCGGGCGGCTCGCTTTGCCAGATGCTCGTGCGTCACGGCGTCCGTGCCGAAGTTTCCGTTCTCGCGAAAACCATGCCGCGCATCTCCGACGTGCTCGTACGTCAGCTGAGCGACAAGGACGCCGACATGCTCGTGATGGGCGCCTATGGCCATTCGCGTTTCCGCGAATCCATCCTTGGTGGCGCAACCCGTCACATGCTTGAACTGGCGGAAATTCCGGTTCTGATGTCGCACTAACCGCGCGACGACACGCAAAAACCGGTCTGCGCTGCCCTCCCTCACGCGCAGACCGGATTATCTGGGAATATCAGGCCCAAAAAGAAACCCCGCGAAACAAGTCGCGGGGTTTCTTTATTCAAGTTGGAAACGCTCGTCTTAGATCATCAAGCCGCCGTCGGTGTCGTCGCCCGTCTCGATCTGCAAGCGGTCGAAGTCGGGAATCACCACGCGGCGTTTGCCTTCCAGCGTGATCACCCCGTCGCGCTTGAGCGCCGAGATTTGCCGAGAAACGGTCTCCAGCGTCAGACCGAGATAATCCGCCATCGCTTCCCGCGTCAGCGGAAGTTCGAACTCCATGCCATCGCCCGCCGTGGTCAGCTCAAGCGACGCCTCACGCCGTGCAATGATCGCCATCAGCGAGGCAATTTTCTCACGAGCGGTTTTCCGACCGAGGATCAGCATCCATTCTCGGGCCGCATCCAGCTCGTCGAGCGTCATTTCCAAAAGGCGCTGACCGATATGGGGTGTCCGCACCATCATCTGCTCGAACGGCTTGCGACGGAAGCAGCACAGGGTGAGATTCGAGACCGCCACAACATCGTAAGGCGCCACATCGCGCCCCGGACGTCCAAGAAAATCGGACGGCAGCAACAGCCCGACCATCTGCGTGCGACCGTCTTCCATCGCCTGACTGAGAGAGGCCACCCCGGTGACGACAGAGGCCACGAAATCCATCCGATCCCCGGACCACACAATGGGCTGTCCAGCCTCGTAAGAGCGGTAGTATTTGATCGCATCCAACTCTTCGAGTTCATCCGCCTCGCACCGCGCACAGACTGAGCGGTGACGGATTGGGCATGATCCGCACTCTTTATGGTCAAACAGAATTTCGTTCATTGGTGCGCTCGCAATTCTTGATCTGGGTCAATGCACCCGATCTTTGATGGGCTACAGCGTATCTCTATGAACAAACACACGCAACTCCGCAAGCTAGGCCTTTTTGACGCCCGTGTCCCCCGGTACACGAGTTACCCGACGGCACCGCATTTCTCCGACACCGTCGGCGGCAATGATGTGGCCGGATGGCTGTCTGCGCTCAATCCTGCCGAGCCGATCTCTCTTTATGTCCACGTCCCGTTCTGCCGCAGGCTTTGCTGGTTCTGCGCCTGCCGGACACAGGGCACAAGCACGGCGAGCCCCGTTGCCGCCTATGTCGAGACGCTCAAAGCGGAGATCGCGCTTGTGAAGGCGCGTCTTCCCGAAGGGATCGAGATCGGCCACCTGCACTGGGGCGGCGGCACGCCGACCTTGCTTGAGGCCGATATGATCGCCGACCTCTCAACCACGATTCGCGACCTTGCCCCCTTTGCGGAAAACTACGAATTCTCGGTCGAGGTTGACCCGAACGAGATTGATGACGCCCGTCTCGATGCGCTGGCCGAAGCGGGGATGAACCGCGCCTCCATCGGGGTGCAGGATTTCGATCCGCAGATCCAAGAAACCATCGGACGCATCCAATCCTATGAGACCACGAAAGCCGCGGTCGAGGGCCTGCGCGCGCGCGGCATCCGTTCGCTAAACGCCGACATCCTCTATGGCCTTCCGGGCCAGTCACGGGAGAAAATTGCCGAGAGCGTGCAGAAACTCCTGTCGCTGTCGCCGGACCGTGTGGCCCTGTTCGGCTATGCCCACGTGCCTTGGATGGCGCGTCGTCAGAACATGATCCCGACCGATGAACTTCCGACGCCGGAAGAACGGCTCGACCTGTTCAACACCGCGCGCGATCTCTTCGTCTGGGACGATTACGCCGAGATTGGCATCGACCACTTTGCGAAAAAAGGCGACGGGCTTGAGGTTGCGCTGCGCACCGGCAAGCTGCGCCGCAATTTCCAAGGCTATACCGACGACAAATGCCCGACCATGGTTGGTATCGGCGCGTCTTCGATCGCGAAATTCCCGCAGGGCTATGCCCAGAACCAGCCTTCAACCTCGAAATATCAGGCCACGGTGCGGGCGGGCGAGCTGCCGATTTCGAAGGGCCACCGCTTCACCGAAGAAGACCACCTGCGCGGTCGGATCATCGAAGCGCTGATGTGCGACTTCCGCGTCGAGGCGGCGGAACTGAAGGAGAGCTTCGGCCTGTCTCAGGCAGACTTCGAAGCCTATGCAACCAGTGTGGCAGAAGCCTTCCCGGAAATGCTCGACATTTCGCCCGAGCGGATCGTCATTCGTGAAGAGGCCCGCCCGCTGACCCGCATGATCGCGCGCCATTTCGACGCCTATGACATGACACAGGCACAGCACTCCTCCGCCGTGTAATCCCCTTCGTAAGCCGAGAAAGGCCCGCGTTTATCGCGGGTCTTTTTATATCTGCACCTCTCTGCCCTTGCCATTGCCGACGTTTTGCCGGACACCCGGCGCAACGACTGGAGACACGACAATGGACATTCTTTCCCGCCTCGAAGCGATCACCCCGCATGTGCTGACCGGAGCCGACGCTCTGCCCTACGGTCGCGATTGGGTCGGGAAATATGCGACGGCTCCGCTGGCCGTGGTGCGTCCGGGCACGACCGCCGAAGTCTCCGCCATTCTCGCGCTTTGCCATGAGACCGAGACCCCTGTGGTCCCGATGGGGGGCAACACCGGCCTGACCGGCGCCACAGCCGCCGAAGGTGCGCTGATCCTCTCGCTCGACCGGATGCAGACGATCCGCGAGATCCGCCCCGAAGCCCGCATCGCCGTGGTCGAAGCCGGTGTGATCCTGCAAGACCTGCATGACGCTGCCGAACAACAGGGCCTGACCTATCCCATGACCTTCGGCGCGCGCGGCTCTGCCCGGATCGGCGGGACGTTGGCGACCAATGCTGGTGGCTCGAACGTCCTGCGGTATGGCAATACCCGCGATCTGTGCCTTGGCGTCGAAGTCGTTCTCGCCGATGGACGCGTGCTCGACCTCATGAGCGAGCTGCATAAGGACAATTCGGGCTATGACCTGCGCGATCTGATGATCGGCTCGGAAGGCACGCTCGGGGTTATCACCGCCGCCGTTCTCAAACTCTTCCCCGCGCCGAAAGCTCATGCGACAGCCATGGTCACCACCACAGGCCTCTCCGCCGCGCTGCGCCTTCTGAACGCGCTGCAAACTCGCACCGGCGGCATGGTCGAAGCCTTTGAGTACATGCCCCGCGGTTACATGGACAATCTCGCCCTTTACCGTTCCGATCTGACCCCGCCTCTGGGCCACGATCAGGATCACACGATTTTCCTTGAGATCGGCTCCACCATGCTGCGCGATTGCACCCCGGACGAAAACGGAGAAATCCCGCTCGTGGCCCATCTTGAGGACACGCTCGGAGCGATGTTCGAAGAAGGTCTGGTGCTCGACGCCGCCCTCGCCCAATCCGAGGCGCAGCGTAGCCTGATGTGGGAAATTCGTGAGGCGGCTGCAGAGATTTCGACGGCTGTGAAGCCCGTTGTGATCAACGATCTCTGCCTCCCGCTCGACCGGCTTGAGGCGTTCATGGACGAGGCCGAAACGCGTCTGCGCGCCCTCGACCCCGGTTTCAAAACCTGCCCGGTCGCACATTTGGGCGACGGCAACATTCACTACACGGTTTACCCGAGCACGCCCGATCTGGTGGATCCGCTCATGGAAGAAGTCGAAGAGATCGTGCGCGAAATGGGCGGCAGCTTCTCTGCCGAACACGGGATCGGCCTTGCGAAACTGCCTTCGATGGAACGCCGGAAGAACCCGGTCGCACTTGATATGATGCGCGCAGTGAAAGCGGCGTTTGATCCGAAAGGCATTCTCAACCCCGGAAAAACCCTGCCCTCCTAAGGGCAGAGGTTATTTCCAGTCGAAGAACCCGGCGCCCGCGCGTTCCAGAAGCTTGATCGCCATTTCAACGCCCATCGCGACGCCATCTTCGACCGCACCGGACATGTCTTCGGTCAGGCTTTCCGAACCATCCGTGCGCAGGATTTCCCCGCGCAGACGCAGCGTCCCCCCCTCGATTTCCGCGAGCCCGGCAATCGGGGTCTGACAAGACCCGTCAAGCTTGGCAAGAAACGCCCGTTCACAGGCCATCGCCAGCCCGGTCGCCTCGTCATGCAACGCTGAAAGCATTTCTGCGACAGCCGCATCACCGGCGCGGCGCTCAATCGAAATTGCCCCCTGCGCCACGGCAGGCAGCATTTCTTCCGCCGTCACCGCTTGGCGCGGGACGTGATCAAAGCCCAGACGATTCAGACCAGCCATGGCGAGGAATGTGGCTTCCGCCACGCCGTCCTCAAGCTTTTGCAAGCGGGTCTGCACGGAGCCCCGGAATTCGACGACTTGCAAATCCGGGCGCTTGTTCAAAAGCTGCGCCTTGCGCCGCAGCGAGGAAGAACCGACCACAGCCCCTTGCGGCAGGTCGGTCAAAGCCTTGCCATCAAGTGTGATAAACGCGTCGAACGGGTTCTCGCGCGGTAGGTAGGTGTCGAGGATCAGCCCCTCGGGCTGGATCACCGACATATCCTTTGTCGAGTGCACCGCGATGTCGATCTCGCCGCTCAGAAGCCGATCTTCGATCTCTTTCGAGAACAGCCCCTTGCCGCCCAATTCCCGCAATGAGCGGTCCTGCACCCGATCTCCGCGCGTCGACACGGAGACGATCTCGAACGCCTCCTCCGCCAGATCAAAGGCGGCCATCAACCGATCACGGGTTTCATAGGCCTGCGCCAGTGCGAGCGGCGAGCCACGGGTGCCGATTTTCAGGGGTTCAGCGGGGGTCGGAAGCGTCAATGTCATGGCAAAGGCTTACCTGCGGCAGATCGGCCTGACAAGCGGGGAAAAGCCCCTCTGTGCCTTGACAAAAGAGCGCAAGGCGGGGACGAGTGCGGGAACGAAAACGGGAGGCCGCGATGACCGAGAAAACGATCCTGAAAGCGCTCAGAGGCGAAGTGCAGAAAGTGCCGCCGATCTGGATGATGCGTCAGGCCGGGCGTTACCTGCCCGAATATCGCGCCACGCGAGCCGAGGCCGGAGATTTCCTGTCGCTGTGCTACAATTCCGATCTTGCCGCCGAAGTGACCCTGCAACCGATCCGGCGCTACGGCTTCGACGCCGCGATCCTTTTTGCCGATATTCTCCTGCTGCCGCAGGCTCTGGGGGCGGACCTTTGGTTCGTCACCGGCGAGGGCCCGCGTCTTTCGACCATTCAGTCGGACGACGACTTTGCCGCACTCAAAAGCAAGGATGACATCCATGACAAGCTCGCACCGATCTATGAGACCGTGCGCATCCTGTCGCGCGAACTGCCGAAAGAGACGACGCTGATCGGGTTTGCCGGTGCGCCCTGGACCGTTGCCACCTACATGATCGCCGGGCGCGGCACAAAAGATCAGGGCCCGGCCCATGCGCTGCGCGAAGGCAACACAGAACTCTTCGAGAAGGTCATCGACCTGCTGACCGAAGGCACAATTGAATATCTCGACCAGCAAATTCAGGCGGGAGCCGAAGTCGTCAAAATCTTTGACAGCTGGGCCGGGAGCCTCAAGGGCGAGGCTTTTGAGAAATACGCCGTTGAGCCGACCCGCAAAATCACCGCCGAGCTGAAAGCGCGTCATCCCGGAATCCCGGTGATCGGCTTCCCGCGCGAAGCGGGCGAGGGCTATATCGGTTTCCACGCCAAAACCGACGTCGATTGTGTCGCGCTCGACAATTCCATCACCCCGGAATGGGGCGCTGCGAATGTGCAGAAAGACGGCTGCGTGCAGGGCAACCTCGCCTCGTCCCATATGGTGACGGGCGGCCAAGCTCTGATCGACGAGGTGCGCCATGTCCGTGACGCCTTCTCCAAAGGCCCGCACATCTTCAACCTCGGCCACGGCATTACGCCGGACGCGGATCCGGACAACGTCAGCCTGATGATCGAGACCCTGCGCGAGAACCAAGGCTAAGAGCTCCCACCAAATTTCACACCAATGCCCGCCGCGAGAGATCTCTCCCGGCGGGCATTGCTTTTAGAGAGTGCCGCATTCAGCTCGCGGAACTGCCTTGCTGCGGAAGATCGTTCAAGCTGAAGTCCCCGGCGACAATCGAATCCTCGATCGCTTTCAACGACAGGTTCGCCGCGTAATAGTCGCCCTTCGCGATCTGATCGGAGGCCTGCTGAATGTTGTTAACGCTGCCGTTGATCGGCACCATGAGCGCCGTATAGTCGATATCGACTTTCGCCAGTTTCAACACTTCGAGCGCCTTCTGCTGATCGCCCTGCGCCAGATGTTTGCCGGCTTTCGACATATCTTCCTTGTTGGCGTCCGTCGGCATGAACCCTTCCGCGAGGCTCACTGAGGTCTCGAAGGGCACATACATGTCGTCCTTATCCTTCGTCTGATCGGATTTGATCTCGATATCCGCCGCGGTTTTCTGCGCGCCCGTGAACTCATCGACGGCTGCACCCGTCAGACTTTTGGCCAGATCGGTATCGCCCTCGAACAAGGCAATCCGCGCGGCATGCACATTCTGCAAAGCGTCTTTGGTACTTTCCGAAGTTTCAAACGCAAGCTTGTCCTGCGTTGCCGTGTCGGTTGCATTTGCGGCCGCAGGCGTCGAGGCGCTCTGCTCTGCAAAGGCCGCAACGGCGGGAGAAAGGGCCAGCATGCTGACAAGACCAAGTCCAACGAGTTTCGTTTGAGTTTTCATGACGCGGTTCCTTTTGATGTCATAATCTCAGGCGTTTTCCGTCTGATGAACATCACGTGGGCACCGCATCCACAGGGGACAACCACATCAACCGTTTGAATAGTATCAAAAAAATCTAACGCTCAAGAACTCAATTGTGAGCCTGCGTGTTCTCATTCCCACCCAGAGCGCCCGGCATGCGGGGAAAGCCCTACACAGGAAGGGACACGAGAGCTTCAGGCCAACGTGAGGCAAAAATACAAACGCCGCGCCATGGCGAAACACATGGCGCGGCGATAGCAGCCGAAATTTTCGTGAATCCGAGCGAAGCGATTGCTCTCGGCGTCACACCCATTTCGCCATGGGCGGCAGCGACATCAGAACCGCATCCGGATTGTGGCCCGTCTCCAACCCGAATTTCGTGCCCCGGTCATAGACCAGATTGTATTCGGCATAGAGACCGCGATGGACGAGCTGGGCGTCTTTATCTGCCTCATCCCACGGCGTAGTGCGCCGCTTTTCCGTCACGCCGAGGAAGGCCGGAAGGAACGCGCGCCCCACGTCCTGCGTGAAGGCGAAATCCTTTTCCCAGTCGCCAGTGTTGAGATCATCGTAGAAAATCCCGCCGACACCGCGCGCCCGGCCCCGGTGCGGAATAAAGAAATACTCATCCGCCCAAGCTTTGAAGCGCGGATAATATCCCGGATCATGGCGATCACAGTGCTCTTTCTGCACCGCATGGAAGGCCGCCGTGTCCTCGTCATATTCGATACAGGGATTCAGATCGGAACCGCCGCCGAACCACCAGCCATGCGGGGTCCAGAACATGCGCGTGTTCATATGAACGGCGGGCGTATGCGGGTTCTGCATATGCGCGACCAGAGAAATGCCGGAGGCCCAGAAACGCGGATCGTCCTTCATCTCCGGGAAACCCTTGCGCGCCGCCATGGCGTTTTGCGCCCGCTCACCCAGCGTCCCGTACACCGTGGAAATGTTGACGCCGATTTTCTCAAACACCCGGCCACCCCGCATCACGGACATGAGACCGCCGCCCGCATCCGATCCGTCCTCGGAACTGCGCGAGGTTTCTGTTACCTCGAAACGCCCCGCAGGCTGGCTGGCGAAGGGGCCGGTCTCCTGCGTGTCTTCCAGAGCCTCGAAAGCTGAGACGATCTGATTGCGCAGTTCGCGGAACCACGCGCTCGCCCGAGCTTTCTCATCTGTCATGTTCTCGCGCATCGGCATCCTCCTGATCACGGTCCGCAGAGGTAACAGCATGAGCGCACCGGGGGCAAGCGCCCTTCCCCTGCGACGGAAAAAGGCTATGCTGTCGTGTATATGGGGAAAGGAGATTTCCGATGCGTTGGCTTATTGCTTTGGCGGTTCTGCCGCTACTTGCCGCCTGTTCCGAACAACAAATGTGCATCTCCCGTGCGACCAAGGATTTGCGTCAGGTTCAGAGCTTTATCAAAGAGGCCGAAGGCAATCTCGACCGCGGCTATGCTTTGGTCGAAAAAGAATACATCGATTATGACATCAAGCGGTGCGGCGAGAATAAAGACGGAAAGCCGATTTTCTGCCGGGTGCCGGATGTCCAGACGCGGAAGGTTCCGAAGGCGATCGATTTGGATGCCGAAGCCGCAAAACTGGCCGCTCTTCAAAAGAAAGAAGCCCAGCTTCAGATCGAGGCCGATGCGGCCATTGATGCCTGCAAGGTCCAATACCCGGAATAAGCACCTGATCAGTGGGTGGGCGCCAGCACCGGATCGACCAGAGTGCGCCCCCCATCGACGGTCAGGATTTGACCGGTCATGAAGCCCGAGCCCTCAGAAACGAGGTATTGCACGGTTTCGGCAACATCCGTTGCCGGAGCAACCCGTCCCATCGGCGTCTTCGCGATGATCTCGCCGCGATAGTCGGGGTTATCAGAGAGCATATCCTTGAGGCTTGAACTCATGACGGAGCCAAAAGCCACCGCATTCACGCGGATGCGGTGTGGTGCCAGAGCCACCGCCATCGCCCGCGTCATCTGATCCACCGCGCCCGAGGAAATCGAAAACGCCAGAAGCTCCGGCTGACAGCGCCGCGCCGCAATCGAGGACAGGTTCACGATGGAACCAACGGGCGCTGTGTCATCTTCGTTTTTCTCGGCATTCTTGATCATCCATTTCGCGACCTGCTGGATCAGGCGCAGCGAGGTCATGAGGTTCTGCTCCAGAAGCTGAGACACATTATCGCCTTCGACCAGAAGCGGATCGCTGATCGCCACCTGACGCGAGGCGTTCACAAGAATATCCACGCCGTCAAAGGCATCAATCGTCGCCGACAGAAGATTGGCGATGGTCAGCTTTTCCCGGAGATCCCCGGCGAAATAGGCAATTTGCGGATCATCTCCGCCCGCCAGATCGCCATATTCGGCAACAAGACTGGCCTCGTCCATATCGGCACACATCACCCGAGCGCCTTGCGACACGAAATGGCGTGCAATCGCGAGACCAACCCCATTGGCCGCCCCGGTGACGATGGCGGTCTTGCCTTCGATAGAAAAGCTCATGCTGGCTCCTGTCTATTTGGTCAGCCCCTAAACGGGTTTAGGCGGTCCGCGCCGCTTTGCGAAGAGGTTTCGCGGCATGAAGCAATTTGAAACCGCCCGTGACGCCAATCTCGGCATAGCTGCTGAAACAGGCGGCAAGCGTCGCCTCGTAAGGCAATTGCCGGTTCGCGACAAGCCATAGCTCGCCATGAGGTGCGAGCATCCTTGCGGCCGCTTCGATGAACGCCTGCCCCAGCGCAGGATCAGCGGCGCGGGAAGTATGAAACGGCGGGTTCATGATCACCGCATCCAGCGGCGATGGTGGCACAAAGCGTGTCGCGTCTTGCCAATGGAAATGCGCGCGCGGATCATCAAGGTTATCCTTAGCACAGGCGAGCGAGGCCGCTTCGGCTTCGACCACATGCAGGTCTTTCACCCCCTCGCGGGACAGGATCGCACGAGACAGATAACCCCACCCCGCCCCGAGATCGGCAATACGAGCCGGAAGTTTTTCCGGCAGCGCCTCGGCCAGTGCGGCGGAGGCCTTGTCGATCCGGTCCACGGAAAACACGCCCAGACGCGTGGTGAAACCGTCGATCACATGCAGCGGGCCGGGGTCGGCCCAGTCGGAGAAGGTCTCCGCCAGATCGCCCGAGGAAAACGCCACGGCCTTGCCATGCGCCTTGGAGACGACCTGCTCCACGCCCACACGCTTTTTCAAATCTTTCAAAATGCTGTCGATACCGTCGGTCTTTTGGCCATCGACGATCACCCGTTTCGCCCGGCTCACCGCATCCGCGACCAGCGCCCGTGCCTCGGCTTTCGAGCGAGGCACCATGACCACGGCAAGATCGAACGGGCCTTCGGCTTTCGGTGTGACCTTGAAGCCCCGCGCCTCAAGCGCATCGGCGGCAGGTTTGAAGCCCTGAACGATCTCAACCCGCGCCGCCCCCAAAGCGGACAGATCGACATCCGCGGCCGGTCGATAGACGACAACGGCGTCAACCGGCTCAAGCCCGGCGAGGATCAGAGGAAGGCGTGCGGACAGCATGGCGCGCAAGAACAGGCGAAGCGCCTATTCCTTTTCCATCGTGCATTGCAGCGGGTGTTGATGACGGCGGGCGAATTCCATCACCTGCTGCACCTTGGTCTCCGCGATCTCGAAAGGAAACACGCCAACAACGGCCAATCCCTTCTTGTGTACGGTCAACATGATCTCCGTCGCTTGCGAATGACCGATGCCGAAAAAGCGTTCGAGCACCAGAACGACGAATTCCATCGGCGTATAATCGTCGTTCAACAACAAGACTTTATAGAGCGGCGGACGTTTGGTTTTCGGCTTGGTTTTGAGCGCAAGTCCGACATCGCCGTCGTCATCCGAACGGTCGTCATTGTCTGCCATCATCTGAGGCGCGAGGATCACTCTGTCGTCTCCGCTTTATCTTAGGTCTGCATCTTCACGGGATCTGTCGCCGATATATAGCCTCTTTTACGCATGAATAAAGGGGGTTATGCCGGAACGGGTAAAGGAGCGTCGTTCATATGCCCGAAAAAATCGCCACCATCGCCTTCGATGCCGACGACACGCTGTGGGAAAACGAACAGTTTTTCCGCATCACCCAGGACAGATTCGCAGAGCTTCTGGCTGACTTCACAGACCCGGATCACCTCGCCGAGCGGCTCCTTGACGCCGAACGCAAGAACCTTGGTCACTACGGGTTTGGCATCAAGGGCTTTGTCCTGACGATGATCGAAACCGCGATTGAAGTGACCGAAGAACGCGTCCCCGCCTCCGTGATTTCCGAATTGATCGCGGCGGGGCAGGACATGTTGCGCCACCCGATTCATCTGCTCGATGGGGTTGAGGAAACGGTCGGCACGCTTGCCGAAGACTACGAAATTCTACTGGTGACCAAAGGCGATCTGCTCGATCAGGAACGCAAGCTGGCGCAGTCAGGGCTGGGCGATCTGTTCGACGGGGTCGAGGTCGTTTCAGCGAAAACGCCTGCGGTCTACAGTAGCATTTTTGCCCGTCACGACATCACCCCCGAACGCGCCATGATGGTCGGGAACTCCATGAAATCAGATGTTTTGCCCCCGATTGAGGCCGGTGCTTGGGGTGTCTATGTGCCGCACAACATCACATGGGCAATCGAACATGCGGAAGCTCCTGAGGGCCATCCCCGCTATCGCACGCTGGAAACGCTTAAAAACTTACCAGCGCTCATCACGTCTCTCTGAACCACAGCTCAACCATATTGCTGATTTGGTGGATTGAACCATACGGGACACCAAATCTGGCGTTGTATCTCTGCACGCCTTGAAAACCCTTGAAAATTGGTTGTTTTCTAGACGCAAAGCCTGTGTTACCGTCTTCATCAAAGACAAGTCGGGCGACATGATCCGGCAGAACGAGGCAGATTTATCATGAAGAGCAACGTGCAGGCACGGGGTATATCTCGTGTCGTTTCAGGACGCATTATCCCCCTCCTTCTGATCGTCTTCGCGATGATGATCGCGATGTCGACCCGCGCCATGGCCGCCGAATATGCCGCCCTGGTGATGGATGCCCGCAACGGCAAGGTGCTTCACGCCACCAACGCCGACACGCGGCTGCACCCGGCCTCTCTCACCAAGATGATGACGCTCTACATCGCCTTCCAGGCGATTGAGCATGGCGAGATTTCCCTCGATGATGAGGTGACGATCTCCCGCAACGCCGCCGCTGAGCCGCCGTCGAAACTGGGCCTTCACCCCGGTCAGAAAATCAAACTGCGCTACCTGATCCGCGCCGCCGCCGTCAAATCTGCCAATGACGCCGCGACCGCCATCGGTGAAGCCATCGAAGGCTCCGAGGCCTCCTTTGCCCGGCGCATGAACCGCACCGCCAAGCAACTTGGCATGTCGCGCACCACGTTCAAGAACGCCAACGGTCTCACCGAATCCGGACACCTCTCGACCGCGCGGGACATGACCGTCCTCGGGCGACACCTGTTTTATGACTATCCGGAATATTACAACCTGTTCTCCCGCCTGACGGCAGATGCCGGGGTTCGCACGGTCGCGCACAGCAACCGGCGCTTCCTGACATCCTATGAAGGCGCCGACGGGATCAAAACCGGGTATACCTCGGCTTCCGGCTTTAACCTCGTCGCCTCCGCGCGTCACGGCAATGAACGCATCATCACGACCGTTTTCGGTGGCCGCAGTTCCGCCTCTCGGAACGAGAAAGTGTCTGAGCTGATGGATCTGGGTTTCAAACGCGCCCCAAGCAATGTCGCCGTGAACAAACCCCAAAAACCGCCTTACCTTGGCAAGGTCGGTGGCGACACCGTCATGGTCGCAGCCAATCAGGAAGCACCTGCGACGGCTTCGAAAATCATTCGTGTCAGCACGAATATGAAATCAAGCCTCATTCCGAAGCCGCGCCCGATGAAATCCCTGCCGCCGGAAACCGAAGAGCTTCTGGTGGCCGCATCTGATGACGTGATGGACGCGCTCGCTCAGGCCGAGCAAGACGCCGCTCTCTTGGCTGCAGCTCAGGACGCGACCGCCGAAGCGAGCACCATCCTGACGGAAACAGCGCGCGCTCAAACCAATACCACCCTCGTGCCCTCGATTGCGCCGCTGCCGCGTCCAGCAACGCTTCAGCTGGCCTCAATCGAGCAAACCTCTGCTGTATCGGCGACAACTGCGGTTGCGACCGCAACGGCCGTCTCTGCAGAACCGGCGGTGAGCGCACCCGAAGTGGTCACGCGCCTGTCGACCTCCGGCAACCGGTACTGGGGGATCAACATCGGCACCTATGGCTCCGAATATGAGGCCCGCAAGAGCCTGCTCAGAACCGCTCTGACCGAAGTGGAAATGCTCGACGGCGCGCTGCGCAAAGTTGTGCGCAGCAAACGGGGCTATGATGCGAATTTCCTTGGGATGACCGAAGAGATGGCCGCGATGACCTGCCGCCGCCTCGAAGCGCGTGGCACGGATTGCAATACGATCGGGCCGTCCTGAGGCCTTGGCCCACCCCCAGACATCAAAAAAGGCGACCTTCACCGGTCGCCTTTTTCTTTGAGCTTTTGGCAGGGGAGGATCAGACTCCCGCCCCCTCCTCGACCTTGAGATCGAGCGCCGCGCGCACAAGCGCGCGGGTGTAGGCCTCTTTCGGCGTCTCAAAAATCTCTTCCGCCGTGCCCATCTCGACCACATCGCCGCGCTTCATCACCAGCACCTGATGCGAGAGCGCGCGCACCACGCGCAGGTCATGCGAGATGAACAGGTACGCCAGCTTATGCGTCGATTGCAGCTTGCGCAGAAGCTCCACGATCTGCACCTGCACCGTCATGTCCAGCGCCGATGTCGGTTCGTCCAGCACCACCAGACGCGGCTTGAGGATCATTGCGCGGGCGATGGCGATCCGCTGACGCTGACCGCCGGAGAATTCATGCGGGTAGCGATGGCGGGTGTCGGGATCGAGCCCGACCTCGCGCATGATGTCGATCACCGCCTGCTCTTTCGAGGCGTAGCCTTCGACATGGTGCACGCCAAGCCCTTCGGCGATGATCTGCTCCACGGTCATACGCGGCGACAAAGACCCGTAAGGATCTTGAAACACAATCTGCATATCGGCCCGCAGCGGTTGAAGTCGTTTGTTCGACCAGCCCTGCACATCCTGCCCGAGCACGACCACCGGCCCCTCGGAGGAGATCAGCCGCATCATAGCGAGCGCCAGCGTGGTTTTCCCGGACCCGGATTCGCCGACAATGCCCACCGTCTCGCCCTCGCGCACGGTAAAGCTTGCGGCATTCACCGCTTTCACATGGCCCACCGTCTTGCGCAGAAAACCGCGCTGGATCGGGAACCAGATGCGCAGGTCTTTGGTCTCGGCGACGACCTCCGCCCCTTCCGGCACCGGAACGGGATGCCCGGTCGCCTCGGCAGCCAAAAGCATCTGCGTGTAGGGATGTTGCGGATTGGCGAAAATCTCATCGGCCCGACCGGCCTCAACGATCTCGCCATTCTTCATGACACAGACCCGATCTGCGATCTTGCGCACGATGTTCAGATCATGGGTTATAAAGAGCATCGACATGCCGAGGCTTTGTTTCAGCTCCGCCAGAAGCTCCAAAATCTGCGCCTGAATCGTCACATCGAGCGCCGTGGTCGGCTCGTCCGCGACCAAAAGCTCCGGCTTGTTGGCCAGCGCCATCGCAATCATCACCCGTTGCCGCTGCCCGCCCGACAATTGGTGCGGATAGTCTTTCAAACGGGTTTCCGGGTCATGAATACCGACCTGATCCAACAGCTCAATCACCCGCGCCCGTGCAGGCTCTCCGGTCATCCCGTGGTGGATCAGCAGCACTTCGGCGAGCTGTTTCTCCAGCGTGTGAAGCGGGTTCAGCGATGTCATCGGTTCTTGGAAAATGAAACTGATGTCATTGCCGCGCAACTTGCGCAGCTCTTTCTCCGACGCGCCGACAAGCTCCTGCCCCTGATAGGTGATCGAGCCTTGTGTGACGGCCGTATCGGGCAACAGGTCCACGCAAGACAGCGCCGTCACCGATTTGCCGGAACCGGATTCTCCCACAAGCGCGACCGTCTCGCCCTTCTCAATGGCGAAGCTGACGCCTTTGACCGCCTCCACCGTCTTGCCGTCCTGACGGAACCCGACGCGCAGGTCTTTGTACTCCAAAAGGCTCATCGGAAGGTCTTCCTCGGGTCAAACGCATCGCGCACGCCTTCGAAAATGAAGACCAGCAGCGACAGCATGATGGCATAGGTGAAAAACGCGGTGAAACCGAGCCACGGCGCCTGAAGGTTCTGTTTCGCCTGAAGCGTCATCTCGCCCAGAGACGGGTAAGAGGACGGCAGACCGAAGCCCAGAAAATCAAGCGAAGCCAACGTGCCGATATTGCCGGTCACGATGAAGGGCAACATGGTCAACGTCGCGACCATCGCATTCGGCAGCATGTGGCGGAACATGATCGTCCAGTTGCCAACCCCGAGCGCCCGCGCCGCACGGATATATTCAAAGTTCCGCGCCCGCAGGAATTCGGCTCGCACCACACCGACAAGCGCGGTCCAGCCAAAGAGGATCGTCACCGCGACCAAAAGCCAGAAACTTCGCCCCAGAATGGCGAACAGAATGATGATCACATAGAGCGAAGGCATGGCGCCCCAAATCTCCAGCACACGCTGGAAAATAAGGTCGGTGCGCCCGCCGAAATAACCTTGGATCGCGCCCGCGATGATGCCGACGATGGAAGAAGCGATCGACACGATCAGCGTGAAGAACACCGACAGGCGGAAGCCGTAGATCACCCGCGCGACGACATCGCGTTTGGTGTCATCCGTGCCGAGCCAGTTCTGCGAAGTCGGCGGAGAAGGCGCGGCCCCCGGCCCTTCGACCTGCGTGTTGAACGAGTAGCGGATCGGCGGCCAGATCATCCAGCCCTTCTCGATCTTCTCGCCGTTGATTTCGCCGTCTTTCGCGTCCTCGATGTAGGCTTCGGGATCGTCAAAACAGTCCACAAGACCGCCCGTCTCGATCAGACATTGCACTTCCGGATAGCGATAAACCGCCTCGGTGCGGAAATCGCCGCCGAACTCGGTCTCCGGGTAGAACTTGAAAATCGGCATGTAATAGCTGCCGCGATACTGCACGAGGATCGGTTTGTCGTTCGCCAGAAACTCCGCGAACAGCGACAGGCCGAAGAGGATCGAAAATAGGATCAGCGACCAATAGGCACGACGGTTGGCGCGGAAGTTGCGCCAGCGCCGCCGGTTGAGTTCGGACATCTTCATGTGTCCCTCCGCTCGAAGTCGATGCGCGGATCGACGAAGACATACATCAGATCCGACAGGATGCCGATGATGAGGCCGATGAGGCCAAAGAAGAACAGCGTGCCGAAGATCACCGGATAATCGCGCGCCAAGGCGGCCTCATAGCCCATGCGCCCAAGCCCATCGAGGGAGAACAAGGTCTCGATGATCACCGAGCCACCGAAGAACACACCAAGAAACAGCCCCGGAAAGCCTGCAATCACGATCATCATGGCGTTGCGGAAGACATGGCCGTAGAGCACGCGGTGCTCCGGCAGCCCCTTGGCCTTGGCGGTCACCACGTATTGCTTGCGGATTTCATCAAGGAAGGAGTTCTTGGTCAAAAGCGTCAGCGTCGCGAAGGAGGAGATCACCGAAGCCAGAACCGGCAGGGCGATGTGCCAGAAGTAATCCGCAATCTTGCCCGGAATGGACATTTGCGACCAATCCGGCGAGGTCAGGCCTCTGAGCGGGAAAATCTGGAAATAGGAGCCACCCGCGAACAGCACCAAAAGCATGATCGCGAAGAGAAAGCCGGGGATCGCATAGGCGGCGATGATGATGCCGGAGGTCCAAGTGTCAAAGCGCGAGCCGTCTTTCACGGCCTTACGGATGCCAAGCGGGATCGAGATCAGATAGGAGATCAGCGTCGCCCAAAGCCCGAGAGAGATCGACACCGGGAGCTTGTCCCAGACCATATCGAGCACCTTCTCGGATTTGAAATAGCTCTCGCCGAAATCAAAGCGGACATAGTTCCACATCATGCTGAGAAAGCGCTGCAGCGGCGGTTTGTCGAGACCGAACTGGCGTTCCAGATCAGCAATGAATTCGGGCGGCAGCCCGCGCGCGCCGACATAATCGGAGGTGTTCCCGATACTGTCGTCCAGCACGACATCGACGTCACCGCCCGCGCCGCTGATGTTGGAGAAGACATCGCCCTCCCCCTGAATTTGCGCCAGCACCTGCTCCACAGGACCACCGGGCACAAATTGCGTCAGGGCGAAGTTCACGATCATGATGCCGATCAGCGTCGGCACGATCAGCAGCAGACGCCTGAGAATATAGGCTCCCATCGGATGTCAGTCCTTTTCCCGGATCACTTGATCGCCCCGGCGTCGCGTAGCGCGGCCGCCTTGTCGGCGTTGTACCACCAGAAATCAAGATACCCGAGGTCATAGGGCGGCATCTGATCGACGGGCGGGTGCTCATACATGTCGTAGTAAGCCACCCAATGCTTGTCGAGATACCATGCCGGAACGATGAAATAGTCGTGACGCATCACCCGGTCGATCGCCCGCACCCCGGCGGCCATCTCTTCGTAGGTTTTCGCACCGATCACCATGTCGATCAGCTTGTCCGCCGCCTCGGAGGAATAGCCCGCCGGGTTGAAAATATCATTCACCCCGTCGGACCCGTAGCGTTGGCCAAGGCCCTGCCCCTCTTCGAGACCGTTGTTATAGCCATCATAGATGATGTCATAATCAAAGCTCTGGGTCCGGGCCTGATACTGGCTCGGATCGACCCGGTTGTAGGTCGCCGTCACGCCCAGCGCGGTGAGGTTTTCCACATAGGGGATCAGAATACGGTCGAAGGTCGGGGTGGAGCTGAGGAATTCGATCTCAAGCGCCTTGCCATCCTTGTCGCGCAGCTTGCCGTCATCGCCGGGCGTGTAACCCGCCTCAGCCATCAGCGCGAGCGCCTTGCGCATGTTGCGGCGGTCGAGGGATTTTTCGCCGGAGGTGTGCGGCAGAACCGCCTCTTCGGTGAAAATCTCCGGAGGCAACAGATCGCGCACCTCGTCGAGCATCTCAAGCTCGCGCCCTTCGGGCAGCCCCGTGGCCTTGAGCTGGTCATTTTCCCAGAAGCTCTCGCGCTGCGCGAACAGCCCGTATTGCAGCGTCTCGTTGGTCCAGGTGAAGTTGTACATCAGCCCGAGCGCCTTGCGCAGATTGACGTCCTGCAACTTCTCACGCCGCAGGTTGAACACGAACCCGGTCGCCGCAGGCAGAGACCCGTCGGGAAGTTCCGCCTTCACGACATAGCCCTTGTCGAGCGCCGGGAAATCATAGCCTGTCGCCCAGTTCAGCGAAGAGTTCTCCAGACGGAAGGTGATCTCGCCGGATTTGAACGCCTCGAACGCGGCAATCGTATCGCCGAAATAGAGCACCTTGATCTTATCAAAGTTCTCCGTTCCCACCTTGATAGGAAGATCCTTGCCCCAATAGTCGGGATTGCGAGAGTATTCGACCCATTCCCCCGCCTTATAGGCCGAGAACACGTAGGGCCCGGTGCCCGGCGAAATCTCATAGCGCTTTTCATCAAGACGCGCGCCCGTCTCGTCGTACCATTTCTTCTGGAACGCGGGGACCGAGCCGGCCTGCGCGATCATGCCTTTCTTCGGCATATCCGGGTTGAAGGTGAACTTGATCGTGTAATCGTCGATCACCTCCACCTCGGGGATCATCATCTTCACCGCCGTGCGGTACGAAGGCGTGCCCTGCTCCAGCAGCAGATTGAAGGAGAAGGCGATATCCTCCGCCGTCATGGGCGAACCGTCGGAGAAGGTCACGTCATGGCGCAGGTGAAAGATCACCCAATCCTGAGACCCCGGGTATTCCAGCGTCTCACACAACAGACAATAAGACCCGAGCGGATCGTCCGACGTGCTCGTCATGATGCGCTCATAGCCGATGGAGGAAAACGCCGCCGGGGTTCCCGAGAGCGTGGCATAGGGGTTCATGCTGTCGAAAGTGCCGACCCCGCCCAGAACGATCTCTCCGCCTTTCGGCGCATCCGGATTGACGTAATCAAGATGATCGAAGGGTTTCTCATATTTGACTTCGCCCCAATCGGAGAACCATGACGAAGTCGTCGTGTCCTCCGCCGAAGCCCCGCTGCTTCCCAAGGCAAGAATGGCCAGAACGGGAAGGGATTTCAAAAAGGCGGGGCGTGCTGTCATGGTCGTCCTCCGGGTGCGTTGCGCGTCGGGCTTGTATGCTCTCCGTGACGGTAATGTGCGGGGGCGCTGACATGCAAGTTACATACGCTCGAAATTGCGTGATCTCCGGGCGAGGCCATAAGAAAACCCCCAGCGGCAAGACCGATGGGGGCTCATTTGCATCGCATGCAGGCGATGCGCCAAAATATCGCAGGCGGATCAGCCGGAAATCGACTGGAGATAGGCGATGATATTGGCGCGGTCCGTGTCTTTCTTCAGACCGGCGAAGGACATCTTGTTGCCCGGAATCGCGTCTTTCGGGCTGGTCAGATAGACGTTGAGCGCCTCGGCGTCCCAGACACCGCCATGTGCGCCCATCGCATCGGAATAGGAGAAATCACCAACGGCAGCCACATCACGCCCGAACACACCGTCGAGGTGCGGGCCGGTGCTGTTGGAACCATCCACTTTGTGGCAGGCCTTACACTTGGCGAACACTTTTTCACCCTTGGCCGGGTCAGCAGACGCCAGCAGATCGTCGAAGCTCACTTCAACCACCTCTTCTGCGGCAGCGTCGTCCTCTCCGGTCGAGATGACATAAGCCTGAACGACTTCGCCATCATGGCTTTCGGATTTCATGGTGTAGATAGACGTCGCGGCCCAGTTTCCGAGAAGGAAGATCAGGAAGGTGCCAAGGACACCACCGGCGGTCTTAACAAGGGTCATAGTGTTGAACATAATGCGTCCCGTTCATAGAGGTTCGTCGCGCGATATCTAGCCGCTTCCCCTGATTCATTTCAAGGTATAAGACCGAAACCGACAGATGTTAGCGCGAATGAGACGCAGGAAAAGGGATAAAGTATGACCGGCAAGATCGCATTTCAGGGAGAACTCGGTTCTTATTCCCATCAGGCCTGTGTCGATGCCCGACCGGAATACGAGCCCCTACCCTGCCCGACATTCGAGGACGCAATGGAAGCCGTCCGCTCCGGCGTTGCCGATCTCGGCATGATCGCCATTGAGAACTCGACCTATGGCCGGGTTCAGGACGTCTACCACCTGTTGCCGGAGTCCGGCCTGCACATCATCGGTGAGACCTTTGTCCGGGTGCACGTGAACCTGCTTGGCCTGCCCGGCACCAAAACCGAAGACATCAAACAAGCCCGTGCCATGTCCGTGCTTTTGGGTCAGGTGCGCGGATTCGTCCGTGATCACGATCTGAAAACCGTGAGCTGGTCCGACAACGCCGCCGCCGCGCGCTCCGTCAAAGAGGAAAACGATCCGAGCATTGGGGCGTTCGCCTCCGAGCTTGCGGGCGAAATTCTCGGCCTCGACGTGCTTGAGCGTCACATCGAAGACCACAAGCTCAACACGACCCGCTTCCTCATCATGGCGCGCCAGCCCGATTACACCCGCCGCTCGGACAAGATGGTCACCGCTTTCATGTTCCGCGTCCGCAACATCCCCGCCGCGCTGTACAAAGCTCTCGGCGGCTTTGCGACCAACGGCGTGAACATGACCAAACTGGAAAGCTACATGGTCGATGGCGTCTTCACCGCGACGCAGTTCTACGCCGATATCGAAGGCCATCCGGAAGACCGCAATGTGCAACTGGCACTCGACGAGCTGGGCTATTTCACAGAGATGGTGAAAATTCTCGGCGTCTACCCCGCCGACCCGCGCCGATCCTGACAAACTCTCGCGCGGGGATGTTCCCGCGCAGGCAACACAACAGGCGCTCCGGTCAGAATTTCGGGGCGCCCTGATACTGTTCTGACAGGTTCTCGCAATAACCGGTGATCCGCTTCTCGAACCGCTTTTGAAGCGTCCCTTTGGCGAATTTCACCGATTGCACCAAAATCCGCGCCGACAGGGTTTTCGGACGCACATCATAGCCAAACGTAAGACGCGTGCGCTGCTGCGACAGCGGCACCAGATCAACGGTCAACAGCATGTGCAACCCGCCCGAGACGGCATGCGCACCAAGGGAATTCGGGCTGTCAAAATCGGAAATCTCGGCTTCGAGATCACGCAGTTTCCCCCGAAACGGCACTTTGAGCGTCCATGCCGCACCCAGTCCACGCGGCTGTTCCTCACGTCGGCGCGCGACTTGAATGCCGCGGCGCATCGCTTGCCGTTCCATACCTTGGAAATCCGTGATCCGGTCGAAAACAAAAGCCGCTGGGGCTTCTATATCCTGACGGGTCGAAAATTTCATGCCTGCTTACCTGCTACTTACCCGATGAGCCCTCGGGAAATGTTATTTCGTCATTCCCAAGCGTCTGCAAGCCACTTGCTGAGCAGATCATGCGCCACCGCGCCTTTTCTGGCTGCCGTGATCTCGGGGTGACGCCCCGCCATCGCCAAAGCCACCTCTTCACGCCGGAACCAACGCGCGTCTTCGATCTCGACCGGATCAATGGTGATCTCCGTGCTCAGCGCCGTCGCCCGACAACCGAACATCAAAGACGCCGGGAAGGGCCAAGGCTGGCTTGTGACATAGCTCACCTCGCCGACCCGCACGCCCGCTTCCTCAAACACTTCGCGGCGGACGGCGGCCTCGATCGGCTCACCGGGCTCAACAAACCCGGCGAGCAGGGAGAACATCCCCTGAGGCCAAGCGGGATTGCGCCCCAAAAGCACCTCATTGCCCCGCGTGACCAGCATGATCACCACCGGGTCCGTGCGCGGATAATGCTCTGCTCCACAGGCAAGACAATCGCGCTGCCAGCCACTCTTGCTCAGTTGCGTCTTCTCGCCGCAGGTCGCGCAGAACCCGTGCCGGCGGTGCCAATCGAACAAGGCCCGGCCTGTCGCCGCCAGTTCCGCTTCCAAGGGCGTGAGCCGTGTCATCACCGCGCGCAAATCATAAAACC
This sequence comes from Celeribacter sp. ULVN23_4, assembly GCF_054788345.1. Classification (NCBI taxonomy): domain Bacteria; kingdom Pseudomonadati; phylum Pseudomonadota; class Alphaproteobacteria; order Rhodobacterales; family Roseobacteraceae; genus Celeribacter; species Celeribacter sp. ULVN23_4. The sequence continues at coordinate 152,467 of NZ_JBTVYO010000007.1, read as the reverse complement.
GAACGCCCGGCAAAGCCTCTAGCGCCAGTCCTTCCTGCGACCACGGGGACGGGGCTTCGCCCTCAGGCGGCGACAGGAAACCTAGGTCACGAGCAAAAACCGGACGTTCATCCGGCAAAAGCCCAAGGAAAATATCCGTGCCGCCCGGAAGGCTGTCATCCACAGCGTCAAACAGGCAAAGCCGGTCATCGCGCATCGCCAGATTGCCGCGCCAAAGCGGGATGATCTTCGCGTCCGGCCCTGCCGGGCGGTCGTCGCGCAGATGGGCAGCCCGATTCAGCGTTCCGCCGGAGAGTGTAACACATGTCTGTTTCATACCGCAGACATAGGAGGCTTGTGGAACAAGAACCAGCCTCGGCAAACCTCTCCCAAGATTTCATCGCGCCCCTGTGTCCCCCCTGCCGACATGCGTCAGCTAGGATCAAAAGATTCGCCCCGGCAAGGACCAGAGCAATCAACTCTGGGGTGAATTTTCGCGCAAATTGCCAATTCAAATCGGTTTGCACAGAGGAAAGGCCTTGGTAAGTTCTTCCTTGTCACACCTTTGTCTTGTGACAGATGAATGGTCGCGCCAACCTGCTTCAGCATAAAGGAGATACAGGATGGATCATTCTACCAAAGACATAAATCGCCGCGGCTTTCTGTCCGGCACAATTGCAGGTACTGCCTTGATTGCTCTTCACCCCTTTTCCGCGCGCGCCAGCACCAATCAGGCGCATTTGCGGATCATGGAAACCACGGATTTGCACGTCCATGTCTTTCCCTATGACTACTACGCCGACAAACCCGTAGACACCGTTGGCCTCGCCCGCACCGCCGCGCATATCGCGGACGTTCGTGCGGAGGCGACCAACGCCATGCTGCTCGACAACGGCGATTTTCTACAGGGCAACCCGATGGGCGACTACATCGCCTATGAGCGCGGCATGAAAGAGGGGGACATGCACCCCGTCATCACCGCGATGAACACGCTGGGCTTTGATGCCTCGACACTCGGCAACCACGAATTCAACTACGGCATCGACTTTCTGATGAAGGCGCTGGCGGGTGCGCATTACCCGGTGATTTCCGCCAACGTCGTCAAGGAAATGGGCGCCGCGCCACGCGATGACGTCACCCTTCTGCCGCCTTATGTGATCCTCGACCGCGACGTCACGGATGGCGCTGGTGAAAAACATGCGATCAAGATCGGCCTCATCGGCTTCGTGCCGCCGCAGATCATGATGTGGGACCGCAAGAACCTCGAAGGCAGCGTCAACGCCCGCGACATCGTCGAAACCGCCCGCGCCTATGTGCCTGAGATGAAAGAGAAAGGCGCGGATATCATTATTGCGCTGAACCACTCCGGCATCGGCTCTGCCGATCACACCGAAGGCATGGAAAACGCTTCCGTTCCGCTCGCAGAAATCGACGGTATCGACGCGCTCCTGACCGGCCATTCCCACCTTGTCTTCCCCTCGCCGACCTATGACGGCTATGCGGCGGTGGACAGCAAGAACGGCCTGATCCACGGAAAACCCGCCGTGATGGGCGGCTATTGGGGCTCGCACCTCGGGGTCATGGACCTTCTTCTGGAAAAAGAGGGCGGCGCATGGCGTGTCGTCACCAGCGCGGTGGAAACCCGTCCGATTTCGCGCCGCGAGGAAGATCGCTCGATCACACCGCTGGTTGAAAGTGTCGAACCGGTGCTGGCCTCCGTGCAGGACATTCACGATCAGACGCTCGCTTACGTGCGCCGCGCCGTCGGCAAAACCGCCGCGCCGCTGCACTCCTATTTCGCGCTCGTCGCAGATGATCCGTCCGTGCAAATCGTCTCCAACGCCCAGCTTTGGTATATTGGCGAGATGATGAAAGGCACCGAGCACGAAGGCCTGCCGATCCTCTCCGCCGCAGCGCCGTTCAAAGCCGGGGGACGTGGTGGTCCCGAGTATTACACCGATGTTGCTCCGGGTGATGTCGCGATCAAGAACGTGGCCGATCTCTATCTCTACCCGAACACGATCCGCGCCGTGCGCATCAATGGCGATCAGCTCAAAGGCTGGCTGGAACGCTCTGCGGGCATGTTCAATCAGGTCGAGAAAGGCGCGAAAGACGCGCTCCTGCTGAACCCGGATTTCGCCTCCTACAACTTCGACGTGATCGACGGCGTGACCTACCAGATCGACATTTCGCAGCCTTCGCGCTTCGATTCCGATGGCGGCGTGCTCGACGCCTCTGCCTCCCGGATCGTCAATCTGAGCTTCAACGGCGCACCTGTGACCGACGATATGGAATTCATTGTCGCCACCAACAACTACCGCGCTGGCGGCGGCGGCACCTTCCCCGGTGCGGATGGTTCCACCGTGATTTTCGAAGGTCCGGACACCAACCGCGACATCATCGTGCGCTACATTGTCGATCAGGGCACGATCAACCCGACCGCCGACAACAACTGGTCCCTGGCACCTCTGGGCGACACCACCGTGTTGTTTGAAACCGGTCCGGCGGCCCGCACGCACCTTGCCGATCTCGAAGGGCTGACCATCGAAGACGCGGGCGAAGGCGCAGACGGATTCGCCCAGTTCCGCATCACACTCTAAACCTTGCCTAAAGCGTTTCGACTTTAACTTGATCTATCACATAAAGTCGAAACGCCCGCTCCGCTTGGACGTTGCACCGCGTTTCTGCTCAAACCCTGATTCAGGTTTAAGTCGAAACGCTTTAAGGTTACCAAACGCGACCATCCCTCGGGTGGCCGCGTTTTTTGTTTACCAAATGGGCAAAAATGGCATATCTCGCCCGTTTTTTAATCATTCATCACGATTGTATACAAAATTGTGAACTCGAAACTCGCTGTAGGATCGCCCCCGCGCCATGCTACGCCGGAACGACATAGGGGAGTTTCATGTTCAACAAATCCATCATCACCATGGCCGCCTTCGCCCTCACCGCGACCGCAGCCTATGCCGAGACCGCGATGCCCTTCGCGCTCGACTGGAAATTCGAAGGCCCTGCCGCCCCGTATTTCACCGCCCTTGAGAAGGGCTACTTCACCGACGCCGAGCTGAGCGTGGAAATCTCTGCCGGCCAAGGCTCGCTCGACGCGATCCCGAAAGTGGCCACCGGCGCTTTCCCGGTCGGCATGGCCGATATCAACAGCCTCGTGAAATTCCTCGACCAGAACCCCGGCGCGCCCGTCATCGGCATGATGATGGTCTATGACGCCCCGGCCTTTGCCGTGGTTGGCCGCAAATCGCTTGGCATTGAGGCTCCGAAAGACCTCGAAGGCAAAGTGCTCGGCGCTCCGCCGCCCGATGGCGCGTGGGCCCAGTTCCCGATCTTCGCCGCCGAGAACGATCTCGACATGTCGAAAATCAAGGTCGAGCCGGTCGGCTTTCCGACCCGTGAGCCGATGCTCGCCGAAGGTAAAGTCGATGCCGTCACCGGCTTCAACTTCTCCTCCTACCTGAACCTCGTGCGTCTCGGTGTGCCGGAAGACGATATTTCGACGATCATGATGTCGGATTACGGCGTGAACCTTTATGGTAACGTGTTGATCGTAAACACCGACTTCGCCACCGAGAACCCGGACGCCGTCAAAGGCTTCGTCGAGGCTGTACTGCACGGCTGGAAAGACGCCATGGCCGATCCGAAGGCTGCCGTCGAATACATGATCAAGTACAACCCGGCCTCCGATCTCGATCTGGAAACCCGTCGTCTTGAACTGGCCCTCGATGGCAACGTCTACACCGACTATGTCGCCGAGAACGGCATGGGCGGCATCGACGCAGAGCGCTTCGCAGGCTCTCTTGAGCAGCTCAAGATGGTCTACGAATTCAAGGCCGAGCCGGACGCGAGCCTCTATTTCACGGAAGATTACCTCCCCGCCGCTGACGCGCGCATGCTGAAGTAATCTCCACCGAGACACCTTGGCGGGCGCGGGACCAATCTGGCTCGCGCCCGTTTTCATGCGGGCCTCTGGCAAGACCGGACAAAAATGACAAATCTCATAGACATCAAAGGCGTAACCCACGCCTACAAAACCGACAACGGCCCCCTCCCCGTTCTCGACGATCTCAACATCTCCGTGCCCGAGGGCGAATTTTGCGCCGTCGTCGGCCCGTCGGGGTGTGGCAAATCCACCCTGACGAAACTCGTCGCGGGGCTGATGAAGCCCGATCAGGGCGAAGTTTGGCTGCACGGTGAAAAAGTCACCAGCCCACGTTCGACCGTGGGCATGGCCTTCCAGAACCCTGTGATGCTGGAATGGCGGACGATTCTGCAAAACGTGCTTTTGCCGTTGGAGATCGTGCCGAACAAGATGAGCAAACGCGAAAAAGAGGAACGTGGGCGCGAGCTTTTGGCGCTTGTCGGCCTTGAGGGTTTTGAGGACAAACGTCCGTCTGAGCTGTCCGGCGGCATGCGCCAACGCGCCTCCCTGTGCCGCGCCATCGTCCACAAGCCCGACGTCTTGATCATGGACGAACCTTTCGGCGCGCTCGACGCCTTCACCCGCGAAGACCTTTGGCAGACCATGCACGCGCTCCGCGCCGAAGAACCCTTCACCGGCGTCCTGATCACTCACGATCTGCGCGAAAGTGTTTACCTCGCTGACGAGGTGGTCGTGCTCTCCGGTCGCCCCGCGACGACACAGCATGTCGAGAACGTCAAACTCGACGGGCGCACCGATCTTGAGGTGATCTACACCCCCGAAGCGACCGAGATTCTGCATCGTCTGCGCCATCAGATCGAGATCGCGCAGGGCCGTGCCAAAGGCGAGGAGGCGGCATAATGAAAACCTTCCGCAAAATCGCCACGCCGACCATCGCCATCCTCATCTTCCTCGCGTTCTGGGAGTTCATCGTCTGGGTCAACCAATGGCCGAACTACAAGATGGCCTCCCCCTCCGACCTGATCCCGGCCTATGCGAAATACTGGAACCTCTTCCTGATCTACGGGTGGCAGACACTCTGGCGCACGGTCGTCGGGCTTTTGGTCGCCGTGGTCGTCGGCACGCTGATCGGCATGATCATGGGCTTCTCGCGCACCATGCGGGACGCTCTGTATCCGCTTCTCGTGGGTTTCAATGCCATTCCCAAAGCCACGGTCGTGCCTGTTCTGGCGCTGATCCTGATCGGGCATCATGATCTGAACACCGTGCTGATCGCCTTCATGATCTCGTTTTTCCCGATCTCCGTAGCCGTTTCCATTGGCTTGTCGACTTTGGAGCCGGAATATCGCGACATTCTGCGCTCGCTCGGGGCGTCGAAATGGACGATTTTCTGGAAGATCGCCCTCCCGAAAACCCTACCGGAATTCTTCGGCGCGCTGAAAGTCGCGGTGACGCTCGCTTTCATCGGCACCAACCTGATGGAAATCGTGGAACCGCACGGCAAGGGGCTTGGCCATCTTTTTGACAGCGGCAAGATCAATGCGGACTATCCGCTGATGTTCGCAGTTCTGATCGCTTTGGCCTTCCTCGGCATCCTGCTCTACTACATCGTGGTGGCGCTGGAGAAAATCTTTGCCGGTTGGGCTGAGAGGCCACAGGGGTAATGAGCGGAACGCCCGCAGGGGTAAGCCCGGAGAAATAAGGAAAAGGGGCGCCAATCTGGCGCCCCTTCGCTTTTGTGCGTGGGTCTTGGTTTTATGATCAGAGCTGACGCGTGGAGAAATACCAATCCACGACATTCTGCCCTTCCGGCGCTTCGGCGAGTTTCGCCTGCGCAGCCGCAGCGGTCGGCGGCGTCGGCACAATCACCGCATCCCCCGGCTTCCAGTTTTCCGGCATTGCACATTTATTCTCATCGGCGGCTTGCAGTGCCACCACGAGGCGATGGATCTCGTCCACAGAGCGGCCCGCGTTCATCGGATAGTAAACCATGGCGCGCAGAATGCCGTTCGGATCAATGATGAACGTCGCCCGCACTGCAGCCGTGTCGGATGCCCCCGGCTGGATCATGCCATAGGCGTTGGCGACTTTCATCGAGAGGTCAGCGATGATCGGGAACTTGATCTCGACGCCCCAGTTTTCCTTGATGTTGAGCATCCAGGCGATGTGAGAATAATGGCTGTCGATGGAGAGGCCCAACAGCTCCACGCCCATGGCGTTGAACTCATCCTGTTTGCCCGCAAAGCCGATGAACTCCGTGGTGCACACAGGCGTGAAATCGGCCGGGTGGGAGAACAGGATCAGCCATTTGCCTTTGTAATCGTCGAGCGTTTTCACCCCGTCGGTGGTCAGCGCTTCAAAGGCCGGGGCAGGTTTGTTCAGTTGCGGGCCAGTTACGGTTTCGATTTGATCTGTCATATTTCAATCCTTTGTATTCTCAGTGTTTCTCTTTGATGTCTGTCGTTCCGGGCGCTGCTGCCCTGTCGATGAGAAAGAGATACCCCTTGCAGATCGATTGCTGAAACGAATAAAAAAGATCATAATAATTGAGGAATTCGATTAATGATCCTACCCACCCTGCGCCAGCTTCGCTTCCTCACCGCCCTCGCGGACGAGCTGCATTTCGGCCGCGCCGCCGAGACGTGTTTCGTCACGCAATCGACCCTCTCCACCGGCCTCAAGGAGCTTGAAGACATCCTTGGCGCCCCCGTGGCCGAGCGCACCAAGCGCTCTGTGTTGATGACCCCGCTTGGCGAAGAAATCGCCGCCCGCGCCCGCGTGATGCTGGCCGAAGCGCAGGACATGGTGGAACTGGTGCAAAGCCAGTCCGGCGCGCTCCGCGGCACGATGAAGCTTGGTACCATTCCGACGGTCGGCCCCTTCCTCTTCCCCCGCCTCTTACCGCGTCTACGGGACAGCTACCCGGACCTGCGGCTCTATATGCGCGAGGAGTTGACCGAACACCTGATCGCCGGACTGCGCGCCGGGAGGCTCGATGTGATCCTGATCGCGCTGCCGTTTGAGACCGGCGATCTGGAGATGGAAAGCCTGTTCGAAGATGACTATCAACTCGCCACCGCGCCGGGCCATCGGCTGATTTCAGACCGCCCCATTGGCGGGCCGGATCTCGATGACGAAACGCTGCTCCTGCTCGAACGCGGCCATTGCCTCCAGCGACATGCACTCTCGGCCTTCCCTGAAAGCCACGCAAAACAGGACGAAACTTTCGCCGCCACCTCGCTGCCGACTTTGGTCGCCATGGTGGAGGAAGGGTTAGGCATAACGCTCCTGCCTCAGCTTGCAATCGATGCGGGCGTGACGCGGAACACCGACATCCAACTGACGTCGCTCTTTGGGACCAACCCCCGTGAAGTCGTGCTCGCCTGGCGCAAAAGCTCGGCCCGGAGCGATGATTTCCGCCTGCTCGCCGGCCTTCTGCGCGAAGAACGCGCACGGCTTGGCCATTGAACTGCCCCCTCTTGCGAATCCGGACTGTCCCCCTTATGTAACGCCGTGAGAGGTTGGCGCGGGCGAGCGCCTCGCCAACCCGGTCAGGTCCGGAAGGAAGCAGCCGTAACGAGCCCCGCTTGGGTCGTTGTCCAGCCTCTCACCCTTTTCCCCACTAAGATGCAACAGCGGCGCAGGCAATTGCCTTTGCCCCTTGTTCTTGTGCAGTCGCCCGGCAATATAGGCAAAACTTTCTGACAGCGTGGCGCGATGCACCCGACCCTTTCCGATCTGGGCTGGTCCCAGTTTTTCAACGGCCAACTCGATATCGGCGAAATCGAGACCCTGACCCCCGTGCGCCTTTCCGAGGTCCGCCGTCGCTCCGTCGTGGCGCTCACCCCTGCGCTGGAGCGTCAGGAGATCGCTCTAACCGGCGATCATGTCGCGACCGACATGGCCGTGGGAGATTTCGCCCTCACCGATGGCGAACGCCTCATCCGGGTTCTGGACCGCAAAACGGTGATCTCCCGCAAAGCCGCCGGCGTCGCCGCGCAGGCGCAACTCATCGCCGCCAATATCGACACGCTGTTCATCACCACCTCCTGCAATCAGGACTTCAACGAAGCCCGCCTCGAACGCTATCTCGCCATCGCCATTGAGGCAGAGGCCACGCCTGTGATCGTCATCACCAAGGCCGACAAGCCCGAGGACATGCCCGCCGAGACCTATGAGGATCGCGCCAAGGCGCTCTACGAGGGCGCCGAGGTTCTGCTGATCAATGCCAAGTCGCCCGAGGATATCGACCGTCTTGAGCGTTATTGCGGCACGGGACAAACCATCGCGCTGGTCGGCTCGTCGGGTGTGGGCAAATCCACCATCGCGCGCGGCCTTACGGGCGAGGACATCGAGGTCGGAGACATTCGCGAAGACGACGCCAAGGGCCGCCACACAACGACCTCGCGCTCCATGCACCGGATGCACGCGGGCGGCTGGCTGATCGACACGCCGGGCATGCGCGAACTCGCCCTGCATGATGCGTCCGAGGGCATCGCCACCCTGTTCGAGGACATCACTGATCTCGCGACCGAGTGTAAATTCTCCGACTGCCAGCACCGAACCGAACCCGGCTGTGCCGTGCGCGCCGCTGTTGAGCGCGGCGAACTGGACACTGAGCGTTTGGAGCGTTGGCGCAAACTGGTGGACGAAGACACGCGCAACTCGGAAACCATCGCGGAATCGCGAGAGCGGGGCCGGAAGTTCTCCAAGATGGTCAAATCCGTCAAGAAAGCCAAAAGCGCCAAACGCGGGGAGTAAGCCAAGCAATCGCCTGCCCGGGGGATGGTGATCCGAGGACTGTTCTGCGCGATTTATCTTTGCCAACTCCGGGCATGATCAGCACTGCGCGCAAACCCCAGCCAATCACCAGCCCGCGGGACGGGCAGGTGATCGCGCGGCGGCCTAGGGCCTTGTTTCCGCGCGAGCCAAATAAGAGGCTAATAGATCGAGCCTTCTCAACAGATCGAGGTTGCGGGGCGACGCGCCCGCCCTTACCTTAACGGCCAACCAAGGAGGCTCCTCGCATGACCGACACCAACACCGGCTACAAGGTACTGGCGCGCAAATACCGCCCGGAAACCTTTGCCGATCTGATCGGTCAGGACGCCATGGTCCGCACCCTCAAAAACGCCTTCGCTGCCGACCGCATCGCGCAGGCTTTCATCATGACGGGTATTCGCGGCACCGGCAAAACCACCACCGCGCGGATCATCGCCAAAGGCATGAACTGTATCGGCCCCGACGGCACCAGCGGGCCGACGACCGAACCCTGCGGCGTTTGCGAGCATTGCGTCGCGATTTCCGAGGGCCGCCATGTCGATGTGATGGAGATGGACGCCGCCTCGCGCACCGGGGTCAACGACATCCGCGAGATCATCGACTCGGTGCATTACCGTGCGGCGTCGGCGCGCTACAAAATCTACATCATCGACGAGGTGCACATGCTCTCGACGAGTGCGTTCAACGCGCTCCTCAAAACCCTCGAAGAGCCGCCTTCACACGTCAAATTCATCTTCGCCACCACCGAGATTCGCAAAGTCCCGGTGACGGTTCTGTCGCGTTGTCAGCGTTTTGACCTCCGCCGGATCGAGCCGGAAGCGATGATGAACCACCTCGCCTCGATTGCGGGCAAGGAAGGTTCTGAAGTTGCCCAAGACGCCCTCGCCCTCATCACCCGCGCCGCCGAGGGCTCCGTGCGCGATGCGCTCTCGCTTCTCGATCAGGCCATTTCCCATGGCGCAGGAGAGACCACCGTCGATCAGGTCCGCGCCATGCTGGGCCTCGCCGACCGGGGCCGTGTGCTTGATCTCTTCGACATGATCATGTCCGGCGACGCCGCCAGCGCGCTTGAGGAACTGGGCGGGCAATACGCCGACGGGGCAGACCCGCTCGCCGTGCTGCGTGATCTCGCCGAAATCACCCATTGGGTCTCCGTGATCAAAATCACCCCCAATGCCGCAGACGACCCGACCATCGGCCCCGACGAACGCGCCCGTGGCCTCGCCATGGCCGACAAGCTGCCGATGCGGGTTCTCTCGCGCATGTGGCAGATGCTTTTGAAAGCGATCGAAGAAGTTTCCGCTGCGCCCAACGCCATGATGGCGTCTGAAATGGCGATCATCCGGCTCACGCATGTCGCCGATCTGCCGATGCCCGAAGACCTCGTGCGCAAGCTCACCGAACAAAACCCACCGCCCCGCCCGCCTTCGGGTCCGGCTGGCGGCGGCGCGCCTGCCGGGGGCGGCTCTGTGAATGCTCAAGGCAGCACCATGGCCCCACGCGGCCCGGTGCATGGGCCGACGATGTCCTCCGGGGCGGCTACAGCCCCGGCGCAAGCGCCCGATCTGGCCCTGTCCCGTTATGTCAGCTTTCAGTCCCTCGTCGATCTCGTCGGCGAACACCGCGATATGAAGCTCAAGATCGACATGGAAACCCATGTGCGGATCGCCAATTACCGCCCCGGCTTTATCGAATTCGAACCGGCGGGCGACGCGCCTGCGGATCTCGCTCAGCGTCTGCAAAGCCGTCTTCACGCCTTCACGGGCCATCGCTGGGGCGTGACCATCGCCAAAGCGCCGGACGGCACGCAGACCATCCGGGAAGTGGACGAGGCCGCAGACCGCGCACTTCGGGCCAAGGCCATGGAACACCCGATGGTCGCCAAAGTGTTCGAACTGTTTCCCGGTGCGGAAATTACCAAGGTGCGCACCCCCGAGGTGATCGCACAGGAAGCCGCGCTCGATGCGCTGCAAGAAGTTGAAGATGAATGGGACCCGTTCGACGAATGAACGGCCCGGCCAGAGAAATTCAGGAGTAACAGATGTTCAAAGGCCTCGGTGGTCTCGGCGATATGGCCGGGATGATGAAAAAAGCGCAGCAAATGCAAAAGGACATGGCCGAGCTTCAGGAAAAGCTCGAAACCGTGACCGTGACCGGCGAATCCGGCGCGGGTCTGGTGAAAGCCACGGCGACCGCCAAAGGCCAGCTCACCGGCCTCGACATCGATCCGTCGATCTTCCAACCCGATGAAAAGGAAGTCGTCGAAGATTTGATCCTCGCCGCCATCAAAGACGCGCAGGCGAAGGCCGCTGACAAGGCAGAGAGTGAAATGAAAGCTCTGACCGAAGGCCTCGGCCTTCCTGCCGACTTCAAGATGCCGTTCTAAGACGGGTCATGAGCGGCCAACAGGACATCGAAGATCTTATTGATCTCATGGCGCGCCTGCCCGGCCTCGGGCCGCGGTCCGCGCGCCGTGCCGTCCTGCATCTGATCAAGAAACGCGGGCGGCTGATGCAGCCGCTTGCCCAATCCATGCAGCAAGTCGCCGACAATGCCCGTGAATGCGTGCGTTGCGGCAATATCGGCACCGGCGATCTCTGTGACATCTGCGCGGACGAGCGCCGCGCCAATGGCGAGATTTGCGTGGTCGAAGACGTCTCTGATCTTTGGGCGATGGAACGCGCGAGCGTGTTCAAAGGCCGCTATCACGTTCTGGGCGGCACGCTGTCTGCGCTCGATGGGGTTGGCCCCGAAGACCTGCGCATCCCGGCGCTTGTCACCCGTGTGAGCGACGAACAGGTGCGCGAAGTGATCCTTGCCCTCGGCGCCACCGTCGATGGCCAGACCACCGCGCATTACATCGCCGATGAGCTTTCCGGGCGCTGCACCGTCAGTTCTCTGGCCCAAGGCGTGCCCGTTGGGGGCGAATTGGATTACCTCGACGACGGGACGATCACCGCCGCCCTGACGGCCCGCAAAAGCCTCTGACCGTTTCACCCACCGCTAAAACGCAAAAACCCGGAGCCTTGGCCCCGGGTTTTGTCATTTCGTCTAACGCGAGGATTATTCGTCCTCGTCGTCGTCCTTGCTGTCCGGCAGGTTGAAAAAGCTGTCGGCATCCGGCAGATCGGCTTCTTTTTCGTCCTCGTCCTCGCCCGAAAGCGAGAAGGTTTCGAGGCCGGAGATTGCGGTCGGGATCTTCGGTTCCGCATCCATCTCCAGCGAATCTTCCGTGGACAGCAGCTTGCGGCGCTCGTCGTCAGTCATGTTGGCATCGCGATTTTTCGCGGCTTTCTGAACGGCGGCATCCAGCTCGGACTGTTTACACAGGCCCAGAGCAACCGGATCGATCGGCTGCATGTTCGCGATGTTCCAGTGGGTGCGTTCGCGGATCGACTGGATCGTCGGCTTGGTGGTGCCCACGAGTTTCGCGATCTGGCCGTCGGACAGCTCCGGGTGGAATTTCACCAGCCAGAGGATCGAATTCGGACGGTCCTGACGCTTGGACAGCGGCGTGTAGCGCGGACCACGGCGTTTCTCTTCGCCCTGAGCGGCTGCGTTGAACTTCAGTTTCAGCTTCTGCAGCGGGTTTTCTTCCGCCGATTTGATCTCTTCGGCGGTCAGCTGGTTGTTGGCGATCGGATCGAACCCGCGCACGCCACCAGCAACCTCACCGTCAGCAATGCCCTGCACCTCAAGCTCGTGCAAACCGCAGAAATCAGCGATCTGTTTGAAGCTCAGCGTGGTGTTATCGACCAGCCAAACGGCGGTGGCTTTCGCCATAATCGGTTTTGCCATGGGTCACACTCCTTAAAAATGCGGCTCTCCCCGGATACAACTTTCCCGTCGCCTGAAATGGCTTTCCCCGTCGGGGATGGTTCTCGTTGTCGGGGAACTTGGCCGCTGTATAGTGCGGATCGCAATCAGAGGAAAGAGAAAATGCGTCAACGGATCGTGACCGCCCTTGCCTGCTTGGGTTTACTGACCGCCACTCCCGGATTCGCCGAGGGCGAAACGGCGGGCGATTTCGATTATTACGTCCTCTCGCTCTCCTGGTCCCCCACCTGGTGCGCCCTTGAAGGCGAGGCCCGCAACTCTCCGCAATGCGATGGCAACTTCGGCTGGGTGCTTCATGGCCTCTGGCCGCAATACGAGACCGGCTGGCCCTCCTATTGCAACACCTCCGCCCATGATCCCTCGAAACGCGAGACGGCGGCGATGGCCGATATCATGGGCACCTCCGGCGCGGCTTGGTATCAATGGAAGAAACACGGCCGCTGCTCAGGTCTCTCCTCGCAGGACTTCCTCGCCCTCTCCCGCGACGCCTACAACAGCATCACCCGCCCGGACGTGTTCCGCAAACTCGACAAAGACGTGAAACTCCCCGCTTCGGTCATCGAGAAGGCCTTTTTGCAGGCCAATCCCGGCCTGGAGCCCAATGAGATCACCGTGACCTGCAAATCCTCGCGCATTCAGGAGGTCCGCATCTGCCTGACGCCCGATCTGGAACCGCGCAAATGCGGGGCCGACACGATCCGGGACTGCACGTTGGACGATGCGCTTTTGGAGGCCATCGACTGAGTATTTGAAGCAGCAAAGGAAACAGGGCCCCGTCTCCTTTGCTGCCAAAATACTCAAATCGCCAAGACGATCTTGCCGATATGCGCGCCGCTTTCCATATGCGCATGGGCCTTCCCGGCCTCTTCCAACGCGAAGGTGCTGTCCATCACCGGACCGACCTGCCCCGCCTCAATCAGCGGCCAAACCTTTGCCAAAAGCGCCTCGGCGATCTTCGCCTTGGCCTCATCGGATTGCGGGCGGAGCGTCGATCCCGTCACGGTCAGACGCCGCATCATGATCTGGACAAAGTTCACCTCCGCCTTGGAGCCTTGCAAAAAGGCGATATTCACAAGCCGCCCTTCTATGGCGAGCGCTTTGATATTGCGAGGGATATAAGAGCCGCCGACCATATCGAGAATGAGGTTCATACCGCCCTCGGCCTTCGCCACCTCGACGAAATCATCCGTGCGGTAGTTGATCGCGCGCTCGGCCCCAAGCCCTTCGCAGGCTTTGCATTTCTCGTCTGATCCCGCCGTCGCGAACACCCGCGCGCCAAAGCTGCGCGCCAGTTGGATCGCCGTCGTGCCAATCCCCGAGGAGCCGCCATGCACAAGGAAACGCTCCCCCGCCGTCAGCCCCCCGCGCATGAACACGTTCGACCAGACGGTGAAAAAGGTTTCCGGCAAACAGGCCGCCTCTTTCAAAGACACCCCCTTCGGCACCGGAAGCGCATGGGCCGCAGGCGTTGCGACATATTCCGCATAGCCGCCGCCGGGCAGCAGAGCGCAGACCTCATCGCCCACAACCCAATCGGACACCGATGCGCCCACGGCAACTACTTCGCCCGCGCCCTCAAGGCCGGGTAGATCGGAGGCGCCGGGCGGCGGGTTGTAAAGCCCTGCGCGTTGCAGCGCATCGGGACGGTTCACCCCAGCATAGGCCAGTTTGATCACGATCTCGTCGGCTTTCGGTTTGGGCAGCGGACGAGAGCAGAGTTTCAGAACATCGGGCCCACCCGGCTCGGAAATCTCAACGGCGCGCATGGTCTCCGGCAGGCTCGCAACGGCGCTCATTGCGTCACCTCCGAACCGTCGGCCTGCGCCTCGGGCGTTGCCTCAGACCGTGTCCCCGGAACATCATCGCGTCGCGCCCCGGCGGGGGCTTTCACCATCGAGAGGACCGCGTTGGGCAGGGCAAACATCGCGGACAGCGCCTTGTTCTCCCGCACGCTCGCTTTGACCTTCTCGATCTGCATCACATCGTCGATCCGACGGTCGATAAAGGCTTTCGTATCTACGAAACCTTCGCTGTCATCGCCAAGCCAGAACAGGACGACAGAGGCGAAGACGCCCGACAAAGTCGCGCGCTTGCTGTACCAGTTCACATCCTCGGAGGTATCCCCGAGCGCCGTCCAGATCGCATCCGCCGTTTCCCAGACAAGCTTCGTCCCCTCGGGCGCAAGATGCGGCAGGGAGAACAGCGACATCCCCCGGCGCACCACCTCGCGGTCCACCGCCTGCAACCGAAGCCAGATGGCATGGGCGATCTTGTCGCGGAATCGCATCTCGGACATATCGGCATGGGCCAGCGCCTCGACCATCTCCCGGTCGCCACGTTTGTGATACGCCACCGCCAGATCGGCCGATCCGCGCGGTGCGGCCACCTTGGCCAAGGCCTCCGGCACATCCGAATCAGCCAAAGCCGCCTTGAAGGTTTCCGGCCCCCAACCGTCGAAAACCACATGGATCAGCGCTGCATCGAGCAATTTTTCACGGGTCGGATCAGGATAAGCGGTCACTGGCATGTCTTTGTCCTCTGTTAGAAGCGGGCGGGCCCACCGGCATAGTAGACAAGCTAGAGTGTCTTTGCTATACGGCCACCTCCTGCAAATTTTGCAAATCTAACTTAGGAAGGTGGTGACACCACATGCAGGTTAGCGTTCGTGATAACAACGTCGATCAGGCACTCCGTGCTCTGAAGAAAAAACTTCAACGTGAAGGCGTTTTCCGTGAAATGAAGCTCAAGCAACATTTCGAGAAGCCGTCCGTGAAGAAAGCGCGCGAGAAGGCCGAGGCCATCCGCCGTGCCCGCAAGCTGGCTCGTAAAAAAGCTCAGCGCGAGGGTATGCTCTAAGAGAGCAAGTTCGACGCTTCGAACGGTCTTGCGGAACACTTCGTGTGATGTGAGACATTAAAAGAATACAACCCCCGGCAGCTCTACGCTCCGGGGGTTTGTTTTTGTCTTCTGTTCTGACTGAAAATCAGGCCCGCTTACATACTGATCGAGCCGACCCGGGGCGATTAGCCCCGGCGGCGCGGCAGGGCGTCACCGCCCTTACGTTGCGGTTTGGCTTTGCCCTTCGGCTTGGCGGTTTTGCCTTTCGGCGCACCAGAAGGTTTGCCAGTCCCCTTGCCCTTCGACCAAGTCTCAGAACCCGATTTCGGCTTGCCCGCATATCGACCGGCTGGTTTCGGCCCATCCGACGATGTGCCCGACGCATGTCCGACGTTTTGCCGACGCTTTGCCGACGGCTTATCAGCGCCCTTTTCCGCACCAAAGCTGCCACCTTTGCGATGCGGCTTTTTCGGTTTCGCGGGGGCATGGACGGCATCGTCCCGCTCCTTGCGCGCAGGCTTTTCAAACTTCGGCTTATCGTATTTGGGCTTGTCGAACTTCGGCTTGCGCTCACGCGGTGCACGCTCGCTCAGATACTCTTCTGCAGAGCCATTGCCGCGCGGCTTGTCAAAGCGCGGTTTGTCTTTGGACGGGAAGGCTTTATGCGGGCGCCCGGCCGGGCTGCGCCGACCGCCTTGCATTTCCGGCTCCTTATCGAGCGCCGTGACTTTGATCCCGTCTTCAAGCTCACCGCCCGCCCCAAGACGGTCGAGGAAGCCAGAAACAGCAGCTTCCTGCAGTTCCACGAAGGTCTCCGTGTCCTGCATACGGATTTTACCGATTTGAGTTTTCTCAAGATTTCCGGCCCGGCACAGCAGCGGCAACAGCCAACGCGGTTCCGCATTGCCATCGCGACCGACCGACAAGGACACCCATTTCGACGGCCCGAAAGCCGCACGCACGTCTTGCGGACGTTTCGCGGTATGGACGTTCAATTCCTCCGGCGCGGAGAGGCCAGCCCGGTAAAGACGCAGACAGGCGGCCGCGACTTGCTCGGCAGAGAACTTCTCAAGAAGCTTCGCCGCAAAGGCTTGATCCTCCTCGGAAAGTTCGCGCTCCCAAGACGAGTCCTCAATCAGGCGGCTTTCATCGAGGGCGAGGATTTCTTCCGCCGTCGGCGCATGAATCCATTCCGCCTCGATCTTCGCCCAACGCAGAAGTCGCGAGGCTTTTTTCGAGATGTTATCCGGCGCGATCAGGGCCGAAATGCCTTTGCGCCCGGCACGCCCGGTCCGGCCAGAGCGGTGCAACAAGCCTTCGGTATTCGTCGGCAAATCCGCATGGATCACAAGCTCAAGGTTCGGCAGGTCGATGCCGCGCGCAGCCACATCGGTGGCCACACAGACGCGCGCACGCCCGTCCCGCAGCGCCTGCAGCGCATGGCTGCGCTCATCCTGCGACAGCTCACCCGACAGGCTCACCACGGCAAAGCCGCGGTTGGCAAAACGAGCGGTCAAACGGGCCACGGCGGCGCGGGTGTTGGCGAAAACGATCGAGGTCTGGCTGTCGTGATAGCGCAGCAGGTTGATGATCGCGTGCTCAGCATCGCGCGGCGCACATTGCACCACCTGATAGGTGATGTCGCTGTGCTGTTCGCGGTCGCTGATGGTCGTGACGCGCACGGCATCATTTTGATACGTCTTGGCAATCTCGGCGATGGATTTGGACACCGTGGCCGAGAACAGAAGCGTGCGACGCTCTTCCGGCGCTTCGCCGAGCATGAATTCGAGATCTTCGCGGAAGCCGAGATCAAGCATCTCATCCGCCTCGTCGAGCACAATGGCGCGGATCTCAGAGAGGTCCAACGCGCCCCGCGTGATGTGATCGCGCAAACGCCCCGGCGTACCGACAACGATATGCGCACCGCGCTCAAGGCTCCGACGCTCATCGCGCGCGTCCATACCGCCGATACAGGTCGAAATCCGTGCGCCCGTCTTGCCGTAGAGCCAACCCAGCTCACGCGCGACCTGCATCGCAAGTTCGCGGGTCGGGGCAACGACGAGAGCCAGCGGGCTGCCGGCATGTTCGAAACGCTCAGCCTCTCCCAAAAGCGTCGGCGCAATCGCGAGACCAAAGCCCACGGTTTTGCCCGAGCCCGTCTGGGCCGACACCAAAAGATCCGCCTCCGCAAGCTCGGGGGCGGTGACGGCGGTTTGCACGTCGGTCAAAGTGTCGAACCCGCGCTCAGCGAGGGCGTCAGAAAGAGGCGTCAGCATCAGGGGAAAAATCCGTTATGGCGCCAAACCTAGGCGCAAGATAGCGTCGTTTAGCGGGTTTGAACGCCAGAGTCTACAGGCACGCGCGAGCCGAACCACTCGATCCGGCCTATTCTTTGAGGTTTTTCGCCGAAGACGGGTCCGAATGGCCCATCGACGAGCGTTTTCGATGGGGCGTTAAGGTTAATCAGATTAAGGTTAACGCGAGGAGAAAGGCGAATGGCCCGTCAGGGTCAGACCTCAGAGGCCTCAAGCTCAGCCCATTCCTCATCGGTGAACACCCGCGCTTTCGACAGGAAACAGCGCCCACGCCCAGTGTCCAAGGAAAAGCCCGCGCCATGCCCCTGCCCTGCATCAAGGATCAGCTGGCTGTGCTTCCAAATTTCAAAAAGAGAGGGGGAAATCCAGACCTCCGCCCCGGCAATCTCGCCGAGTTTGATGTCGCGCGAACCGATGAGATAATCGCCCTGCCGCAAACACATCGGCGCGGAGCCGTCACAGCAGCCGCCGGATTGCACGAACACGACGGGGCCATGTTCTTCGATGATCTCAGACAGGAGATCAAGGGCAGCATCGGTCGCAACAACGCGTTCAATGGCCATAATACATCTCCCGTTTTCAAAGAGAGCCTACGCACTCGCCTTCGTGGCAGGACAGAGGGCGCATCTTCTCTGCGGTCTCATTTCAAGGATGAAAGTGCGGGGCACACGCGGACCCAAAGGGGGGGAGGAGGTACACGCGCGTGCCCCGCGAGGGGTAAGCTTAGAAGAAACCAAGCTTATTCGGGTTGTAGGAAACCAGCATGTTTTTGGTCTGCTGGTAGTGATCGAGCATCATCTTGTGGGTCTCGCGACCGATGCCCGACTGTTTGTAGCCGCCAAAGGCAGCGTGGGCCGGGTAGGCGTGGTAGTTGTTCACCCAAACACGACCGGCCTGAATGTGGCGACCGAAGCGGTAGCAGGTGTTCATATCGCGCGACCACACACCGGCGCCGAGGCCGTACATGGTGTCATTGGCGATATGCAGCGCTTCTTCTTCGTCCTTGAAGGTCGTGACAGAGACAACCGGGCCGAAGATTTCCTCTTGGAACACACGCATTTTGTTGTGGCCTTTGAGGATCGTCGGCTGGACATAGTAGCCACCAGACAGCTCACCGTCGAAACGGGCCGCATCGCCCCCCACCAGAACTTCGGCGCCTTCTTCGCGACCGATGGTCAGATAGGACAGGATTTTTTCCTGCTGCTCGGAACTGGCCTGAGCGCCGACCATGGTATTGATGTCGCGCGGGTCGCCCTGTTTGATCGCTTTCACGCGGGCGATACAACGCTCGATGAACTCGTCGTAGATGTCTTCCTGAATGAGCGCGCGGGACGGGCAGGTGCAGACCTCGCCTTGGTTGAAGGCAAAGAGCACGAAACCTTCGACGGCCTTATCGAGGAAGGCGTCATCTTCTCGCATTACGTCGGAGAAGAAGATGTTCGGCGATTTACCACCAAGTTCCAACGTCACCGGAATGAGGTTCTCGGTGGCGTATTGCATGATCATGCGGCCGGTTTGGGTCGAGCCGGTGAAAGCGATCTTCGCGATGCGCGACGAGCGTGCAAGCGGAGCGCCCACTTCGGCACCGTAGCCGTTGACGATGTTAAGCGTGCCTGCCGGAAGCAGGTCAGCGATCAGTTCCATCATCACCATGATCGCAGCCGGGGTCTGTTCCGCCGGTTTCAGCACGATACAGTTGCCCGCCGCGAGCGCCGGAGCAAGCTTCCATGCCGCCATCAGGATGGAGAAGTTCCACGGGATGATCTGGCCCACGACGCCGAGCGGCTCGTGGTAGTGATAGGCCACCGTATCCGCATCGATCTCGGACATCGTGCCCTCCTGGCTGCGCAGCACACCCGCGAAGTAGCGGAAGTGGTCGGCAGACAGCGGAATGTCAGCGGCCATGGTTTCACGGATCGGTTTGCCGTTGTCCCAGGTCTCCGCCGTAGCGATGATCTCAAGATTTTCGTCGATACGGTCCGCAATTTTCAGCAGGATGTTGGCACGCTCTGCCGGGCTGGTCGCACCCCATGCGTCTTTCGCGGCATGGGCGGCGTCGAGAGCCAATTCGACATCAGCGGCATCGGAGCGGGCGACTTCACAGACTTTCTCACCCGTGATCGGGGTCGTGTTGTCGAAGTATTTGCCATTCACAGGCGGGGTGAACTTGCCGCCGATGAAGTTGTCATAGCGGGATTTGAAAGGGGAAGCGTACTGTGCGCTTGCCTCTGCCTGAACGTTCATTGAGTTCCTCCTCAGTTCTGCGTGACGTCCTCCACGTCACGATATGAGAAGGAGTGTGAACGCTACCTTAACTGTTGAGCAATCCCCGCCCACAGACGCCGCAGCGCGGAAATGTCTCACCTCTGAGACAGGTTCCGATCAGTTTGCACCATTCTCCCCGAGGCCAAGGCGTTTCATCCGGCGATAGAGCGTCGCCCGCCCGATCCCGAGCTCCCGCGCCGCCGCCGACAGATTCCCTCCGGCCCGTGCAATCGCACGTTTGAGCGCGGCCCGTTCGGCGCGCTCCAGAGCGGAGGCGGAATCGTCACGTCCAAGAATGTCGGAGGCCGGGCGCGGCGCGATCTGCGCCTCGAAGCCCAGCCCATAGGCTTTGCGCGCCGCACGGGTCGCGCCGATGATGAGATCGTCCTGATCGACGGCCAAAAGCACCGCCCCTTCGGGGCGCTCTTCCGGTGCGGCAATGATCCGAGCTTTGGGGAAAGCGGCACGGAAGGCTTCGGTCTCGATCTGTTTCGCGGTTTGCGTCACGACGCCTGCGATCAGACGGGCATAGGCCTCGGTCTGATCGGCACGGCAGGACGAGACATCAAGCGCCGCGATCAATTCGCCGTCCGGGCCAAAGATCGGCGCATCCATGCAGGACATCACCGTGTTGCGACTCATGAAGTGTTCGTCGCGATGAATGATCAGGGCGCGCGCCTCGGTGAGACAGGTGCCGATCCCGTTGGTGCCTTCGGCCTCTTCCGACCAATCGGCCCCCGTCCAAAGCCCCCAAGCCTTGAACGTCTCTGCATCCCCGTCTTTCGAGCGCTGATCCAACACCACACCATCGCGATCCGTCATCAGAACGGAACAGCCGGTATTGCCGACCATCTGGAACAGTTGATCGAGTTTCGGCGCGGCGAGCCCCATGAAACCTTCAAGCCGCGCGCGGCGTTCCGCAACCTCGGCCTCGGTAAACCGGCGCGGCCCCGGATTGCGTCCCGGATCAAGCCCATGCTTTTGCAAAGAGCGCCGCCAACTGGCCGTCAGACGCGTGCCGACAGAGCCCGATTCGACCGTGGAAATGATGTGTTCACTGTGACTTGTGCGCATAGTCACCGCCTCCTCCCAAACGCGGCTTGCTTCAGGCTTACCATGGGTCAGACAAATTCTCCAAATCTCGTACGCGTGACCGGCTCAAACAGGCAAAGCCGTGGTCTTGAAGACGGTGCGCATGGCAAACGACGACTGCATGGTCTGCACCCCGGGCAGACGCACCAATTGACGGTGCACCTCGGCGAAATGATCGGTATCAGCGGCCACCACCTTGAGGATGTAATCCGCTTTCCCGGCCATCAGATGACATTCGAGAACGTCCGGCATGTTCTTCACCGCCTTCTCGAAGGCGGCGAGAATGTCATCGGCCTGACTGCTCAGTGTGACATCGACGAACACCGTGGTGCGCCGATCAAGGGCGCGCGGGTCAAGCAGGGCGACGTAATCTTTGATGATGCCTTCCGCCTCAAGCCGCTGTACGCGGCGGTGACAGGCAGAGCTCGACACATTCGCTTCTTGCGCCAGATCCGCATTCGAAATCCGGCCACGACGTTGAAGAATGCGCAGGATGCGGCGGTCTGTTTCGTCAAGCTTGATCATCGCAGTGCTTTCTCCCGGCCAGAGCTTCATGAGCGCGACAATCTTCCATGATTTCTTTTCGGGGACAAGCGCGTCGGAAATCGCCCGCCGGACCGTAATATAAATGTGTCCCCTGTGGTGCCCTGCACCGCAGAAAGGCCCGCTGTCTCCCGGCAGCGGGCCTTAACAATCTCTGAGCTTACTTCTTCAGAGCGTCGCGAATTTCGAGCAGCACATCGAGCTCGCTCGGACCTTTCGGTTCCTCCGGTGCCGGAGCAGCCTCTTCTTCCTTCTCGGCTGCGTCTTTCACCTTGTTCACGAATTTGACGAGCATAAAGACAACGGCTGCGATGATCAGGAAGTTGATCACGGCCATGATGAAGGCGCCATAGGCAAAGATGGAAGCCCCCGCTTCGCGCGCCGCTTCCAAGGAGGTGCCCGGAGCGACATCGCCCGAGATGACCAAGAACCGGTTGGTGAAGTCGAGACCACCGGTGAAAATCCCGATGATCGGGTTGATCAGGTCGGCGACCATGGATTTGACGATGGCGGTGAAGGCCGCGCCGACGATGATACCCACGGCCATGTCCATGACATTGCCCTTGGCGATAAACGCCTTGAATTCTTTAAGCATTTCTATGTTCCACTTCTGTCCCAAATGATACCACAGCCCGCGACCCGTGGCGCATGCACATTGCTTACCACAATGCCGCACATGCGAAATGGTTTTTTTCCGAGCCGAACGACATAGGTTTGAGGCAATTCAATCCCTCAACGCATGGATATGTTATGGCTGTTCTCGACCACCCGATCACCGCACGCTGGCCCGCCCAGTCCCCTGAAAAGCTGCAACTCTATTCCTACCCGACCCCCAATGGCGTCAAAATCTCTGTCGCCCTCGAAGAGATGGGCATCGACTATGAGGCGCATCTTGTCACGCTCGCAGATGCCGATGTGAAAAGCCCCGAATTCCTGAGCCTCAACCCAAACAACAAGATCCCCGCGATCATCGATCCGAATGGCCCAGACGGGTCGCAGATCGAACTGTTCGAATCCGGCGCGATCCTGATCTATCTCGCCGAGAAATCCGGGAAGTTCCTCTCGAAAGACCCGAAAACCCGTTATGAAACGATCCAATGGCTGATGTTCCAAATGGGGGGCCTCGGCCCAATGTTCGGCCAGCTTGGGTTCTTCTACAAATTCGCTGGCGCGAAAATGGAAGATCCGACCCCGCGCGAGCGTTACATCAACGAATCCAAACGCCTGCTGAACGTGCTGGAACAACGTCTGGAAGGGCGCGACTGGATCATGGGCGACTATTCCATCGCCGACATGGCGATTGCTCCTTGGCTCAACGGCCTCGCCTTCTACGGCGCGCTTGAAGTCTTGAGCTATCACGATCTGAAAAACGTACCGGCATATGTTGCACGCTTCTACGCACGTCCGGCGGTCGAGAAGGCAAAAAACATGCCCCCGGTCCCCGCATAACGGCATGGACCCGGCCTGTGTCACCAGATAGCATAGCCCTAACCAAATTCTCAGGCAGAGCATGCGATGACACAGGCCATTCCCGGACAGCCCGGCTCATCTGATGCCGGCTCCGATGCCCGCATCACCCGATACTTTTTCCTCGCGATCACCGGCTACTACATCCTACAGATTGTCCAACGCCTATTGATGGGCGGCGGGCTTGAAGGCGATGACGGCGAGATGCTGATGATGACGCCCGGTTTGCAATGGGGCTACGGCCCGCAGCTTCCGTTCTACAACTGGCTGCAAGTGGGCGTCTTCGCGGTGTTCGGCAAAACGCTTTTCGGCATCACATTGCTCAAACATGTCATGCTCTGGGCGACCTTCGCCCTGCTCTTCGTCGGGCTTCGCGCATGGCTCCCCGCCAAACAGGCCGCTGTCGCGACACTGTCGATGTTCCTGATCCCCGACATCGCTTGGGAGGCAGAACGGATCACCACCCATTCCAATGCCATGCTTGCCGCCATTTCCGGCACGTTTGCCGCCTTCCTCTGGGTGGTCCGCACCGGGCGCTGGCGGGACTGGATCCTGCTCGGCCTTGCGGTCGGGATCGGCGGGATTTCCAAGTACAACTACTGGTCCATTCCCATCGCGCTGTTTCTGGTGGCGTTGACCTTCCCCGAAACGCGTCAGGCGATGCGCAGCCGCCGTGCCCTGATCGTGCCCGTGATCGCGGTGATTTTCTGCGTCGGTCCGTATGTTTGGATGCAGGAAAATGCCCGCCTCGCGATGGCCTCGGCGCATAAGTTCAAACTGGATCGCGGCCCGACCGAGCTTATCCCCCAAGGGGTCATCGAATATCTCGGCGGCCTTGTCGCACTGTTGCTGCTGCCGATGATCGTCGCGGGCCTCATGCATCTTTTCTCGCGCAAAGCGCCGCGGCCTGAAACCTCTGCCCCTTGGCTCGTGCCGCTGCTGCTCCGCATCGCGATTTTGAGCATGGGTGTCGGACTGGCCGTCGTTTGGATGTCCGGCGCGGGCAATGTCACCACACGCTGGCTGCTGCCCATCGTCATTCCCCTCGTCATCGCGATCTACATGGCGCTCGCGAACCGCGTGAGCCGCAAGGCGGTCATCGCTTTCAATTGCTCAGTGGCCCTGCTCGCCGTCGGTATCTTCGCGGGACTAGCGCATGACCGCTACAAGGATGGTGCGCGCCGCGATTACGACTTCGAAGGTCTGGCGCAGGCAATCGAAGCCATGGACCTGCCTTCTGATACGGTGGTCGTCAGCGGCTTCTACCTTGGCGGCAACCTCGCTTTGCTGCGGCCAGATTGGGAGTGGGACATCGCCTCGACACTTCCGACGGCGATGCGCGGCATAGAGACACCCCATGTCCTGATCGTCAGCCGCTATGACGAAGACCTGATCAAACGTGCCCAATTTGTCGGCTGGAGCGGCGCGGACAGCGCGACCTACGCTCCACGCGAAACCATAGACCTCCCGGCGAACCACAGCGATGCCTCGCTTCGGGTCTATTATCGTTTCGGACAAACCCAGTGAAGACCGCAGGACATGGCAACAGCGCGAGTAAGCCGGAGGTAACGCAGGACCGCCTCTTTCTAAGCGTGATTTTCGGCTACTTCGCGATCCAGACCCTCGTGCGCACGGTGCTCGGCGGATCGTTCGAAGTGGACGAGGCAGAGATGATGGCTCTGGCCCGCGACTTTCGCCTTGGCTACGGGCCACAGCTGCCCCTCTACAACTGGCTTCAGGCCGCCTCTTTCCATCTCTTCGGCTTCAACACCTTTGCGCTGACCGTCACGAAGAACGCTTTGCTTTGCCTGACCTATGCGGGCGTCTATCTCGGGCTGCGGCAGAAACTGCCCGTCCGACTGTCGCTCTTGGGCACGATGGGGCTTTTGCTGTTGCCGAACCTGTCATGGGAAGGACAACGGGCCGGGTCGCATTCCATTGCGATGTATGCTGCGATGGCGTGGTGCCTCTATGTCCTGATGCGCCTTTGGAAAGCGCCGCAGTTTTGGCATTGGATCGCGCTCGGCCTCATCCTCGGCGCGGGCGGATTGGCAAAATACAACTTCTGGCTTTTCCCCGTCTCGCTGTTCTTTGCCACATTCCTCCATCCACAGATGCGCGCCGCCCTGTGGCGCCGGGAACTCGCGATTACCCTCGCCATTGCGGCCGTTCTGGTGGCACTCCCCTATGCATGGGTGCTGTCTCACATCGATGAGGCGCTCGCCTCCACCAGCAAGTTCTACCACACGTCGCACAAATCCTCCCTGTCGCCTCGCGCTCAGGGCATCAGCGAGTTCTTCACGCAAGGCGGCGTGGCGATGCTTCTGCCCCTCCTGACGGCCCTGTTCGCTTGGCTACCCGCCCGCCGCGCGCTCAAAAGCGTCTCCGATGATCTGGGCATCGGTGCGTGGCTCATGATTGCGGGCGCATTTGGCCTTTTGCTGTCACTGGCTGGCGTCATCGTCTCCGGCAGTAGCGACGTGCAGGCCCGCTGGCTTCTTCCGGCCCTCATGCCGCTCTCCATCGGGCTTATGCTTCGCGCTGGCACTGCGATCTCTCCGCGTGCGGCGCGCAATGTCCTGCGGTTCTGCGCCCTGCTCGCCATCCTCCTGATCGCCGCCATGGCCGATATTCGGCTCCGTGGTGCGGGATCGGATTCCCTGCGCGTTGATCTCCTAGCGGACGAAATCGAAACACAATGCGGCACCGAAGCCCCCGTCGCGTTCGATGCGATGGGCTATTATTTCCTTGGCAACCTGAAATTCCACCGTCCCGACTGGATCACCCCTTCGACGCTTGCAAACCCCGAAGTGCCGGACGGGCTACCCTGTTTCGTGGTCGTGAACACGGATGAACCAAAGCGCGTCAGCGCTCTCATCGAGAAATATGGCCTCTCTGAGCGGGTTCTCGGCACGCCCGAGGTTCGGACCGCGACCCTGCCCTATCGTTTCGAAGACCCCGACGTCACCGAAGACGTGTCCTACATCATCGTGAAACTAAAAAACGGCGCCCAATAGGCGCCGTTTCTCAAATCTTCTCAAAGCCAGACCTTAGCCGCGGAGCACACCGCCGGTGGATTTTTCCACTTTGGCGATGATCTTTTGCGACAGCGCTTCGATGTCTTTCTCTTTCAGCGTCCCTTCGGTCGGCTGAATGCGCACGGTGATCGCCAGCGATTTTTTGTCCTCGCCCAGCGAGCCGCCGATGAACTCGTCAAAAATGCGCACATCTTCGATCAGCGCCTTGTCGGCACCACCCGCCGCGTTCACCACGTCGAGCGACCGCACGTCCTTGTCAACGACAAAGGCAAAGTCACGCTCGACGGCTTGCAGATCGTTGGTGAAGAACGCCGAACGTGCGATCTTGTTGCCCCGTGGCATCGGAGCCTCTTCCAGATAGACGGTAAAGGCCACAGCCGTGCCTTTGACGCCCATCTCTTTGAGAACCTTCGGGTGCAGCTCACCGAACTCGGCCAGAACCTTTTTCGGACCGAGGCAGATTTTGCCCGACCGGCCCGGATGGAACCACTTTGAGGCGTCGCGCAGAATTTGCGCTTTGGCGGGCGCGCCGATGGCGGCCAAAACGGCCTCCGCATCGGCTTTCGCGTCATAGAGATCGTAGACACGACGCTCGCCATGCACGTCCTTCGCCCCCGTCGCACCAACGCGCAGACCGGAGATTTGCGCGCGCTGCTCGCCCGGCTCGCCGCCGAAGAAGGCCGGGCCGCACTCGAACAGGTTCAGGTCAGAGAAGCCGCGCGCTTGGTTGCGCGTCGCCGCCGCCAGAAGACCGGGCAAAAGGTCCGGGCGCATGTGGCTCATCTCGGACGAGATCGGGTTTTCCAGACGCACCGCGTCCGAACCACCGCCGAACAACTCGGCGGATTTCTGGTCGATAAAGCTGTAGGTCACGCATTCATTGAACCCAAGCCCCGCCGCCTGATGGCGCGCTTTGCTTTCGCGCACCTGCATCGGGGTCAGGATTTGCTTGGCCACACCCGTCGGGCGTTTCATCGGCTTCGGTTCCAGATGGGTCAGGCTCTCGACACGGGCGACCTCTTCCACAAGATCGGCCTCGCCCAACACGTCCGGACGCCAGCTCGGCACCTGCGCCATATCGCCGTCCATGACAAAGCCAAGGCTCTCAAGGATCGCGACCTGACGCTCTGCCGGAATGGTCATGCCGACCAGCGACTGCACCCGATCGGTGTCGAGGTGATAGGCGCGAGACACATCCGGCACTTCACCGGCGACGACAACCTCAGAGGCCTCGCCCCCGCACAGCTCAAGGATCATCGCCGTTGCATCGTCAAGCGCCTGCAGGTTGTAGGCCGGGTCGATGCCGCGCTCATTCCGGTAGCGCGCATCCGAATTGATCTTCAGCGCACGACCACCTTTTGCGATGTCCAGCATGTTCCAGAACGCCGCCTCGACGAACACATCCGTGGTCTCATCGGAACAGCCGGTCTCTTCACCGCCCATGATGCCGCCGATGCTCTCGACCTTGCCACCAGAGAAGATGCACATCGCGCCTTCGGGCATTTTGTAGGTCTTCTCATCGAGCGCCAGCAACTCCTCGCCGCCTTTCGCGCGGTCGATCACCAGACCGTCTTTCACCGTCGCCGCATCGAACACGTGCAGCGGGCGGTTGCGGTCATAGGTGAAGAAGTTGGTGACATCGACCAGAATGGAAATCGGGCGCAGGCCAATCGCGGTCAGACGATCCTGCAACCATTTCGGCGAGGGGCCGTTTTTCACGCCTTTGATCAGACGACCGCCAAACACATGACAACCGTCTTTCGCGGCCTCCGTAATCTCCACCGAGATCGGGTTCGGGAATTTCGCCTCGACCGTTTCCACCTTGAGCGGTTTCAACGTGCCAAGACCCCGCGCCGCGAGATCGCGGGCGATGCCGTGGACACCAAGCGCATCCGGCCGGTTCGGGGTGATGGCGATCTCGATCACCGGATCGACCTTCGCCGGATCGTGCTTCGCCAGCCAGTCGGCGAACTCCATGCCGACCTCGCCGTCTTCCAGCTCGATGATGCCGTTGTGCTCGTCCGACAGCTCCAGCTCGCGCTCAGACGCCATCATGCCATGGCTCTCGACGCCGCGGATTTTGCCGACGGAAATGGTGATGTCGAGGCCGGGGATATACATGCCGGGTTTGGCCAAAACGGCGGTGATCCCCGCGCGGGCATTGGGCGCGCCACAGACGATCTGGGTCATGCCCTCATCAGATTCGACCTGACAGACCCGAAGCTTGTCGGCGTCGGGGTGCTGCACGGCCTCTTTGACCTTCACGAGCTTAAAGCCCTTAAGCTTGTCGCGCGGGTTCTCGACGCCTTCGACCTCAAGCCCGAGATCGGTCAGCGCGTAAAGGATGTCATCGAGGGAGGCCTCGGTTTCCAGATGCTCTTTGAGCCAGGAGAGTGTGAATTTCATAGCAGCACGTCCGTCTATAGCTTGGCTGCTTTCTACCTAAGGATCAACGAGGGTGAAACCGTCTTTTTAACGACACTTTCCTATCGCTTCTCCCATTTGACTGCCAACAGCTCAAAACGATCATAAAGACTTGGAACCTTATGTTTCTCTCTCAGAGAATTAATCGCATCCTTAGAAAGCTCATAATCTTTTAAAAGCGACGACCTAAACCATTTGAGGTAAAGGTCTTCGTCCAAAATATCTTCCTCAATGCCAATTGCAATCATCTCGTAGTCATTCAGAACACTTCTAATCGTCGCAATTTGAGGCGATGCAGCGTGATCTTCCGAAGTCCAAAACGCCAAGCCTGGCGGTGTATTTTTCAGAACATTAAATTCATTACGCGCCTTAAGGTAGTCAGAATCCCACTCATTGCGTGACAACAAGTCCAGAGTTGCCCTACGTCTGGCAATGCGCCGTTGTTCTTTTATGTTTGTTCGCGCGACAAAGAACGCAACAGTTGCAGAAATAAGTACGGCCCCAGCTGAAAACAGGGGGCCGTACTTACTGATAAAAGTTTGAGGATGTGACACCTCCTGAAGCAGGAGTGTCAGAGTCTCATTATCCACCCCAACCCTCACGAGCAGGCGCAAAAATGACGAATAGCTTCATGGCATTCCCCTTTTTATGTTGAAAATCATACTGTTGGCATGAATTTCTTTGTGTTGCTTACAGTAAATATGTGTCTTTTACCCCTTTAGGTCAAGACAATACACATCAAGCGTACTGGCGAAATTGTTATCAAACCTTTAACTACGCATCCTTTTTCACCCGTGAATCCCCCCCGCCAGCGTCGGCGTGCCAAGCGCACTAAACCCATAGTGACGCAGCCAGCGCAGGTCAGAGTCAAAGAAGGCCCTCAAATCCGGGATGCCGTATTTCAGCATTGCCAGACGGTCGATCCCCATGCCAAAAGCAAAGCCTTGCCACTCTTTCGGGTCGATGCCGCCGGCGGTCAGGACTTTGGGGTGCATCATGCCGGAGCCCAGGACTTCGAGCCAATCGTCGCCTTCGCCCACGGTCACGGTGCCGTTTTCCCATTTGCACTGCACGTCCACCTCGGCGGAGGGTTCCGTGAAGGGAAAATGCGAGGCGCGGAAGCGGGTTTTGACCTTGGTGCCGAAAAACGCGGTGTAGAACTCTTCGAGCACCCATTTCAGGTTCGCCATGGAGATGTCTTTGTCGATGGCCATGCCTTCGACCTGGTGGAACATCGGCGTGTGGGTCTGGTCGTAGTCGGAACGGTACACACGGCCCGGCGCGATGATGCGGATCGGTGCGCCTTGGGCAATCATCGAGCGGATTTGCACCGGCGAGGTGTGGGTGCGCAGCACGTTCGGCGCACGTTCGTCGCCCTCGGCGCGGTGCATGTAGAAGGTGTCATGCTCTTGGCGCGCCGGGTGGTTCGGCGCGATGTTGAGCGCGTCGAAGTTGTGGAAATCGTCTTCGATCTGCGGGCCTTCGGCCACGGCAAACCCGAGATCGGCGAAGATCGCGTAAATCTCTTCGGAGACGCGGGAGATCGGGTGAATAGTCCCTTGCGGACGCTGACGGCCCGGAAGGGTCACATCGAGCCATTCTTCGGCGAGGCGCGCATCCAAAGCGGCGTCTTCCAGAGCGACCTTTTTGGCGGCCAGCGCGGAGTTGATCTCGTCCTTCAAGGCATTGAGTTTCGGCCCCATGACCTGACGCTCTTCCGGGCTCATCTTGCCCAGTTCACGCATCTTGAGCGCCACTTCGCCCTTTTTGCCAACCGCTTGCAGACGAATGTCTTCCAGCGTCGCCTCGTCCCCAGCCTGCAAGATCGCGGTGAGGTATTTGTTCTTCAGATCGTCCATCGTCCGGCCTTTGCGAAAATCTCTTGGCCCCGGACTTATCGCGAGTCCTTCCGTGAGACAAGCCACGTGGGAAAAACGGCAAAAATGTGGCGCAAAAAGCTGGTGTTTTGAGAAGGCACCGGTACGATCTTTGTATTGTTTTGTATGATTTTGGGGGCAAACGATGCTTGGGATAATTTTGCTGTCGACCGCCAGCTGGGTTGCGATCGGATCACTGACCGGGCTGATCGACTGGTCGGATGACGAAAAGGTTCAGGACGACATCGATGAGGCAGGGATTGAGGACAATCTCGACACGCTCGATGACACGGAGATCGTCGCATTGGAAACCGCCTTTGAGGATGACCCTGTGCTGGCCCAGGGTACGGTTGAGAATGAAGAAGACCTTCTCGTCCCCTATGAGGACACAGACTGGTCCTATAACGAAGGCACAGAGGGCGACGACTTCATCGCGATGCCGGACGATTTGGAAGCAGGCGAATCCGATATGGTATCCGGGAATGGGGGCGATGACGTGATCCTCGGCTCCGATGGTGAAGCTTGGGATGTGCTGTTCGGTGACGAGGGCGATGACACGATTTTCGGGCGTGGCGGTTTTGACCAGATTTTCGGCGATGACGGCGACGACACGCTGTCGGGCGGCGAAGGCGGCGATTTGATCGTCGCGGGCGACGGATCAGACGTGGTCTATGGCGGCGCGGGCGACGACAATATTTTCGACGGCAATTATATTCTGGATGACGCTGACGAGACCGGCAACGATGTGATCAGCGCTGGCGACGGAGACGATGGCATTCTGCTTGAGGACGGGATCAACCTTGTGTCTCTGGGGGAGGGCGAAGACAATCTTATGCTCTACGGCGAGAGTGGCGAAAGCGTTGCCGCCGTTGTCACCGATTTCGATCCGGAGGAAGATGGGCTTCTGCTCGGCGTGTACGCCCCGGATTACGAGATGCCCGAGGATGTGAGCGGCATTGAACTTGAGTATAGCGCAACAGAGATTGAAACCTCTCTGGGCATGGGCACTTTGATCCAGCCGGTGGTGGACGAGGACATGGCCACAGAACTCGGAGAGGACATCACCTCAACCTATGTTTTCCTGCTGGGTGTGACGCTCGAAGACTTGGAGGGATCAGACATCCGTGTCGTGCTGCAAAGCGATGACAGCACGCGCTTTGGCACAGGCAGCATTTGGAATGTCTCTGATGAAATGGGCGCAACTTGGCTTTGACCAGAGCGTGATCGACCAAGATCGGCACAGACCGAGCAACAAAAAAGGCCGCCCCAAAAGGCGGCCTTTTCGAATTCCAAAGCTTGGCGATTAAGCCAGAGCAGCCTTCGCCTTTTCGACGATGGCACCAAACGCTTCCGGCTCGTTGATGGCGAGGTCGGAGAGAACCTTACGGTCCACTTCGATACCAGCCAGCGCGAGGCCGTTGATGAATTTGGAGTAGGTCAGCGCTTCGTCATGCGAACGCACGGCAGCGTTGATACGCTGGATCCACAGGGCGCGGAAGTTACGCTTGCGGGCCTTACGGTCGCGGGTCGCGTACTGGTTCGCCTTGTCGACAGCCTGAGTTGCGGTGCGGAAGTTCCGGGAACGGGCGCCGTAGTAACCTTTGGCGGCCTTCAGAACTTTCTTGTGACGGGCGTGGGTAACGGTACCACCTTTGGTGCGGGACATGTGTCTCTCTCCCCTATTAGCGGTTGTACGGCATGTAGGACTTCACGATCTTCGCATCGGGTGCGGAGAGCGTGGTCGTGCCACGTGCGTCACGGATAAATTTCGTGGTGCGTTTGATCATGCCGTGGCGTTTGCCGGCCTGACCCGCTTTGACCTTGCCAGTGGCGGTCATTTTGAAGCGCTTCTTGGCGCTCGACTTCGTCTTCATCTTAGGCATTTCCATCTCCTTTATGGGGTGGTTATCAACGCGACTCGGCATGCCATACCGCCGGACGCGTCCCATGAAGGGCTGCCATTACAGCCGATGTGGCCGCTTTGCAAGTGTTGTGATGTGGGTTCCCCCTAAAAAAACCGCCCAAGCACACGGATGACTGCGTCCGGGAGATCGGCAAAGCTATAGCCGCCGGGATTGAGCACCAGCGCCAGAACCACCATCCCCCCGCCGATCACTGCCAGAAGGGCGGCGAGACGGGGGAACCGCTCTTCCGAATAGGCGCTGATCGCCATGGGCAGGGCCAGACAGCAGAACAGCGACCCCAAAACAAGAAGAAGATCGGTGTCGTCCATCTCGCCCCACCCGCCAGCTTATTCCGGGTCGGTGTTGAAGATCAGACGCTCTTCACAGGGCGCGACCCGCAGAATGTTCGTGGAGCCCGGCTGGTTGAACGGGATGCCCGCAATCACCACGATCTTGTCCGCTTCGGTCGCGAAACCAGAGGTGCGCGCGGCGCGGGCCGCATTGACCACGGCCATCTTGAAGCGCTCGACCTCACCGGTCATCACACAATGCATGCCCCAATAGAGACAAAGCTTGCGCGCGGTGTTGCGGCGCGACGTCATGGCGATGATCGGCACATGCGGACGTTCGCGTGCGGTGAGCGCAGCGGTGGTGCCGCTCTCGGAATAGCACACGACCGCTTTGACATCGGTGGTTTCCGCGATCTCACGGGCGGCTGACACGATAGCGTCCGCCACGGTTTCCTTGCTGATGCCGGAGCGCGAGGCGTCGAGCACATCGCGGTAGACCGTATCGTTTTCCACTTCGATCGCCACGTTGTTCATCGTGGTCACGGCCTCGATCGGGTAGTTGCCCGCCGCAGATTCGGCCGACAGCATGATGGCGTCGGCACCCTCGTAAATGGCGGTCGCCACGTCGGACACTTCGGCGCGGGTCGGCATCGGGCTTTCGATCATGCTCTCAAGCATCTGGGTCGCCACGATCACCGGCTTGGCAGCCGCACGGCAGCGACGCGTCAGGCGTTTCTGGATCGGCGGCACAGCCTGTACCGGCAGTTCGACGCCCAGATCGCCACGGGCAACCATGATGCCGTCGGACACGGCGAGAATCTCTTCGAACGCATCCACAGCGGAAGGCTTCTCGATCTTCGCCAGAACGGAGGCGCGACCTTTCACAAGCTCCTTGGCTTCCAGCATGTCTTCCGGGCGCTGCACAAAAGACAGAGCCACCCAGTCCACACCGAGCTCACAGACGAACTCAAGATCCTTGCGATCTTTCGGAGACAGTGCGGCCAGCGGCAGCACCACATCCGGCACGTTCACACCCTTGCGGTTGGAAATCGTGCCGCCGACGATGACGACGCAATTGGCGTAATCCTCGCCACAGTCTTCCACCTGGAGGCGGATTTTGCCGTCATTGACCAGAAGCGACGCGCCCGGTTTCAGGGCAGCGAAAATCTCGGGGTGCGGCAGCTGTACCCGGTCGCCATTGCCCGGCGCATCGTCGAGATCGAGGCGGAACTTGTCGCCCTCTTCGAGATCATGCGCCTCGTGGGCGAATTTTCCGACCCGCAATTTCGGCCCCTGCAAATCGGCGAGAATCGCGATCGGGCGGCCAAGATCGGTTTCGATCTTGCGGATGATGGAGTGGCGGGCACGGATTTCCTCGTGATCGCCATGGCTCATGTTCAAACGGAACACATCGGCGCCTGCCTCGGACAGAGCGCGAATAGTGTCGTAATCATTGGAGGACGGGCCCAAAGTGGCCACGATTTTTACATTCCGAAGGCGTCTCATAACGGCCTGATGTCCTTTCGGTCTTTTGATGTTTTACGGTGGGCCACCTTTTCTATGACGCAAAGAAGGCTTCGGCACAACTGGCCCTGCCCGCTCAAAGCGCGTATTGGAGCCATGACAGCAAAAGGTGACGCGAAAATGACCGACAAGGCCCCTTTTCACATCGAAGGCAGCGACCGACCGGGACGCTGGCTCATCACATGTGACCATGCCACGAACCGGGTTCCTCCGGAGATCGGTCCCGATCTCGGCATCAGCGCAGAAGATATGGCGCGCCATATCGCCTATGACGTCGGAGCGCTGGGGGTCAGCCGTGAATTGGGGCGCCTTCTCGATAGTCCGATGATTCACACGGATTTTTCGCGCCTCGTGATCGACCCGAACCGTGGCGAAGATGACCCGACGCTGGTGATGAAACTCTACGACGGAACGATCATTCCGCAGAACCGGCACGCCGATGCCGCAGAGGTAGAGCGTCGCCTCGCCCTGTTCCACCGCCCCTATCACGACGCCTATGCCGCTCTCTGCGCACGGCGGGACGATGTGGCAATCTGCGCCATGCACAGCTTTACCCCGCAACTGAAAAACCGCCCGCGCCGGCCGTGGCAAATCGGCATTCTCTCCGCCTATGACAAACGCCTGACCGATCCGTTCATCAAAGCGCTCGAATCCTCTGCCGCCCTCAAAGCCGAGGCCGAGAAGATCGGTGAGCGCCTCGTGATCGGCGACAATGAACCTTATGACGGCCACCTGCCCGGCGATGCCATCGACCACCACGCCCTGCATCATGGCCGCCTCAACCTGCTGATCGAAATCCGCTCCGATCTGATCGAAACGCCGGAGCAGCAAGCCCATTGGGCACAGCTCCTTGCCCCCATTCTTCAAGACACACTGACAAAGACAGGATTGTAACCCATGCCCCATGTCGTCATCGACTTCGCCGAAGGTCTCGAACAGAGCCATGATATGTCGCAGCTTTGCGAAACCGTGTTCGAAAGCCTGATTTTGGACGTTGAGATCAACGCCCCCGCCCTCAAGGTCCGCGCCCGCCCGCAGCCGTTTTTCAAGATCGGCACCGCGCCAGCGACCTTTGCCCATGCCACGCTCTATCTGCTCGAAGGCCGGGAAGACGAGACAAAAGCGCGCTTGTCCGATATCGTTCTCAAAGCGATGGATCAGATCATGCCGACGGTCGGCAGCCTGTCCGTCGATGTGCGAGACATGAACAAGACGGCCTATGCCAAACGCGTGAAAGGGTGAGACATGCAGGAGATTGACGCAAAGACCATGACGGAGATCGAGGCCGCCGCCTTTCGGACCCTGCGCGATCACCTAATGAACAAACGCCCCGATGTGCAGAACATCGACATGATGAACCTCGCGGGCTTTTGCCGCAATTGCCTGTCCCGCTGGGTTCAGGAAGCGGCAAATGAGCGCGGCATCGAGATGTCAAAGGAAGAGGCCCGCGAGCTTTACTACGGCATGCCCTATGACGACTGGAAATCGCAAAACCAGACCGAGGCCGACGCGGGCAAACAGAAGGCTTTCGAAAAAGCCTTCGCCGAGAATGTCGGCACGGAGGGGCAAAAATGAAGCCCACCGATCAGCTCGCACACTTCGTCCGCGACGCCCTGATCGCAGGCCGCAGTCGCGAAGACATCGCGAGCGCGCTTTCAGAGGCGGGCTGGGCCCGAACCGAGGTCGAAGACGCGCTTGCGACATGGGCCGACAGCTCGTTTTCCCCGCCGATCCCCCGCCCGCGCCCGTATGTTTCCGCGAAAGAGGCGTTTTTCTACGCGCTGATGTTCGTGGCACTTGGCATGACCGCGTGGCACATCGTCGATCTTGGATTTGATCTCATCCAACGCTGGTTCTCAGATTCGGAGCGCGCCTATTGGGGAAGCCGCTCGATCCGCTGGTCGATCTCTGCGCTCATCGTCTTCTTCCCTCTGTTCATGATCATGCAACGTGCAGAGGCCCGCAGCCTTGCGCGCGATCCAAGCCGGAAACGCTCCGCCGTGCGCAAATGGTTCGGCTATATCGCCCTCTTCTTCGCTTCGATCGCCCTTCTGGGGGATATTCTTGGCGCGATCTATGCACTGTTGAACGGCGATCTGACCACGCAATTCATCGCGGAACTGGCCCTAGTCGCCGCCGTCTCCGGCACGGTGTTCGGCTATTTCCATGCCGCCATGAAGGATGCCGAGGATGACGGATAAGCTCTGGCCACAACTGGCACTTGGCCTGCTCGCCGTCGGCGGGATTGTCGTTGGCTTGCTCGTTGTCGGCGGCCCGGAAACGGCCCGCATGGAAAAGCGTGACGCCCTGAGATTGCGCGAGTTGCAGGATTTGAATCATCACGTCATCTGTCTCGCCAGAGCGCAGGGGAACGACAGCCTTCCCGAAAGTCTGGACGCGACAAAGCTCTGCCCCACCCCGCTCCGCGACGACGCTTTGCTTTTGAGCGAAGGCTATGTCTATGAGCCGCTGGACGAGAGCAACTTCCAGCTTTGCGCCACCTTCGAGGATATCGACAGATTGCGCGATCAGGTCGCGCGCATGGCGGTTGATGCAAAAGGCTGCGTCCACGGCAAGATCAACTGATCACTAGGACAATCGCCACAACAAAAAAGGCCCGCTTTTCAGCGGGCCTTTCGCATACCAATGTCACGCGCCTCACTCAGCGAGTTTCATCGCCTCTTCGAGGTAAATCTCACGCAGGCGCTTGGAGACCGGACCCGGCGTGCCGTCGCCCAGCGTCGCGCCGTCGATCTCTACGATCGGTTGCACGAAAGCGGTCGCGGAGGTGGAGAAAGCCTCATCGGCGCTCTGTGCTTCCTCGATGGTGAAGAGACGCTCTTCGATCTGCATCTGGGCCTCGGCGGCAAAGCGCAGAACGGCTGCACGGGTGATGCCAGCGAGCAGTTTGTTCGACAGTTGACGGGTGATGATCTTGCCGTCCTTGACGATATAGGCGTTGTTCGAGCTGCCTTCGGTCACATAGCCGTCTTCCACGAACCATGCGTCATCGCAGCCGACCTTGTGAGCGGCCATTTTCGCCATGGAAGCGCCAAGCAGCTGCACGGTTTTGATGTCGCGGCGGGCCCAACGCATTTCCTCGATGGAAATGACTTTATAGCCCTTGTCGGCAGAGGCGGAGCTGCGCAGTTGCTTCTTCTGGGTGAAGAGCACCAGAGTCGGTTTCACCTTCTCCGGATCCGGGTAGTCGAACGCCCGGTCGTCATCGGCGCCGCGGGAGATTTGCAGGTACACGCCACCTTCGTCGATGTCGTTCACTTCGACGAGTTTGCGGTGGATGTCGCGCAGCTCATCCATCGTCACCGGAGAGGCCATGTCGAGCTCTTTCAGCGAGCGTTCGAGACGATTCTTGTGGCCTTCGAAATCGATCAGCTTGCCATCGAGCACCGAGGTCACCTCATAGACGGCATCGCCCATCAGGAACCCGCGGTCGAAAATCGACACTTTGGCTTCGGTTTCCGGCAGGTATTCGCCGTTCACATAGACGGTGCGGGTCATTTCATTCTCCTTAAATGACATCAGCCCCAGAGGGCGCGCGCCGGCGGGTGCACCCCGTCTGCGTCGTATTTCAAAGGTTCGGCACGGTCTTCTGCCAAAAGCAAAGGTCCGTCAAGGTCCACCACGCGCGCGCCCTGCGCGACCAAGGTCGCCGGAGCCATGGCGAGCGAGGTGCCGACCATACAGCCAACCATGATGCCATAGCCTTCAGCTCGCGCGGCCTTGCGCAGTTCAATGGCCTCGGTGAGCCCGCCGGTTTTGTCGAGCTTGATGTTGATCACATCATATTTACCCTTGAGATCCGGCAGGCTCGCCCGGTCGTGACAGGATTCATCGGCGCAGACCGGAAGGGGTCTCTCAATCTCCGCCAGCATGTCGTCCTGCCCGGCAGGCAAGGGTTGTTCCACGAGTTTCACGCCAAGACGCACAAGATGCGGGGCGAGATCGGCATAGACCTCCGCCGTCCAGCCTTCATTCGCGTCAACGATGATATCGGACTTCGGCGCGCCACGACGCACCGCTTCGAGCCGCGCCATATCGTCGGCGGTGCCGAGTTTGATTTTGAGCAACGGGCGATGCGCATGTTTGGCCGCCGATGCTTGCATCTCTTCCGGGGAGGCCAGAGACAGCGTGTAGGCGGTGACCATCGGGATCGGGGCAGGCAGCTCCATCATTTCCCAGACCCGTTTCCCGCTCCGTTTGGCCTCAAGATCCCAAAGCGCACAGTCCACCGCATTGCGCGCCGCACCCGGCTCAAGAGCCTCTTGCAGCGTCGCACGCGTGATGTCTTCAGGGAGGGCCTCAATCTGCGCCGTCACACTGTCGAGGCTTTCGCCGTAGCGTGCGTAAGGCACGCACTCGCCCCAGCCTTCGACAGCCCCGTCAGTGGCGCGCACCGTGACCACTTTGGCCTCCGTGCGCGATCCGCGGGAAATGGTGAAGACTTCCGCGAGACGAAAGCTTTCTTGTGTGACGGTCAATTTGGTCATGAGGCCCTCCGAATGCTCGTTGCCGATCTTAAAGCGCGGCCAGAGCGTCGGCCAGACGATCAGCCCCCTGACGGAACGGATCGATCGTCGGCAGACCCATTTCTTCCTCGACCTGAGCGAGATAGGCCAGAGCCTCCTCTTCGGACAGGTGCTGGGTGTTGATCGAAATACCAACGACCTTACACTCCGGGTTCGCCACTTTCGCAAGGTTCAGAGCGGTATCACGGAGCGCTTCGAGCGACGGAAGTGTGAACCCCGGCAGACCGCGCATATGTTCGCGGGTCGGTTCGTGGCAAAGCACCAGAGCGTCCGGCTGACCGCCGTGCACCAGCGCCATGGTCACGCCGGAATAGGACACGTGGAACAGGCTGCCCTGACCTTCGATCAGATCCCAGTGATCCGGCTCGTTGTCCGGGGTGAGGTATTCGATGGACCCCGCCATAAAGTCAGCGATCACGGCATCGAGCGGCACGCCGCCACCGGTGATCAGGATGCCGGTTTGGCCTGTGGCGCGGAAGGTGGATTTCATGCCTTTAGCACGCATGGATTTGTCCATGGCCAGCGCGGTGTACATTTTGCCCACGGAGCAATCGGTGCCAACGGCGAGGCACCGTTTACCGGTGCGTTTCACACCGTTTGCGATCGGATATTTGACGGACGGAATACGCACGTCATGCAGCGTCCGGCCAAAGGTCTTGGCGACGGCGACGAGGTCTTCTTCTTCGCGCAGAAGGTTGTGCAGGCCGGAGGCAATGTCGAAGCCAGCTTCAAGCGCGTCGATCAGGACTTTTTTCCAAGCCGGGGAGATCACACCACCACGGTTGGCAACGCCGATCACCAACGTCTTGGCGCCAGCGGCTTTAGCGGTTTCCAGATCCATGTCCGGCAGTTTCATGTCGGCTTTACAGCCGGCCATACGAAGCTGACCCATGGCGAATTCAGGACGCCAGTCCTTGATGCCTTGCGCCACTTTCGCAGCGAGTTGGTCAGGGGCGTCGCCCAGGAAGAGAAGATACGGTGTTTCGATCATGATGCAGCACTCCGGTTGCGTTTGACCCAGAGTGACCGAGATTCGCTGCAAAGTGCTTCGGAAATTGCGTCAGGGAAGCTGACAGAACGGGAAAATATCCCGAATATAATGCAAAACATGGGACATAAATTGCTGTGATTATGAAACAAGCAGTTTGAAAACTCAATTTGACGGCATCATTCGGGATATGCCGCAGACGCAAAATCACCCTTGCGAATGAGAAAGCAAGATAATAACAATGCATGCGATATTTTCGAAACATCATTGCCGAGAGGAGCGTCAATGTCCTTCCGTCTACAACCCGCCCCCGCTGAGCGCCCGAACCGTTGCCAATTGTTTGGCCCCGGCTCGAACACCAAGCTGTTCCCGAAAATGGCAGCCTCGGCCGCGGATGTGATCAATCTCGATCTCGAAGATTCGGTGGCCCCGTCGGACAAAGACGCCGCCCGCGCCAATATCATCGAGGCGATCAACACGATTGACTGGGGCAAGAAAACGCTCTCCGTACGGATCAACTCGCTGGACACGCCTTATTGGTATCGCGACGTCGTGGACCTTCTGGAACAGGCGGGGGAGCGCCTCGACCAGATCATGATCCCGAAAGTGGGCTGCGCCGAAGACATCTATGCCGTTGACGCTTTGGTCACGGCGATCGAACGCGCTAAGGGGCGGGAGAAAAAGATAGATTTCGAGGTTATCATCGAATCCGCCGCCGGCATCGCCCATGTCGAAGAGATCGCAAAAAGCTCTCCGCGTCTCGTCGCCATGAGCCTTGGGGCGGCGGATTTCGCCGCGTCCATGGGGATGCAGACCACCGGCATCGGCGGCACGCAGGAGAATTACTACATGCTTCATGGCGACACCCGGCACTATTCCGATCCGTGGCACTGGGCTCAGGCCGCCATCGTCGCTGCTTGCCGCACCTATGGCGTGCTGCCCGTGGATGGCCCGTTCGGCGATTTCTCCGATGACGAAGGCTACCGGGCACAGGCTCGCCGCTCCGCGACGCTGGGCATGGTCGGCAAATGGGCGATTCACCCGAAACAGATCGCGCTCGCCAATGAAGTTTTCACCCCCTCGGAAGCCGCCGTCACTGAAGCGCGCGAGATTCTCGCCGCGATGGAAGCGGCAAAAACGTCCGGCGCTGGCGCAACTGTTTACAAAGGCCGTCTGGTTGACATAGCCTCAATTAAACAAGCGCAAGTGATCGTGGCTCAGGCCGAACTGATCGCGAAGTCCTGACATCACTCCGGTTGGGAGGGGAGGCCCGACTGTTGAGGTGGTAACGCCCCGAGGTTCTGCTTCGGGGCGTTTTTATTCACTCACTGAATCGGCGCGCAGATCAACGTCACCAAATCTTCGGGTGCGGCATCCGTCGGCGTGTTCTCATAAATCTCGAACGGTGGCCCGTCGCGCGGCTCCTCGCCACTTTCGGGCAACCATTTGCCGTAGAGATAGTCATAGGCCTGACGCAGCCCCGGATAAGGCCCGACATGGCGCAACACGGCATAACGACCCCCACTGAGCGCAAAGGATTCGAGCGGCGGCTCAAGCGGCGCGTCCCCTGACAGGATGAACCCCGCCATGCTCCGCATCTCCTCAACCGGCACCTCGCCGGGGTTCGAGAAATACACCCCGACCATCGGCCCAAGCACCGGCCCCATCCCCCGCGACAGCGCGGTTTTCGCCGCCACGTCGAACGCCTGACTGATCCCCATATAATCGCCCTTATGGGCAACACCCGCAAAAGACGCAGGCGCACGGTCCTCGGTCGTGATCTCATACATAATGTAATCTCCTTTTTCATTGAGCCGCAAAGGCGGCATCTCGACGCCGCGCGCCCGAAAGACGGTGGGCGTCAGTCCAAAGGCATCTTGAAAGGCGCGGGCAAAACTGCGCGGATTGGGGTAGCCGCAATGGAGGGCGATATTCTCGATCTCATCATCGGTACGCACCAACAGATGCGATGCCTTGAACAGCCGCACCCGCCGGATGAACCCCGCCACAGTCTCGCCGGTCATGCCAGAAAACACCCGATGAAAATGGAACCGCGACAAGGCTGCGACATCCGCGAGCGTATCGAGCGATAGATCGCCATCGAGATGGGCATAGACGTGATCCAACACCCGCAAGAGGCGATCTTCATAAGCATGCCGCGTCATTGTATCCCGTTGTCCTTTCAACATATCCACGGCCAGAGAGATATCATTTCAACAGATCACAAATCTTGCTGAGTTGCACCCGCGCGCGAAAATAGCCATATACGGCATCGAAACCGTTCGGAGGTCCGCATGACTCACTATCTCGAATTCGAAAAGCCGCTCGCCGAAATCGAGGGGAAAGCCGAAGAGCTGCGCGCTCTGGCCCGCAACAATGAAGAGATGGACGTTGAGAAAGAAGCCGCTGCGCTCGACAAGAAAGCCGCGGATATGCTCAAGGATCTCTACAAAGGTCTGACCCCCTGGCGCAAATGTCAGGTTGCGCGTCACCCCAACCGTCCGCATTGCAAAGACTACATCGAAGCGCTGTTCACGGAATACACCCCTCTGGCCGGGGATCGTAACTTTGCCGACGATCACGCCGTGATGGGTGGCCTTGCCCGTTTCAACGATCAGCCCGTCGTGGTGATCGGTCAGGAAAAAGGCCATGACACCACCTCCCGTATCGAGCGCAATTTCGGCATGGCCCGTCCCGAGGGCTACCGCAAAGCCATCCGCCTGATGGATCTCGCCGACCGCTTTGGTCTCCCGGTGATCGCGCTTGTCGACACCCCCGGCGCCTATCCGGGCAAAGGTGCGGAAGAGCGCGGCCAGTCCGAAGCCATCGCGCGTTCGACCGAGAAATGCCTCAACCTCAAGGTTCCGATGATCTCCGTCATCATCGGCGAAGGTGGCTCCGGCGGTGCTGTGGCCTTTGCCTCGGCCAACAAGCTCGCCATGCTCGAACACTCTGTTTACTCGGTGATTTCCCCGGAAGGCTGCGCCTCGATCCTTTGGAAAGACGCGGAGAAAATGCGCGAAGCCGCTGAGGCCCTGCGCCTGACCGCTCAGGATTTGCAAAAGC
This sequence comes from Celeribacter sp. ULVN23_4, assembly GCF_054788345.1. NCBI lineage: Bacteria > Pseudomonadati > Pseudomonadota > Alphaproteobacteria > Rhodobacterales > Roseobacteraceae > Celeribacter > Celeribacter sp. ULVN23_4. Next base: position 109,799 of record NZ_JBTVYO010000007.1, on the reverse strand, counting down.
TCGGCGTGATCGACCAGATCATCCCGGAACCGCTCGGCGGTGCGCAGCGAGATCGCGACGCGACGATTGCTGCCGTGGGCAAAGCCATCGAGGCCATGCTCGCCCCGCTGCAAAAGAAAAAGCCCGACACCATTCTCAAAGACCGTCGCAAGAAGTTCCTCGACATGGGGTCCAAAGGTCTCGCGGCCTGAGTTCAAGTCTTTGACCTGCAATAAAAAGGCCGTGCGACAGCGCGGCCTTTTTCGTTACCACATGCTGTTCGCCGCGCGCTCCGGCCATTCCGCGTCATAGGCCTTGCCACCGACTTCCCCGGCGGTGAGAGCCGCGAGAATATCGCCCACGCTCGGCAGACCTTCACTGTCGTCGCGCCCCTGCCAAAGCCCTGCCCGCATCAGGGCGCGGGCGCATTGGGTGTAGATCTCAGCAATCTCAAACACGATGACGGAGCGCGGATGCTTGCCATTGACCTCGAAGGACTGGCGCAGTTCATCATCCAAAGTCACAAACGCCCGCCCGTTCATCCGCACCACATTGTTCGATCCGGGAATGAAGAACATCAAAGACGCGCGCGGATCGCGGACGATATTGCGCAGGCTGTCGATTCGGTTGTTGCCTTGCCAATCGGGCAGCGCCAGCGTTCCGGGATCCAGCTCACGCACCACAGGTTCCTTGTCACCGCGCGGCGTCGCGTCCGTGCCTTCGGGACCAACGGTCGAAAGGATGCAAAAGCGGGACCGCTCCAGCCAGATGCGAAACTCCGGCGTTATCCGGCGCGCGACCTTCTCCGTCGCCGCAGGACCGGGCACACCATAGAGCGCTTCAAGTTCAGAAATATCTTGGACAGGTGTCATCATGCCAGGGCTTTACCCGACCAATGTCACCGCAAGATGACGGTTCAGGATTTCGGCGGCACCTGAAACCCGGCGTCTTCCATCAACGTGTCGGAAGCCGTTTCAACCGCTTCCTCCAGTTCCGACATAACCTCTTTCATGTCGCGTCCGGCCTCAATGCGCGGCAGGAATTCGACCACAGCTGTTCCGCGCCCGCGATACACGCCATGACGCGGCCAGAAGACACCGACATTGGTCGCGGCAGGCACAAGGTCCTGCCCGGTTTGCTCATAAAGCACCCCGGTGCCGATCTTGTACGGCAAATGCGCCCCGGCGGCGACGCGGGTGCCTTGCGGGAAAATGATCAATTGACCGGGCAAGGATGCGCCGGATTTCACATCGGAAATCATCTTCTTGATCGCTGCGCCGCGTTTACCACGATCCACGGCGACACAGCCGATGCGCTTGGCGTAATAGCCGACGATGGGCGCCCAGATGAGCTGCTTTTTCATAATGAATTTCGGACGCGGCACCGCCGAGACGATCAGAATAATGTCGAAGAAACTCTGATGCTTCGCCCCGATCAACACCTCGTCGGTCGGCACTTCGCCACGGATTTCAGATTTCAGCCCCACGATCACCCGCGCGGAGAAACGCACCCAATGGCAATAGGTATGCGCCGCCTTAAAGGCCCAATCGCGTTTGATCATGGCCAAAGGCGTGAAGAAAATCGCGAGAATGAACATCGCAAGATACATCTGGATCACGAAGATCAGCGACAGCAACCATTGGATCGGGTAAGGCATCACATCAATCTCCGAAGGGTTTGGATCGCCGCCACGCGCGTAGCGACAAATGCAACCAGAGCCGCAAGAACGGGAATTGTCAAAGGCCAGACCCACTGCCCGCCCGTAAATCCGAGCCCCGTGAGGAAGCTCCCGGCCTCCTCCGCACTCGGCAGCAGCGTGATTGCAAACATCCCGAGCACCGTCCCGATCACAGCCCCCATCAACCCGCGCAGGGTGAAGCGGCGCACGAAAGCGGCTGCGATGAAACTGTCAGTCGCGCCCACCAGACGGAGCGTGCGGATCACCTGCCCATTGGCGGCAAGAGCCGCGTTGGCCGCAAGCGTGATCATCCCGGCGGTGACGCCCGCGATCAGAACCAGCGAGACAACACCAAGCAGTCGCAGCCGTTCCGCCGCGCGCAGCAAGGGGCGCCGCCAGCGGCTGTGATCGTCCAGCACCGCGCCCGGCGCTTCCCCGGCCAACCGCAGGCGCAAGCCCTCCGCATCAAACCCATCGGAGGTTTCGCGCACGTCGATCAGGGCCGGCAAAGGCAGCGAATCGAGCGGCAGGTCCGGGCCGAACCACGGCTCCAGAAGATCGGTCTCTTCCTCTTCCGCCAGCAAGCGCGCTTCGGCCACGCCCGGCGTGGTTTCCAGCACTTTGAGCGCTGCGGCGACCTGTGTGTCGAGTTGGTCTGCCGGGGCGGAAATACGCACGGTGGAGCCGCGCGCCAATTCATTGCCCCAGCGTTCCGCCAAACGCCCGGTCGCCAAGGACAGTGCCATCGCGAACACCGCGAGAAACGCCATCGCGGCGGAGGTGAGAACGGTCAGTTGCGCCGTAAAGCCGGACGGCGGCACAACACGGCCAGAGGCTTTGTCGCCGAGATTTTGAAAGGAGCGAAGAATGAAATTCACAGATCCGCTCCCGATTGCTGAATGCGCCGATTGGAGATTCGCAGCACGCGCGCCTGAACCTGTGCCTTGGACTGACGGATCAAATGCAGGTCATGGGTGGCGATCACGACGGTCTTGCCCATGCGGTTCAACTCGATGAGAAGTTGCAACAGCCGCTGGGACATCTCCCAATCGACGTTCCCCGTCGGCTCATCGGCGAGGATCACATCCGGCGACATGATCACGGCCCGCGCCAGAGCCGCGCGTTGACGTTCGCCACCGGACAACTCCGGCGGACGGGCATTCACTTGCTCCGACAGTCCAACCCAAGACAATAGATCGCCGAGATCGTCCTCATTGCACGGCTGCCCGGCCACGGTCAGCGGCAGCGCGACATTTTCCGCAAGGCTCAGATGATCGAGAAACTGGCAATCCTGATGCACGACCCCGATCCGGCGACGCAGGGTCGCGACATCGTCGCGTTCCATTCTGCGCGTGTCCTCGCCAAAGATCGAAACCCGCCCTGCCGTCGCGTTCAACTCACGATAGCAGAGCTTCAAAAAAGTTGTTTTCCCAGCGCCCGATGGGCCGGTCAAAAAATGAAAAGACCCCGGCGCAAGCGTCAGGGACATTCCCGTCAGAAGCTCGCGCCCCCCATAGCCGTAACCAGCGTCATGAAACTCGATCACTTGGCACCTCTGTGAACCCCTTCGCTTTTCGCGACAGTTTTGCCTCACCGTTCAAAAGCTTTCAATCCAACTGTCGCAAAAACATGGACAATTCGGACATGGGCGTTAAGAATTACGAGAATTCGCGTACACTTTTACGTATACATCTCTCTGTGGCAGGAGAAAACATGCGGCTGATCTGTCCCAACTGCGGCGCTCAATACGAGGTCGATGCTCGTGTCATTCCGGACACAGGGCGGGATGTTCAGTGCTCGAACTGCGGTCATAGCTGGTTCCAGAGCCCCGCGCATCTCGATGCGGAGCTTGCCGACGAGCTTGGCTATGAGCTTCCGCCAGAAGCCGAAGCTGAGGACGTTCAGCCATCTACTGCCGAGACCGAAGCAAGTATTGACGCGTTCGAGGCCCCGCCCGAGGTTTCTGACACCGTCGAAGCAAAACCTATTCCGGAACCGGTTGAGGATGTCATCGAGGCTCCCATTGAGACACCCGAGGACTCTTTTGAAGCCCCTGTCGAGGTTGAGGACCCTGCTCAACCCGAGGAGAGCTTTGAAGAGGAACCGAAGCCAGCGCCGGGAGAAATGCCTTCCGCAGAGCCCGAACCGGTTGCCGAGATCGAACCGGAAGAGCCGGAAGTCGAGGACGAACCTGAGTTCACGGAACCGGACGACGACGAAGAGGACGCATTCGCCCCGCTCGCAGAGCCGCAAAACGGCGCGGGCCTGAAGGCCAGCGTCCGCGACATTCTGCGCGCCGAGGTCGAATTCGATCAGTCCATGCGCCAATCCGAAGGCGAAACGCTTGAGACCCAACCCGATCTTGGGCTTCAGGAACCGGAAGAGGACAACGCCAAGAAAAGCCTTCGGGATCGCATGGCGCGGCTGCGCGGCCTTGATCCCGCCGACAGCGGCATTGTCGCCGGAAGCGTCGCCGCCGCAAGCGGCAAGCGCCGCGATCTTCTGCCCGACATTGAAGAAATCAACTCGACCCTGAGCGCCTCGTCAGAACGTGACGACGATGGCACTGTGCCGGATGATGACACGCGCAAAGCACGTTCGGCGCGCGCGGGCTTCCGGACCGGCTTTCTCGTTGTGGTGCTTGCTGCGGCGATGCTCGTGGTGCTCTACGCCCTCGCCCCGCTCATTGCCGCGAAAGTGCCGGCGCTTGCGGATGCGATGGAAACCTATGTGACCACGGCCAATGCGTTCCGCCTCTGGCTGGATCACCTCCTGGCCGAGGCCAGCACACGGCTCAACACGCTTCTCGGGCAGTTGAACACAGAAAATTAAACGCAGGCAATTAAACGTGGTGAATTAAACGCGGGCAACCAAGCCCGCGTTCGCGTTTCATCTCACGCTCAATATTGATCCAGAAGTCGGTTCAAGTAATCGCGCTCTTCGGCTTGGCGTTCCTGATCGCCAGAGCGGCGACGGATTTCGTCCAAAAGCTCTTCTGCGCGGCGATACACATCGTCGCCCTCATAGAACTCTTCGTCACTCCCAAACCGTCCCGCATCTCCCGGCGCACGTCCCAGCGGATCGCGCTGCGCCATATCGGTTCCCGACTGCGCCCCGGCCTCGCCCTGCTGGCCCTCTTGGTTCTGCTGGTTCTGGGCCTGTTGTTCTCCAAGACGGCGCATGCCCTCGCGCAGGGCTTCCATCGCCTCCGCCTGACGTCCAAGCGCCCCGTTGAGATCGCCGTCGCGCAACGCGTCTTCGGCTTCCCGCATCGCCCCATCCGCGCGCTCAAGCGCACCGCCGGGGCTGTCGTCAGATTCGCTCTGGCCTCCGGGGATACTCCCACGTTGCCGCTGTAGCTCATCGCGCAGCGCCTGCTGGCGTTCCGACAGGGAAGAGCCATTCTCCCCCTCGCCGTTCTGCTGCCCCTCTTGCTGACCCTGACCATTCTCGCCCTCCTGATCTTGCGGTCCGTTTCCGAACTGCTCCTGAAGATCGGAGAACGTGTCATCGTTGAGCTGCTGCTGACCGCGCAGCATGTCCTGCAAGCCTTGAATCCCTTGCTGGCCCTGACTGCCGTTCTGCCCCTCACCCTTGGTGACGCGCATATTTTCAAGCATCTCGGCCAGCATATCCATGAGCTGCTGCGCCTCGGCCATGCGGCCCTGTTCCATCAGTTCCTGAATGCGGTCCATCAATTCCTGCAACTGATCCTGCGTGATCTGCTGGCCCTGATCCTGACCCTGATCGGGCATGTCGGTGTTGTCTTGCTGGTCGCCCTGCTGCTCCGCCAATTGCTGCATATACTCGCGCGTCGCATCGCGGAGTTCCTGCATCAGACGGTCGATCTCTTCCGGCGTCGCCCCGTCGCGCATCGCCTGTGACAGCCGCTCCTGCGCCCGGTGCAACCGCGCGAGTGCTTCTTTGAGCTGGCCGTCTTCCAATTCCAGAGCGATATCCCAAAGGCTCGCCGCGATCGTATCGACCTCTTCGTCGCTCAACGCCCCCGCGCGGCCTTCGATCTGGCCGATGGTTTCGCGAAGGCGGAAATAGGTGCTCATCTGGTCAAACATTTCGGTCGGATTGACCGACACGGCCCGCAGCACCTGCGCCGCGCGCGCCGCGTTTTCCCGGTTCCACAAAAGCTCCCGCCGCTGATCCGCAATCGCCGCCGCGAGCGGGTCGAAAAACCGGCGTGTCGGCAGAATGCTTTGCCCGAGAGCCGCCGTGCTTTCCTGCCCCGCCGCATCCCATGCGATCAGGCTCAGTTTCACCGGCAGCCCTGCAAACGGGTGCTCCGCCAAGTTCTCGGCAATCAGCCCCTCGATCTCCGTGCGATCCCCGGTTTGCGGCAACATGACCGGAAGCGTGACAGCCTCCCGCGGCTCTGGCGGCAGAGCAAAACCGTAGAGCCGATCCATTGCCTCCGGATCCCGCGTGATCGTCAGCTCCGCGCGCGAGACGCCGAAATCGTCGCTCAGTCGAAAGTCTTGGCGCGCCTCACCTGAGGGAGCGCGTGTCATCGGACCGATCAGTTCCGCGACGGGCGGTTGATCCGGCTGCAAGGCCACATCCCAAAGCCGCCCGGTCGGGCCGTCGATCTCGATCTCCCCAGCATGGCGGATGATGAAATCACGAAGCGCCGCCGGATCATCCCCGGACACGGTTTCGCGCAGCGTGAGCGCTCCGTCTTCGCCATAAAAGCGCAGGGTCACGTCAGAGCCTTTCGGCACTTCAAAACTCGGATCAAGATCGCCCAGATACAGCGTCGGCTTGCCGGAGTAGGCCGGAGGGCGCACCCAGCCCTCCCAGTTCGGCCCGGCTGCAATCTGCGTGCCGTCCTCGCCAAGTTCACGCAGCGAGCCCGCCCGTTCAAACGAGCCGAACAACAGCCCCATGGCCAAGGTCGTCAGCGCCATGAAGCGCAAAGCATAAGGATCGTGCGTCGAGAGATGGAGCTTCGGCCCCACGGCATGGACGCCACGCAGGCGCTCCGCCATGCGGCGACGGTGCGCCGCCCAGAGCGCCTCTGATCCGGCATCCCCCGCCCCGATGAGCGGCGTATCCAAGAGCGCCTGCAAAGGCCGCCCCGGCATGTCCGCATCGACACGCGCCATCGTCTCTGACGCACGCGGCAGGGACAGGTGCCGGAAGCCGAGGACCAGAGCCAGAAAAAGCCCCAGCCCAAACAGACCGGCAAGAGACCAGAGGAGCCAGAGCGGCAAAGCGTCCTGAACCCCGAGCATCGCCAGCCCGAGGCCGAAAAAAATCAGCGAAAAGAACGGCCAAAAGACCTGCGCCAGACGCTCGAAAGCAAAGCCGACCCGCGTGACAAACAGCGAAAACCTCACCCGTCGGGCGAGGTTAGGGCCAAGGCTTTTGTAAAACTGTCGGTCAATTGCCATACATCGCGCCCGGGTCCGGCCACGGGCGCGCATCAGGATGATCCGCGCTCAGAGCCACGTAGGGATCGTATCGCGGTTTATCATCTCGTCAAAGCTCGGACGCTTGCGAATGACAGCGAATTGATCACCTTTCACCAGAACCTCCGGGATCAGAGGCCGGGAATTGTACTCCGACGCCATCACCGCGCCATAGGCCCCGGCGGAACGGAAGGCGACAAGATCCCCCTCGCCAAGCTCCGGCATGTTGCGCGCCTTGGCAAAAGTATCCCCGGTTTCGCAGACCGGCCCGACGATATCCATCGGTCCCTGCTCTGCCCCGGCGGTCGGCTCCAGCACCGGCACGATGTCGTGGTAGGCGTCATACATCGACGGGCGGACCAAATCGTTCATCGCCGCATCGACAATCAGGAAATCGCGACCTTCGCCGTGTTTCAGGTAGATCACGGAGGACACGAGAATACCGGCATTTCCGGAAATCAACCGGCCCGGCTCGATCTCGATCTCGCAGCCGAGATGGCCGACGGTACGGCGGATCACATCGGTATATTCCACCGGCAGCGGCGGCGCGGTGTTCGAGCGTTCGTAGGGAATGCCAAGCCCACCGCCCAGATCGAGACGGCGAATGTCATGCCCGTCGGCGCGCAGCGCTTCGGTCAACTCAGCCACCTTGGTGAAGGCCAGTTCAAACGGTTCAAGCTGCGTCAGCTGCGAGCCGATATGCACGTCGATGCCGATGACATCAATGCCCGCCATCTCGCCCGCGCGCGTGTACACTTCACGGCAGGTCGCGATCGGAATGCCGAATTTGTTCTCGGACTTCCCGGTCGCAATCTTGGCATGGGTTTTCGCATCCACATCCGGGTTCACCCGAAGCGCAATCGGGGCTTTGACGCCAAGCGAGGTAGCCACTTCATTGAGCGCCACAAGTTCCGGCTCGCTTTCGACGTTGAACTGACGAATGCCGCCTTCGAGCGCGATGCGCATTTCCTCGCGCGTTTTACCGACGCCGGAGAACACGATGCGCTCGCCCGGAAAACCGGCGGCCTTGGCTTTGAGATATTCCCCGATCGACACCACATCGACCCCGGCCCCCAGCTCGCACATGAGTTTGAGCACGGCGAGGTTCGAGTTCGACTTCATCGCGAAACAGACGAGATGGTCCATCCCGCCCAGCGCCTCGTCAAACAGCTTGAAGTGACGGGTCAGCGTCGCGGTGGAATAGACATAAAACGGCGTGCCGACCTGCGCTGCGATATCGCTCACGGCAACGTCTTCGGCGTGCAACGCGCCGTCTTTGTAGAGGAAATGGTCCATCAGGTCTTTCTCGGATTAATAGCGTCAGTTGGCCGGGAAATGGATATTGATCTCAGTATCCGTGAACCCGCCGTGGTTCGACACGCCAACAGTGGTTTTGCCGCTGACCTCCGGCTTGACGGGCTCCCCGTCCACGCCGCAGCTGGCCAGAAACGCGAAAGCGAACATGGCTGTCACAAGTGATTTCATCCGAGCACCTCTTTCCAACGGGCGATCTGCGCACGCACCTGCGCGGGCGCGGTTCCCCCGTAGCTTGTGCGCGAGGCGACCGAGTTTTCAACCGTCAAGACGTCGTAGACGCCGTCGGTGATCGCATCGTGAACGGATTTCATCTCTTCAAGGCTCAGATCAGGCAGATCGACGCCTTTCTTCTCAGCCATCGCGACCAGCGCGCCGGTGACATGGTGGGCGTCGCGGAACGGCAGTCCCGCCTCGCGCACCAGCCAGTCCGCGAGGTCGGTCGCGGTCGAGAAGCCGGAAGCGGCAGCGGCGCGCAGGTTGTCGGTCTTGGCGGTCATGTCCGACACCATCCCGGTCATCGCGGCGAGCGCCAGCATCAGGTTGTCGGCAGCGTCAAACACCTGTTCCTTGTCTTCCTGCATGTCCTTGGAATAGGCGAGCGGCAGGCCCTTCATCACCATCATGAGCGCGACATTCGCCCCGAAGATACGCCCGATTTTCGCACGGATCAGCTCGGCGGCGTCGGGGTTTTTCTTTTGCGGCATGATCGAGGAACCGGTGGAGAACCGATCCGACAGTGCCACGAAGCGGAACTGCGCGGAGGACCAGATCACCAGCTCCTCGGCAAAGCGCGAAAGGTGCATCGCACAGATCGAAGCGCAGGACAGGAATTCCAGCGCGAAATCGCGATCAGCCACGGCATCGAGGGAGTTCGCCGTCGGGCGATCAAAGCCCAGCGCTTCCGCGGTCATATGACGATCAATCGGGAAACCGGTCCCGGCGAGCGCGGCGGAGCCCAGCGGGCTTTCGTTCATCCGGGCGCGGGCGTCTTTGAAACGCGACATGTCACGGCCGAACATTTCGACATAGGCCATCATGTGATGTCCCCAGGTGACCGGCTGCGCGGTTTGCAGGTGCGTGAAGCCCGGCATCACCCAATCGGCGCCCGCTTCGGCCTGAACCATCAGCGCGCGGATCAGCGCGTCGAGGCCCGAGATGGCCGCATCATATTGCTCGCGGGTCCAGAGTTTGAAATCGGTCGCGACCTGATCGTTGCGCGAGCGCGCCGTGTGCAGACGGCCGGCGGCTTCGCCGATGATCTCTTTGAGGCGCGACTCGACATTCATGTGAATGTCCTCAAGCGCCGTCGAAAAGACGAATTCACCGGCTTCGATCTCTGACAAAACCGTGAGCAGGCCTTCCCGAATGGCCTCTGCATCGGTATCGGTAAGGATGCCCTGTTTGGCGAGCATCGCCGCATGGGCACGCGAGCCTGAGATGTCTTGGGACGCCAGCCGCTTGTCGAAATCGATGGAGGCGTTGATGGCTTCCATGATGGCGTCAGGTCCGGCAGCGAACCGGCCGCCCCACATCGCGTTGGATTTCTTATCGGTCATGGACGTGTCCCGCATGTTGAAAAAGCTGATTGCCGCAACCCTTTATACGGCCCTGAGCCTCGGCGCAATTCCTGCCTCCGCAATGGACCTGAGCACCGCTGCGGCCCTTCGGGACGGCAGCATGCAAAAGCTCGCCTTTCACAGCGAGGCCAAGGACGTCAGCGCCCTGCCTTTTACGACCGTCGATGGTGTCGAAGAAACGCTTGCGGATTACCAAGGGCAGCTTGTGCTGTTGAATTTCTGGGCCACATGGTGCGCGCCCTGCCGCAAGGAAATGCCAGCCCTCGATCAACTCTCGGAGGCCTATGGCGACAAAGGCCTGGTCGTGTTGCCGATCGCGACCGGGCACAATCCCTTGCCCGCGATTCAGAAATTCTATGAGAAAGCTGGCGTCAAAAGTCTGCCGCTGCGCCTTGATGCCAAGGGCGCTATGGGCCGCGACATGGGCGTGCTCGGATTGCCGGTGTCGATCCTGATCTCCCCGGAAGGAAAAGAGATCGCCCGCATGACCGGGGATGCCGAATGGTTTTCGCCTTCTGCGCAGGCGATTGTCACCGAACTGCTAAGCCAGACTTCCGCGTCGCCGCTTGATACTGCAGAGAGCCATTGAAGCTACGCGGCATCGCCGCTTCCACAAGCGCCTTGATCCGTTCGGCCAATGCCATGATCCGCTCCAATGTCGCGTCGATCTCGACATGGAACGTGTCGAGTTGATTGATCACGGGCATCAGCGCGGCGGATTGCGGCCCGAGCCGACCAGCCTCGACCCGACACAGCACGCGAATCGAATCAAGACCGGTCACAAGCTGCCTCAAATCCTTGGCCGAGCGCGCCAGCGCCGTGACATCGTTAAACACAGAGATCAGCACCGTGCCCGAGTCGATCATGTAACTGTCGAGCAAGGTGGTCAGAACATCCGCCTCATGATGGAACCCTTCTTGCTCTGACCCTTTGTCGAGCGCCTCCACGGCATTTTCCTTCACCTCCCGTTGAAGACGCGAAGCCGCCATCATGAAAAGGCCGCTATAGACACGTTTCATCACGGACTCTGTGAGGCTTTTAGCACCGTTCTCCACCCGAAATCCGCCGAGATGATTGGTCACCTCATCCGACATGAGGCGATAATTCTGTGAGATCGCTGAAATCGGCCCGCCCGCCGGTTCAAGGCGCGAGGCGACGATCCGCATGTTGGACGGAATACCGCGGATTTTCTCAAAAGACGTAAAGAGCGCCCGTTGCTCGCCATCCAGCGCGGTGAGCGTTGGCAGCAAGTCTTTCAAACTGCGCAGACGACCGTCCTCCATCCGCGACAGGGCCGCATCGCGCGCACTCATTTCATGGGCAATCGCATAGGAACTATAGGCCCCGTAGCTTGGAAAGTTTAACGCACGCAGCCTCTCCCGAATAAGTGCGGCGCTTTCCTCCGGGGTGATCCCGGTTTCCTGCTCAAGCTTCAATATCTCTTGATAGACGGTCTTCGCGCCGTCGAACACGGTCGAGCTTGGCTTCATCCGGACAGAGACGAAGCCCCCCTCAATCGGGGAAACCACAGCGTAGACCCAATAAAACCGCCCGTCTTTCGCGCGATTTTTGACATAAGCACCGGTCGCGAGGCCCTTTTGGATGCGTTCCCAGAGGATGTAGAAAACGCCCTTTGGCATGTCAGCATGGCGAATGATTTTATGTGGCGCGCCAACGAGCTCCTCCCAAGAATAGCCCGAGATTCGGCGGAACACCTCGTTCCCCGCCGCGATCACCCCGCGCGGATCCGTGCGGGAGAAAAACAATTCTTCAATGCCGAAAGCCGCTTCATCGGCCTTCTCCGCAAAACGCGCGTCGGAATATTGGAGCGTCATCGCAAATCCTATTCTGTCGGTTGCGTCTCAGTTGACCAAAGCGAGCTTTCCATCCGGTTAATGCTGCGCCCTCCCCCGCAGAATGCGCACCGCGCAAAGGGAAAACCCGACATGAAAGAGGGTTGCATTCGAGACAAATCCGAATGGTTTCGCATCTTTGCCAAGGCACAGCGTGAAAAACGGCGAAAAATCAAAGCTCTGAACAATTGAGTAGAATTTAACGAAACAGATCGAAAAATTGTCGAATTTACCCGCCGTTATCCCAACCGCTTCAAACTGCCTCCTGCACAACGCAAGCGGGACAAGGTGACGGGATGAGCTATTCTGGCTATGGGAACAACGACATGGAGAGCCCTCTCTCCGTAGCGCTCGCCAACCGGGATCGGAAAACGATGGAAATGGTGCAGGAGGCCCTGCGCAAAAAGCAGGTCATGCTGGCCTATCAACCCATCGTGCAGACGTTACGCCCGGACCGCCCCGCCTTTTATGAGGGCCTCATTCGCGTGCTTGATCATTCCGGACGCGTCATCCCCGCGCGCGAATTCATCGGCGTCGCGGAAACCACGGAAACCGGGCGCAAACTTGACTGCCTCGCGCTTGAACTTGGCCTCAAGGCGCTGGATGAACACAAAACCCTGCGCCTTGCGATCAACATGTCCGCGCGCTCCATCGGCTATCCGCGCTGGAAGGCGACGCTTGAGGCCGGTCTTAGCAAAGACCAAACCATCGCGGAGCGGCTGATTCTCGAAATCACCGAAAGCTCGGCGATGATCATGCCCGATCTGGTCTGTGTCTTCATGTCGGAGCTGCAGGCGATGGGCATCTCCTTTGCGCTCGACGATTTCGGCGCGGGCTACACCGCGTTTCGCTATCTCAAGGAATTCTATTTCGACATGGTTAAGATTGATGGCGAGTTCATTCGAGGCATCGCCTCCAACCCTGACAATCAGGTTCTCACCCAAGCGCTGGTGTCCGTCGCCAAACATTTCGACATGTATACCGTCGCCGAATTCGTCGAAAACGCCGCCGATGCGAAATACCTCACGGAAATTGGAATCGACTGCATGCAAGGCCATTATTTCGGCGCAGCGACCATCGATCCGATATGGCGTGACCGCACATCGCGGCAAAAAGCCGGGTAAATCGGCGTCAAAGCGCCTCATCGCGTCCATGAAGGTTGAAAATGCTGCGAACGCAACATAGAGCTTTCACTGGGGAGCAAGCAACATTGTTGCAAATTTTACGGCCCTTGGGCAATCTCCCCATGAACTTTATGGGAGAGAGACAATCATCATGACCAATGTCGTTATCGCATCCGCAGCACGGACAGCCGTCGGCAGCTTTTCCGGCTCCTTCGCCAACACCCCGGCCCATGAGCTGGGCGCCTGTGTCCTCGAAGCGCTGGTGGAACGCGCGGGGATCGAAAAGGGCGACGTGTCCGAAACCATCCTTGGTCAGGTTCTGACCGCCGGTCAGGGACAAAACCCCGCCCGCCAGGCCCATATCAAGGCCGGTCTTCCGATCGAATCCGCCGCCTGGGGCATCAATCAGGTCTGCGGCTCCGGTCTGCGCACGGTCGCGCTGGCGGCCCAGCACATCATGCTCGGCGATGCGGATATCGTCTGCGCCGGTGGTCAGGAAAACATGTCCATGTCGCCCCATGTCGCCAACCTGCGCGCGGGTCACAAAATGGGCGACATGAAATTCATCGATTCGATGATCAAGGACGGCCTCTGGGACGCGTTCAACGGCTACCACATGGGGATCACCGCCGAGAACGTCGCCAAGAAATGGCAGGTGTCCCGCGAAATGCAGGACGCCTTCGCCCTCGCCTCCCAGAACAAAGCCGAAGCCGCGCAAAAGGCCGGTAAGTTCGCCGATGAGATCGTGCCCTTCACGGTGAAGACCCGCAAAGGCGAGACCATCGTCGATCAGGACGAATACATCCGCCACGGCGCGACCTTGGCCAACATGGAAAAACTGCGTCCGGCATTCGACAAGGAAGGCTCCGTGACCGCGGGCAACGCCTCCGGGATCAATGACGGCGCCGCCGGTGTGCTTTTGATGTCCGCCGACAATGCCGAGAAGCGCGGCATCCAACCCCTCGCGCGCATCGCCTCCTACGCGACGGTCGGCCTTGACCCGTCGATCATGGGCGCGGGGCCGATCTACGCCTCGCAAAAGGCGCTGGCGAAAGCCGGCTGGAAAGCCAGCGATCTCGACCTGGTGGAAGCCAACGAAGCTTTCGCGGCGCAGGCCTGTGCCGTGAACATGGACATGGGCTGGGATCCGGCCATCGTGAACGTGAACGGCGGTGCGATTGCCATCGGTCACCCGATCGGCGCTTCTGGCGCACGTATTCTCAACACGCTGCTGTTCGAGATGGTGCGCCGCGACGCCAAGAAAGGCCTCGCCACGCTCTGCATCGGCGGCGGTATGGGCGTTGCCCTCTGCGTCGAACGCGATTGATCAATGGGGGCGGGACCCATGGTCCCGCCCTAATCTCACCATCAGATTCAGAATTTCTGCATTTGCATGGCAATATTGTTGCGAATGCAGAATATTTTAGATAACAAGATTTCGAACAAGGATTGATAGGGAGGAGTATCATGTCCAGAGTCGCTCTTGTGACCGGAGGGTCGCGCGGGATTGGCGCCGCGATTGCCAAGGCTTTGAAAGCTGCGGGTTATACCGTCGCAGCCAACTATGCAGGCAATGAGGAAGCTGCCGCTAAATTCACCGAAGAAACCGGCATCAAAACCTACAAATGGTCCGTCGCCGATTATGATGCCTGCGCAGAAGGCATCGCCAAAGTCGAAGCCGATCTCGGCCCGATTGACGTGCTTGTGAACAATGCGGGCATCACTCGCGATGCGCCGTTCCATAAGATGACGCGCGAGCAGTGGACGCAGGTGATGGACACGAACCTGTCGGGCGTGTTCAACATGACCCACCCGCTCTGGCCCGCCATGCGCGAGCGTAAATTCGGCCGTGTGATCAACATCAGCTCGATCAACGGTCAAAAGGGTCAGTTCGCGCAAGCCAACTATTCCGCCGCCAAAGCGGGGGACATCGGCTTCACCAAAGCGCTGGCTCAGGAAGGTGCGCGCGCGGGCATTACCGTGAACGCGATTTGCCCGGGTTATATCGCCACCGAAATGGTCATGGCAGTACCGGAAAAAGTGCGCGAGTCCATCATCTCCACCATTCCGGTCGGACGGCTTGGCGATCCGGATGACATCGCGCGCTGCGTGGTCTTTTTGGCCTCCGACGACGCGGGGTTCATCACCGGTGCAACCATCACCGCCAATGGCGGCCAGTACATGACCTGACCCAGACAGACGTAAATCTGTGCAGGATCGCAGGATGAGGGGTCGCCGTTTCGGCGACCCTTTTCTGTTGCAGAGCGGAGAAACTCTGGCTTAATCGCGTCATGACACGCACAACCGCCACCGCCATCGGATTTATCGCCGTCCTTCTTTGGGCACTGCTCGCTCTTTTCACTGTCGGCGCAAAGGAAGTGCCTGCCCTGCAACTCAACGCCGTCTGCTTTGCCATCGGCGGGGCCATCGGGGTGATCTGGACCACAGCAAGCAAGCGGTGGCACGAGTTGCGCCATGTCCCGCTGTCGATCTATGCCTTCGGCACCGTGGGACTTTTCGGCTATCACTTTCTGTATTTCTCGGCACTCAAGGCCGCACCGCCCGCGGAGGCAGGGCTGATCGCATATCTCTGGCCGCTTCTGATCGTGCTCTTTTCCGGCCTGCTTCCGGGGGAGCGTCTCGGCCCGCTGCACTTGGTCGGGGCCGCCGTGTCCTTCGTCGGCGCCGCCCTGATCGTTGCGCAGGGCGCCTCGTTTTCCGGCGGGCATATGGCGGGCTATCTCTTGGCCGCAGCCTGCGCTTTAACCTGGTCCTGCTATTCCGTGATCTCGCGCCGGTTTCAATCCGTGTCCAGCATGGTCGTGACGGTCTATTGCCTCGCAACTGCCGTGCTCTCACTCATCGCGCATTTGGCTCTGGAAGACACGGTGTGGCCCTCCACGCAAATGGGCTGGGCCAGCATGATCGCACTTGGCCTCGGGCCTGTCGGCGCGGCTTTCTATGTCTGGGATATCGGGGTGAAACGCGGCAACATCCAGTTGCTGGGAACCGCGTCCTATGCAGCGCCGCTCTTGTCGACGCTGGCTCTGGTTGGCGCGAAGATCGCGGAACCCCGCGCCAGCCTGATCATATCTGCCGTGCTGATCACGGCGGGGGCCGGTCTGGCCGCCTATCAAAGCCGCCGGACCGGGTGATTCATCACGTCAAGCGGCGCTCAGACGTGCGATTTCTTCCTTGATGCGGAGTTTCTGTTTTTTGAGGCTGGCGATCCGAAGGGCGTCGATACCGGGCGAACGCTGGGCGTCTTCAACGGCCTCCGAGAGGGATTGGTGCTTTTTCTTCAGTTCCTGGATGTGGGACGTCAAGCTCATGTCTTCTCCTCTCTGAATGTGGCAGCTATGTAAAAGCTGTATGACAAGTGCAGCATAGAAACCGAGTCGTGTCACGGCTTTGTTTTGAAACAAAGTGACTGAAAAATTAAGCTGTGCGAAATATCGCCAAAATCAGCCGGACCACGGCAAAGCTTGGCCGCCTCGCAAAATCTTGACGGCTTGTGGGCTGTAATCGTCGCCATCGTGCTTATGTAACGCGCCCTCGTGCATCATGAGCGGCGCTTCGAGCGTAAAAGCCGCCCGCCCGCCCTTGCGCGCCTGCAAGATGACAAGTTCCGCAACGCGCCCCTCGCGCGGCTGCACCGGGCGAATACGGATGGAACCAAGACGGCTGTCGCAAGCCGCGAGCATATCCGGCAGACGATCCGCCTTTTGGATCATGGTCAGATAGCCCTTCTGCTTGAGCCGCCGTGTCGCCGCATCGAACCAATCCGACAAGGGCGTTTCCCCAGCCAAGGCCACATCGCGCCCAGCGTCCGAGGCCGCCGTGGAGCGGTGGCGTTCGTAATAGGGCGGGTTGGCGAGAACGTGATCGAAATGGCGCTCTTTCAATGGCGTAGGCAAATGACGCAGATCGGCCTCGAAGACCTCCATGTCAGTCTCATTTTCTACCGCGTTACGCCGGGCAAGATCGGCATAGAAGGCCTGCAATTCCACGCCGACACAGGACAGCCCCTCGACCCGCGCGGCCAGACAGAACGAGGCCACCCCGGCCCCACAGCCAAGCTCCAACACGGATTGCCCCGACCGCGCAGGAACCGCAGCGGCCAAAAGCACCGGATCAACACCGGCCCGGTAGCCTTTGACCGGCTGAAAGACATGGATACGCCCACCGAGAAATGCATCCCGGCTGAGATCGCCCGAAAGCTCCGAAGCCCCGGTCACAGATCCTCCAGATCGAATTTATTGTCCTTGAGGATGCGCCGGGCCTGAGCAAGGTCGCCATCGCGCACCATCAAACGGCGCGGCAAAATGCCGAGGCTGCCCTCAAGGACGCTCATATGGACGTCCATTTCAAAGCAGTCTATATCCTCTCCGGACAAGAGTGCTTTGGCGTAGACGATCTGGGATGGGTCGGTTGTACGTAGAAGCTGTTTCATCGCCGATGATTTAACGGCAGACCCACGGGTTTGTCGAGCCGAGGAGGTCCCATGGGACTGGATAAAGCCGCTGTGAAACCGCATGAGAGACTGGCCGCCGCGCTGGCGACCGAGCTTGAGGACGTGAACGCGCTGATCCGTGAGCGTATGTCTTCGAAACATGCCCCTCGCATTCCGGAAGTCACAGCGCATCTCGTGGAAGCTGGCGGCAAACGCCTGCGCCCGATGCTGACGCTCGCTGCGGCCAAGGCCTGCGGCTACACCGGCCCCTTTCACATCCATCTCGCGGCCACCGTGGAATTCATCCATACCGCAACGCTGCTGCATGACGATGTGGTCGACGAAAGCACCCAGCGCCGCGGGCGTCCGACGGCCAACCTGCTTTGGGACAACAAATCCTCTGTTCTGGTCGGCGACTACCTGTTCGCCCGCTCGTTCCAGTTGATGACCGACGCCGACAACATGCGCGTCTTGAACATCCTGTCGAACGCCTCCGCCACGATCGCCGAAGGCGAAGTGCTGCAGCTCACCGCCGCCCAAGACCTCAAGACGGATGAAGACGTCTATATTCAGGTCGTGCGCGGCAAAACGGCGGCGCTTTTCGCAGCGGCGACCGAAGTGGGCGCGGTGCTTGCCGAGGCCGATGAGAGCGTGGTGAAAGCGCTGTTCGACTATGGCGACGCGCTTGGGATCGCTTTCCAGATCGTCGATGACCTTCTCGATTACTGGGGGTCCGAGCAAACCGGCAAAAACGTCGGCGACGATTTCCGTGAACGCAAGCTGACCCTGCCGCTGATCAAAGCCGTCGCCAAAGCCGACGACGAAGAGCGCGCCTTCTGGGTGAAAACCATCGAGAAGGGCAAACAGGACGAGGGCGATCTCGAACATGCCATCGCGCTGCTCAACAAGCATGACGCTTTGGAAGAGACCCGTGTCATCGCGCTGGACTGGGCCGACAAGGCGAAAGACGCGCTGAAATCGGTGCCGGAAGGCGAGATTGTCGAGATGCTGTCGGATATCGCGGATTACGTGGTCGCGCGCCTGCGCTAAGCCTGACACCACAAGCAGATTAAAAAAGAGGCGGCCTAAGGTCGCCTTTTCTTTTGCGCCGGATCAGCCCGGAAGCGTGCTGGCGGATTTCACCCACCACCACGAGTTACCCTCGGCCAGCTGCAAGGCGGCGACATCGGCGGCGTAGCGATCCGCGAACAGGGCAAAACACGTCGCCCCGGACCCGGACATGCGCACCAGCTGCGCGCCGGGCGCGAGGGCCAATGCAGCCAAAGCCGCCGCCACTTCAGGAACGAGTTTCACCGCAGGCGGTTCGAGATCGTTGCGCTGCGCAGACAGCCAATCGATCAGCGCCAGCGTGTCCGGCCAGTGTGGCAGCTTGTCCGGCATCTCCGGGTTGGTCTTGCTTTCCAGGCGTTTGAACACGTCAGGGGTCGAGACCTCCACCCTCGGATTGACCAGAACCATGTGCAAGGCAGGCATGTGAACCGGCTCCAATGCCTCTCCGATCCCGCGCATGCGCATCGGTTTCGAGCGCAGGCACACCGGAACATCCGCCCCCAAGGCAAGCACCTCTTCCGCAGAGACAGGATCAGCCCCCAACCGCGCCGCAGCACGCAAGGTGGCCGCCGCATCGGCAGAGCCGCCGCCTATGCCCGAACTGGGCGGGAGATGTTTATCGAGGGTCAGTGCCATCGGCGTCCCTGAAAGCTCGGCGGCTTTCAGGACCAGATTGCTTTTGTCGGTCGGAACGCCCTCCGCAAACGGCCCTTCCACCGCGAGCGACGACTGCCCCGCAGAACGCGCTGTCACCTGATCGCCGACATCGACAAAGGCCACAAGGCTATCCAGAAGATGATAGCCGTCCTCGCGTTGTCCCGTGACATGCAGGCTCAGATTGATCTTGGCCGGTGCGAAGACCTTAACCGTCATTTCCGCCCCGCGTCGGCTCTTCGCCCTCTTCGATCAGAACCTTGTCGAGACCGATGTCGAGTTTGCGGCGAATACGGTTCGCTTCCTCCTCTTCCGGCTCGAACGACAGGGCGCGTTGCCATTGGAACCGCGCCTCGCGCTCGCGCCCGACCGCCCAGTACACGTCCCCAAGGTGATCGTTCACGATGGCATCGACCGGCATCAGCTCCACGGCGCGCTCCATCGGTTCCACCGCCTCGTCATAGCGGCGCAGACGATAGAGGCCCCAAGCGAGACTGTCGGTGATATAGCCATCTTCCGGACGCGCTTCGACGGCCTTGCGGATCATGTCCATTGCCTCATCGAGATTGGTTTTCATCTCAAGATAGGAATAACCAAGGTAGTTCAATACACGCGGCTGATCGGGCTCCAGCTCCAACGCCTGACGCAGATCTGCCTCGGCCTTGTCCCATTCCCCCATCCGCTCATACGCGGTCCCGCGGGTGAAATAGAGCGGCCATTGCATCCGCGTCGGCGGCTGGTGACGGTCGATCACCACGGAATAGGCCTTCACGGCCTCCGCGTAGTTTTCATCGCGGCGCAGAGCATCCCCGAGCGCCGTCTGCGCCTCGTCCAGTTCCGGGTGCGATTTTGCCAGTTGGCGCAAAACCTCAAGCGAGGCCTCGGAATTGCCGGATGCTCTCAGCGTCTCGGACCGGGCCAGACTTGCGATCGGGAAGGCAGGATCGTCCGCCGGGATCGTATCCAGCGCCGCCGTGGCGAGATCGTAATTCTCCAACCGCTCCAAAAGCGTCGCAACGCTCAAAACATAGCTGGCCTCATCCGGACGCAGCTCTTCGGCGATGCGGGCATAAAGCAGCGTGTAAGCATCATCGAGCCCACCATCGAGCGCGGAGGCAACGGCAAAGAACACATCCGCGATCCCGTCACTGGCGCTGCGCACGACGGTGAACGGCGCGGTGTCTCCGGCTTTGAGCGCTTTGCGCAGACTTTCGAGCTTCAGGTCCAAAGCACCCGAGCCGAAACTCTCATTGAGAAGCGTCAGCGCCTCGTCATCCCGTTCGAGCTGGCTGAGAATTTCCACCCGCGCGATCACGAAAAACCGGCTTTGCGGCATGTCAGGTTGCGACAGGGTGTCAAGCGCGCCCTCGTAATCGCCGACGAGCGCAAGGGCGAGCCCCTTGTTATACGCACCGAAATTCTCGAACTCCTGCCCCATGTCGGAGCCCTTGTCGAAAAGCTTCAAGGCGCCAGACATGTCGCCCTGACCAATATGCGCCCAAGCGAGCATGAGACCGTCCACAACGGAGCTGATGCTCTGCCCGCTTTCAAGTGCGGCCACCAGACCATCGAAATCGCCGTCGCGCGCCAGAAGCGTCAATTGCGCCATAGCCGCCATCTGGTTCGCGGGTTCGATCTCTGCCAGTTGGCTGGCAAATTCTTTGACCGGATCGAACTCACCCATGGAAATATGGGCGGAAATCACGGATTCGAGCAGGGCCGGGTTTTGCGGATCGCTGGCAACTGCGCGGGTGGCATAGTCGGCAAGCGCCGGGAAACTGCGATCCATCGTGGCTTGGCGGGCGGCCAGATACGGTCCCGCATCGGCGCGAACAGGAGATGGCAAGGCCACGCTTCCAAACAAAAGCCCCAAGGCAGTGAGGGCGGAAATCATGCGGCCGGCGCGGTCTGTCACCTGTCGTCTCCTTATGGTTCGTTCCGGCGAGCCTACCGTCCAAAGTGCCCCGCCGCAATGCAAACGGGGACCGCAATGGTCCCCGTCGCATGCTTTAAAAACACGTTGCCGTGAGAGGCTTACATGTTTGGATAATTAGGCCCATCGCCGCCCTGTGGGACGGTCCAAGTGATGTTCTGGCTGGCTTCCTTGATGTCACAGGTTTTGCAGTGAACACAGTTCTGGAAGTTGACGACGAACTTCGGCTCCTGACCTTCCTCGGTGAGGTATTCGTAGACGCCTGCCGGGCAATAGCGCTGCGACGGACCGCCGAATTCCTTGTAATCCACGTCAATCGAGACCTGCGGATCTTTGAGCTTGAGGTGACAGGGCTGGCTCTCTTCGTGGTTGGTTGCCGCGAAGGACACGTTGGTCAGCCGGTCAAAGGAGATCACACCATCGGGTTTCGGATAGTCGATCGGCTTGAACTTCTTCGCCTTGCCGGTCGCTTGCGCGTCGGTTTTGCCGTGTTTGACGGTGCCGAACAGCGAGACGCCGAACAGGTGATTGGTCCACATATCGAAACCGCCGAGCGCCAGAGAAGCGGTCAGACCGAACTTGGACCAGAGCGGTTTCACATTGCGCACACGCTTGAGGTCTTTGCCGACCGCGCCCTCGCGCAGCTCGGCCTCGTAGCTCTCAAGCGTATCGCCAGAGCGCCCCTCTTTGATCGCAGCGGCCACATGTTCCGCAGCCGCTTTGCCCGAGAGCATCGCGTTGTGGTTGCCCTTGATCCGCGGCACGTTGACGAGGCCAACGGAGCAGCCCAACAAAGCGCCGCCGGGGAAGGCCGCTTTCGGCATGGACTGATAGCCACCTTCGGAGATTGCGCGTGCGCCATAGGCAACGCGTTTACCGCCCTCCAAAAGCTCTTTCACCAGCGGGTGCTGCTTGAAACGCTGAAATTCCATGTAGGGGAAGAGATAGGGGTTTTCGTAGTTCAGGTGGACCACGAAGCCCAGATAAAGCTGATTGTTCTCCGCGTGGTAGACGAAGCCGCCACCGCCCGCATTCGAACCAAGCGGCCAGCCCATCGAGTGCCAAACCTTGCCCTCTTTGTGCTTCGCGGGATCGATCTCCCAGATCTCTTTCATGCCGAGACCGAATTTCTGGACGTCACGATCCTTGGAGAGGTCGTATTTCGCGATGATCTCTTTCGCCAGCGAGCCACGCACGCCTTCGGAAATCAGCACATATTTGCCGTGCAGCTCCATCCCCGGCTCGGAATCCGGACCGATAGACCCATCGGCTTCAAGACCGAAGACACCGGCCACCACGCCTTTGACTTCGCCATTTTCGCCATAGATCAGCTCGGAACAGGCCATGCCCGGAAAAATCTCGACGCCAAGCTCTTCGGCCTGCTCAGCCATCCAGCGGCAGACATTGCCCATTGAGACGATGTATTTGCCGTGGTTCGACATGAACGGCGGCAGGGGGAAGTTCGGAATGCGGATCGATCCGGCTTCGCCCAGAACATGGAAATGATCTTCCGACACCTCGGTGGTGATCGGCGCGCCTTTTTCCTTCCAATCCGGAATAAGCGCATCAATCCCGCAGGGATCGAGCACAGCGCCGGACAGAATATGTGCGCCAACCTCAGACCCTTTTTCCAGAACGACGACGCTCAGGTCTTCGTCCAATTGCTTCAGCCGGATCGCAGCAGACAGGCCCGCAGGACCGGCCCCGACGATCACGACATCATATTCCATCGACTCGCGCTCGATATTCGACATTAAATTTCCTCTGGCTTGAGCGGCTCTCCGGCGTCTACCTAACCGTTAAGCAAGGGCTGGGTCAATTTGAGACCCCTGTTTCGTTGCGTTAAAGCGTCATACGTTTCATTTGGGTCACCCGATGTCTTGAAGAAATGCGACAGGATCGGGAAATATTTGGACCTGAGCATGCATCTGGACGCCATATTCACGGGGGTTGCATGAGCTTGATCCCGACAGAAATTCTTTAAATCCACGCTACCCCCTTGCAATGGCCCTGCATTCCGGGTCAGGTAGTCCAACAATAAACGCAACACCACAAGCACGCGGCCGGCCTTGCCGACGCAGTGCTTTTTTCGTGCAGATGAGTGCCCTGATGGAAAAGATTCTCATGACCCGCGCGGGTTACACCGCGCTGAACGACGAGCTGAAAACCCTGAAATCCGTCGAACGACCGGCGATCATTCAGGCCATCGCCGAAGCCCGCGAGCTTGGCGATCTCTCGGAGAATGCCGAATACCATTCCGCACGCGAAAAGCAGAGCTTCATTGAGGGGCGCATCAAAGAGCTTGAGGGCATCCTGTCCCTGACCGATGTGATCGACCCGAAAACCCTGTCCGGCACGGTGAAATTCTCCGCCACGGTGACCATCGTGGACGAAGACACGGATGAGGAAAAAACCTATCAGATCGTTGGCGAGCACGAAGCCGACATCGAGCGGTCGCTCCTGAACATCAAATCGCCGCTCGCCCGCGCCCTGATCGGCAAGGACGAAGGCGATAGCGTTGAAGTCCGCACGCCCGGCGGCGAAAAGTCCTACGAAATCCTCAAGATCGCGTATATCTAATCTGTAAACGCGTTTGAGGAGGCTCCTTTGGCGAACGAAGGCCCCAAAAAAATTGAACTCGGAGTTTATCAACGCCCCGAGCAGGACCCGAAGATCACCGCAACCGAAATGATCGCGGCGGTCCTTTCCCTGCTATGGCTGGCGATGACGGCCGGGTTCTTCATGCTGATTGGTTCGGGCTCGGATGATTTCGACTCGATCCGTTTCGTCATGATGCTGATCGCCATTTTCATGCCCATCGCAATGATTTGGGTCGGAGCGCTTGCGGTGAAGACCTCCCGCACGATGCGCGAAGAAAGCCGCCGCTTGCAGGCCGCGATCTCCGCGATGCGCCAATCCTACCTTTCGGGTCAGGGCAACGGCGGCTCCAACGCCACGGTCGAGAAGAAGCTCGAAGAAATCGTCGCAGCCCAACGCAAGACGGAAACGACCCTCGCGACCTTTATCTCGATCCGTCCGGGCCAAACGCCCTCCGAGGACAAGCTCGCAATCGCAGCGCCCACATTGGTCGAAGAACAAGCCACGCTTGCGCTCGGCACCCCCTCAGAAAGCCTCGCGCCGCCGCTCTCTGTTGCGGATTTCATCAAGGCGATGAACTTCCCGGAAACGGCCGAGGACAAAGACGGTTTCCGCGCGCTGCGCCGGGCGCTTTCGGACCGCAAGGTCAGCCAGCTCATCCATGCCGCGCAGGATGTGCTCACGCTCCTGTCGCAGGACGGCATCTACATGGACGACCTGCGTCCCGACCGTGCCAAGCCCGAGGTCTGGCGTCGCTTCGCGAAAGGTGAGCGCGGGCATTCTGTTGCGCCTCTGGGCGGGGTGCGTGATCGTTCGTCCCTCGCCTTGGCTTCGGCCCGAATGAAACAGGACGCGATTTTCCGCGATGCCGTGCACCATTTCCTGCGCAAATTCGACAAGACCTTCGCGGAATTCGAGCAATCCGCCACGGACGAAGAAATCGCAGCCCTCACAGACACCCGCACGGCGCGTGGATTTATGCTTTTGGGCCGCGTCACCGGCACTTTCGACTAAACCCATTTCGCCGGCACCTACGGCCACATCATCCTCCGCAAAACCCATCTTCACATTTGACGATTGGTCAGAGCTTCGCGCCTCCATTAAGTTTGCGCGGCTCACAATAATTAAGGTCCCATGTCACTTTCTCCTGCCTCTCAGCAATTCCTCAAGGGCGCCAAAGACGGCCTGCCATTCCACATCGTGATTTGGCCCTTCGCCGCGATCTTTGGTGCGATCGCCACGCAGGCGGGACTGAACGTCGTGGAAGTCATGGGGTTCTCGATCCTCGTCATCGCCGGCTCCGCCCAGCTCGCAGCGCTGCAACTTATGTCGGATAATGCGCCGACCCTGATCGTCTTGACGACGGCTTTGGCGGTGAACCTTCGGATGGGGATGTATTCGGCTGCGATCACGCCGCATCTTGGCAAATCATCGCTCCTGACCCGCGCCTTCGCCGCCTATATGCTCTACGACCAGCCCTATGCGCTCTCGACGATCAAATTCGAGAAAGAACCGAACCTGAGCCTCTCGGAGAAGGTCGGCTATTTCTTCGGCTCCGCCATTCCGATTGCCATCGCCTGGTACGCACTGACCCTGACCGGCGCGCTCTTGGGGGAGAATATCCCGACAGATATCGGCGTCGATTTCGCCGTGCCCGTCACCTTCCTCGCCGTCGTCGCCCCGATGCTCAAGACCTTGGCGCATCTCGCCTCGGCGCTGACCTCCGTGGTGATGGTTCTGATCCTCGGCTTCATGCCCTACGGCACCGGCCTTCTGGTGGCCGCCGCCGCCGCGTTGATCGTCGGCGCGCAGGTTGAAATCTGGTTGGAAAAAAGAAAGGCCGCGCAATGATCGACATGAGCACCACGCAAATCTGGATCATCATCGTCGGCATGGCCATCGGCACGTTTCTGATCCGCTTTTCCTTCCTTGGCATGGTGGGCGATCGCCCCCTGCCCGCATGGCTGCTGCGCCTGCTGCGCTACACGCCGGTTGCCGTGCTGCCCGCCGTGGTCGCGCCAATGCTCCTCGGGGCAAAGGCAGAGGCAGACCCGCTGCGGCTGTTCTGCGCAGCGGCCACCATTGTGGTCGGCATTTGGACGAAAAACGTGCTTTGGGCGATCATCACGGGGCTTGGCCTGTTCTTTGGCCTCAGCGCCGTGATCGGGTAAAGCCTCAGGACAGGCCGCTGTGATGCAGCAGCAGCGGCGGCGCTTGAATGAGCTGGCCGTTCTCGTCGGGGCTGTCGTCATAGAAGACGTCTTCCGTCACCCCCGGCAATTCACCGAACCACTGCATCAGCTTTTTCGGCGACATGGTTTGCGGCGCTTTCTCAAACCCCGGCAGTTCCGCAAGAATATCTGACACGCTCTTGGCGCACATCGCCTTCGGCACCGCGCCATAAGCCTGCACCTTGGCCAGCGCCAGCGTCGCGACCTCGGGGCTGACCACGATGGTCTGCTCCACCACATGCCAAGTGATCCGCGCGTGATAGTCGATGTAGAAATCCACCGCCGCGTCGGACATGCCGTAATGCACGTCGTTCCGCTCCGGCAAATGCGGGTGATAGAAAGTGCCCGCCGGATCGAAGATCACCCGCTCGGACGGGGCGTTAACCATCAAAGAGCTATGCCCGCCGCTGCCGGACCGGTTGTTGATCACAGTAAAGAGCGTGAGCTGGTAGGGGGCGCCCTGCACGTAATGAGAGCGCGCCACTTCGGCATCCGGCGCCCATTTCGGTTCGGCCGCACCACAGGCGGTCAGGACAAAGAAAGACAGAAGCCAAACGGCTCGACGAACACTCAACAAAATACAGGCTCCGGTCCTTTATGCGCGGTTACAGGTGCTAACTATTGAAAACCGCAAGGATGATCAAAACAAAAACGGCAATGCCCGCGACCCAGGTCGACCATTTCACAAAACCGTCAAAGGTTTTCTCCTGAACGGAAATATCCATTTCGCCGTGCTTGTGCTCCGACATCGCTAGTCCTCCCTTATATTTGTGCTTTCACGGTAGACCGTTCACCGCGGTCTGTCACCTCTCGGGTCTCTCCTCGTTCAATTCCTGTTCGAGATCCGCCGCCAGCCGGAAACCGATCCGTGTGGGCGTCGCGGCCTCTGTCTGTTTCGGCATGGCCTGAAGCATCACGTTGAGCTGGGTCACATGCTGGATTAACTGGGTCTTTGTCCCCTCCTCGTCCATGCCATAAAAGGTGACGATATCCGGGTCGAAAAAGCCGATCCCCTCGATGCGGAGAATCCCGGAATCAGATCCGGCAAAGCCCATGGCGATCTCGTGCTCGCTGTCGAGCTGCTCTTCGAAGTTCTGGATATAGAGGATCAACCGTTCATAGGCCCATTCAGCGGGGCTTTTCTCCTCCATCGGTTTGCGCGAGACGGCTTCCGGGAGGGGCTTTTGTTCGGCGGTGCAAATATCGGGGTTCGCATGGACGACACGGGCCTGCGGCAGGGCGGCCTCTTCATGCGCTTCGGCAGTGGTGCGGATATGATCCCCTTGGGACATGGTTACTCTCCTGTTTGCCACAGGATCGCACCATCCTCCCTTTCCCGTCCAGTGATAAGACCGCGCCGCTCAAGGTGGCGGCAATGGGCCATCGCCTCGACCATCGCCAGCCCGTATTCGCCTTCTTTGATCGGACGCTTGAACAACACGTCGAAACAGTCGCAAGCCGTGCGCGGCTCATGCAGCGTTTCGCGCAGTCGATCCAACGCATGACGGTGATTGTCGATCAAATGCCGGAGCCGCGCGGGCAGCCCCGTATAAGGCAGTTTATGCCCTGTCAGCACCAACTGACCATCCCGCGCATGCGGCACAAATTTCTCGCAGGAGGTCAGCCACTCACCGACCGGATCGGCTTTCGGTTCCGTGGCGGAGACGCCAAGATTCGGAGAGATCGAGCCCAAAAGCTGATCGCCCCCGATCACCAGTTCGCCATCCCCGGACCAGAAGGTCGCGTGTTCCGGCGCATGGCCGTCGCCCGTGCGCACGGTCCAGAGCCGCCCGCCGATCTCGATCTCCTGCCCATCGACAATCCGCGTGTAACCCAGAGGCAAAGGGCTGACCGCGTCGGCGGTGTTGAACGGGCGTTCCATCAGGCGCTTTTCATAGATCTCAGAGACCATGCCGCAGGACCGCCAGAAGGCGAGCATCTCCGGCGTCGGGGCCTCCTGCACATCGAGCCGCAACATCCGCGCCATGAGGTAAGAGGTCCGTGTGGTCACCAATTCCGCGCCATGCTCCGTCACGAACCATCCGGCCAAGCCGACATGATCGAGGTGATGATGCGTGACGATCACCCGGCGGATCGGCTTGCCCCCAAGCGGCCCGTCGATCAACACCTGCCAAAGCCCGCGGCTTTGGCGCGTATCGACGCCGGTATCGACGATGGTCCACCCATCGCCCTCGTCAAACGCATAGACATTCACATGCGCCAAAGGCACCGGCAAAGGCATGCGCGACCAGAGAACGCCCTCGGCGATCTCGACCACGCCCCCGATCTCGGGTGGCTCGAAGGGCGTGCGGATCGGGGCAGTCATCAGGCGGTCAGGTCCTCTGGGCTCAAGGCATAAACATCACCGGCCCCAAGACGCGCCTGCGCCAGCAAAGCCGTGTGTTCCGGCAGCATACGGTTGATATAGAAAGCTGCAAGCCGCGAGCGCGGCCCTTGGCCGCCTTCGGTGATCGCCGCCTTGAGATGATAGTAGCCGCCAAGCACACGGGCAAAGGCGCGCAGGAACGGCACCGCCCCGGCGAAGCGATCATTCATCGGCAGAGCGAGCATCACCTCCATGCCCTCGCGCAGGGTCTCCGCCGCTTCCCAGACCGCTTTCGCCCGTTTCGGCAGGATCGCGCGCGCGGCCTCGGCAAAAACCTCGATCTCGTCGAGAATGCCGAACCCGGCCTCACCGCCGTCCATCAGCTTGCGCCCGACAAGGTCCATCGCCTGAATGCCGTTGGTGCCCTCATAGATCGAGGTGATCCGGGCATCACGGGCATACTGCGCCGCGCCGGTCTCTTCGATATAGCCCATGCCGCCATGCACCTGCACGCCGAGCTGGGCCACTTCGTGGCCGATATCGGTGGAAAACGCCTTGGCGATCGGGATGAGGAAAGCGCCGCGCGCCTGTTGCTCCGCATCCGTCCGCCCGAGATCAAGAGCCACACCGCAAGCCAGCGCAATCGTGCGGGCGACAAAAGTGTCGGCGCGCATATGGGCCAACATCCGGCGCACATCGGCGTGGTCGATGATCGAACCGTTCTCCGTCCCGATGGGAGATATGCCCTGCACGCGGTCATGCGCATAGGCCAATGCCTTTTGCGTTGCCGCCTCCGCGATGCCCACGCCCTGAACACCAACGCCGAGGCGCGCGTTGTTCATCATGGTAAACATGCATTTCATGCCCTGATGCTCTTCGCCCACGAGCCAGCCGGTCGCGTTTTCATATTCCATAACGCAGGTCGGGGAGCCGTGGATGCCGAGCTTGTGCTCAAGGCTCACGACCTTCACGCCATTGCGGTCACCGAGGCTGCCCTCCGCATCCGGGATCATCTTCGGCACCATGAAGAGCGAAATGCCCTTGGTGCCGGGCACGCCATCCGGCAGGCGCGCGAGCACGAGGTGACAGACGTTCTCAGAGAAATCATTGTCGCCCCAGGTGATGAAAATCTTCTGGCCGGAGATCGCATAGGTGCCATCCCCATTGCGCTCCGCCTTCGTGCGCAGCGCACCGACGTCCGAGCCCGCCCCCGGTTCCGTCAGGTTCATCGTCCCGGTCCATTCGCCGGAAATCAGCTTGGGGATATACAGCTCTTTGATCGCGTCCGAGGCGTGATGTTCCAGCGCTTCGATCTGCCCCTGTGTCATCAGAGGCTGCAGCGAGAGGGACAGGCAGGCCCCCGACATCATCTCATTGATCGCCGTCGCCACGGTCAGCGGAAGTCCCATTCCGCCATTGTCCGGATCGGCCAGCATGCCGACCCAACCGCCCTCGGCCACCTGCCCCAAAGCATCGGCAAAGCCCGGAGAGGTCTTCACGACTCCATCCACCAAAGCCGCAGGTGTCAGATCGCCGCCACGGTCGAGCGGCGCAATCACATCGCTCGACAGTTTCCCGGCTTCTTCAAGAATGGCTGCGACCGTCTCCGCATCGACGTCTTCAAAGGCCGTGCTTTCAAGCACCGACGCGAAGTCGACGATCTTGTCGAGAATGAATTGATAATCCGAAACCGGGGCGCGATAGGTCATGGCTGTCTCCTCCTCAGGCGCAGAAGGTTCTGCAACTTGACGGTCAGAGTAGCGAAGCGGGATCAGCCGCCCAACCCGAACGCTGCGTCACGCCCGTCCGGCATCCGCCGACAAAAGCGCGGGGCTGACCCCCATCGACAACAGCGCAGCCTGCCATTTCTCAAGATCCGGCGTGTCGAACACGATCTCAGGCGTTGCATCGCAGCTGAGCCAACCGTTCTCGGCAATCTCGCCCTCAAGCTGCCCCGGCCCCCAGCCGGCGTAGCCAAGACACAAAAGCCGCTCGGTCGGACCCTCACCCCGCGCCATGTCGCGCAGAATCTCGCGCGACGCCGTCATGGCGTAGCTCGACCCCACATCCATGGAGGCATGGTCGGCCTCGTAATCCGTACTGTGCAGCACAAACCCGCGTCCCATCTCAACCGGCCCACCGAAATGCACCGGCAAAGGCCGCATGTCGGGCGTGGCGCGAATCTCCAATTGGTCGAAGACATCGGACACCCCGATCTCGTCGGACACTTTGTTGATCATGAGCCCCATCGCACCTTCGTCCGAATGGGCACACATAAAGACCACCGCGCCTGCAAAACGCGGATCACCGATGCCCGGCATCGCAATGAGAAGTTTCCCGGTCAGGTCAGATGATTGTGCTTCCATATCTCCACCTCACCGCATGACGCGCCGAGGTGCAAGGCTTCGCGCGGGGAAAAGCGATCAATTCGCGCTCCGGAAGCAACACAGACCCATGATCACGACCGGATCGTCCAAATGTGAGTTTGCGCTTTGCCTGTGCATGCCTATATCGGGCATATGATCCGATATATCGCCCCTTTTGCATCCGTTGTTGTCCTCGGTCTCGCCACGCCTGCGCTGGCGCAAGATCCCGCAGAGATGGCCAAGATCGACATCCTGCCCGGCTGGCAGATGGCGAACGGACACCGCATGGCCGCGATCCGCGTGCAACTTGCGCCCGGTTGGCACACTTATTGGCGCACTCCGGGAGAGACCGGCATTCCACCGACGTTCGAGTTGAGCGGATCGGACAATCTGGCCCGGATGGATTTGCACTGGCCCGCGCCGAAACTCTTTGCCGATAACGGCATGTGGTATCTCGGATATGAGAATGAGTTGATCCTTCCGGTCGAACTGATCCCAGAAGCCTCGGGCGACATTCACCTCTCGGGGACGATGGACCTCGGGGTGTGCAACGACATCTGCGTGCCGATGCAGGCCATGCTGGACGCGAAACTTTCGCCGGAAAGCGTTGGCCCGGCCCGCAAAGAGATCGAATCTGCTCTGGCCGATCAGCCGAAGAAGATCATCAAGGCAACCTGCAAAGCAGCACCGATTTCGGACGGGATGCGGGTGTCCGTCGACATGTCCGTCCCCCAGCTTGGCCCCTATGAGGTGGCCGTGATCGAACATCCCGACCGCTCCGTCTGGGTGTCTGAGGCGCATGTCGCGCGCGCAGGCAACAAGATCAAAGTCGCGAGCGATCTGGTCCCGTCGGACGCACAGCCCTTTTTCATCGATCGTTCGCAGCTGACGATCACCGTGATCGGCGGCGACACGGCCTATGAGGCCGACGGCTGCAGCGGCGAGTGAGCGCTCAGACCCGGCGTCCGGCCCGCACCCGCGCGGCCGCCACCCCGAAATAGATCACAGCGAACACCACGATCAGCCCCAACAGGAAAAGGCCCAAAGCCGGCGCAAACGCTGCCCCGCCAAAGAGCGACGGCAAACCGGAGACCAAAATCGGGCCAATCGTCAGGGCGAACCACAGCACCGCAAAAGCGCTCGCGCCGATCAGCGCCTTGCCGACAAAACCGGTGCGTTTCGGATGCAGCAACCCGCGCCGCAACGCCGCCACCTGCCGCCCGACGTCGAGCTGCATCGCGAGAATGGCGGGCACCAGCACCAAGACGATGACCATGCCAAAGCCCAGACCATAGGACAGCGTGATCACCGTTGGCCGGAGGAACTGCGCATCGCGCGAGGTCTCATAGAGCAGCGGCGCGAGACCCAGAACCGTGGTCATCGTGGTCAGCATCACGGGGCGCAAACGATCCGCCGCCGCGTCGATCATCGCGGGCCACAAGCCACGCTCCTCGGCATATTCATCCACGGTCGAAACCAACACGATGGAATCGTTGATGATGATCCCCGTCATGCCGATCAGCCCGACGACCGAGAACATCGAAAGCGGCACACCCCAGATCGCATGCCCGTGGATCGCGCCGATGAGGCCGAAGGGAATGACGGACATGACCACAATGGGCCGGGTCCAGCTTGAGAAAATCCACGCCAGTGTCAGATAGATGCCAAGCAACACACCCGACAGGCCGAGGACCGCATCGGACAGGAACCGGTTCTCCTGTTCCGACAAACCGGACACAAGATGGGTCACACCAAAGGTCTCGTCGATTTCAGGCAGGATTTCCTCGGTGATCTTCTCTTGAATTTCCGCCGCCCGCGCGGCGTTGTCCTCGTTCATATCGCCGCTCACGGTCAGGGTCCGCAAACCGTTCTCCCGGCGCACGGTCGAGAACCCGGTTTTGCGGGTGACCGTGACGATATCGGACAGCGGGACATATGCGCCCGACGAAGCCCGCATCTGGGTCCGGCTCAAGAAATCGGCGGTCAGCTCTGCTTCCGGGATTTCCACCTGAATTGTCGCGGTGCGGGTGCCCGCCGGATAGGTCGCCGCTTCGATCCCACCCAAGCGATGGGTCAGGACCGTGCCCAGATCATTGATGTTGAAACCAAGCGCCTCGCCCTGTGCCGTCAACTCAAGGATCAACTCCTCCTTGTCATAGGACAGGTTGTCCTCCAGAGCCGAGACTTCCGGGAATTGCGCCAAACGGGCTTTGAGCGCTTCGGCTGCGGCCTTGAGCGTCTCCGAATCCGCACCATAGAGATCAACGTCAATCGCATCTCCGCCCGGCCCAAACCGCCCGCGACGGAAGGACACGGTTTCGGCCAGAGGATGGTTCACCACCTCTTGCTGAAGATCGCTCACGAAAGCGCCCGAGGAATAGGGACGCAGATCGGCGTCGATCAGCTCGATGGTGATCCCGCCAAGTTGGTAATCTTCCTTGCTGCTCGTTCCCGTAAGGCCACGCCCGGCATTCGAGCCGATCTGCGCTATGACATAGGCCAAGGGATTGGTGCCATACTCCTCCTCGTAGCGGGCCGCGACCACATCCGTCGCGCGCTGCAACTCATGCAGCATCGCCATCGTGTCGCTGCGCGCTGCGGTCGGAGCCATCGCGATGTTGCCGCTGATCACCGGCTGTTCGGGAGAGTTGAAGAAACGCCATTGCACCTGTCCCGAAATCAACAGGGAAATTTCGGTCATGAGCAAAAGCACTGCCGCCGCAACCACCGGATAGCGCAGGCGGATTGACCATGTGACGACAGGGCGGAACAGCTTTTCGCGGAACACGCGGAAGCCTTTGTCCACTTGCCGCGACGGCCAGTCATACCAATGCGTGCGCGCATGGGCGGCGAGCGAATGGCTCAGGTGGTTCGGCAGGATGATGAAACATTCCATCAGCGAGGCGATGAGCACCACGATGACGGTGAACGGAATGTCGGAGATCATATCCCCGAACCGCCCGGAGATCGCAGTCAGGCCGAGAAAGGCAATCACCGTGGTGATGGTCGAGGAAAACACCGGCGCGAACATACGGCGGGCGGCATTCTCAGAGGCTTCGACAGCGCTCTCCCCGAGACGTCGCACCCGAAAATCTGCATGCTCGCCCACCACGATGGCGTCATCGACCACGATGCCGAGCGTGATGATCAGCGCGAAGAGCGAGATCATGTTGAGCGTGATCCCTGCCACATACATCAGCGCAATGGCCGACAGCATCGCCACCGGAATCCCCGCCGCCACCCAGATCGCGGTGCGCGCGTTCAGGAAGAGGAACAGTAGGACGAGCACGAGGCCAAGCCCCATCGCCCCGTTTGTCAGCAAAAGATCAAGCCGCGCCTGAATCGCCTCGGCCCGTGTGCGATAGAGATCCATCGACACGCCATCGGGCAAGGTCGGCATCATCTCGGCGACAACGTCTTCGGTGGTCCCCTGTATCCCGATGGCGTCCCCAAGATCGGAGCGCGCCACGAGAACCGACACCGCCGGGTTGTCCCCAACGAAAAACGCCTCGTCTCGATCCACGCCTTCGACCCGAATGTTGGCAACATCGCCGATCGTGAGCTTGGACCCGTCGTCATTTGTGCGCAGGACAATGCTCGCAATATCCGCCGCGCCGCGTTTTTCGACGCCAGCCCGCACCCGCGACCCGCCGGACCCGACGCTCCCCGCCGGGCTGGTGTCGGCCTCGGCGGCAATCGCGGTGGCAATGTCGGACATGGAAATATCATGTTCGATCAGGTTCAGTGTCGGCACTTCGACGATGGTCTCAGGCGCGGCAACACCGGAAATCGTCGTCCGGGTCACCCCTTTGGTGAACAGCCGAGCGACCAGTTCATCGGCAAACCGCGCCAGTTGGTCGAGCCCCACGGGGCCGGTGATCGCGACATTGGTGACACTGTCGGTCCATCCGCCCCATTGAACGACGGGATCGTCGGCACCATCGGGCAGTTCCGTCACCGTATCAATCGCCGCCTTCACGTCATCGGCGGCGCGCTGAATGTCCCATCCCGGCTCGAACTCAAGCGTGATGTTGCCACGCCCCTCAATCGAGGTGGCGCTGCTTTCCAACACGCCTTCGACGGTCAGAAGCGTCGGCTCCAGCACCTGAACGATGGCGTTATCGACATCCTCCGGCCCCGCGCCATCCCATGCGACGGACACGCGCACAGAGTCGACCACGACATCCGGAAAAAACTGCGAGCGCATTTTCGGCAGAGAGGCGAGCCCCGCCGCCAAGAGCAAAACCAACACGAGGTTGGCCGCCGTGCGGTGCCGGGTGAAATAGGACAGGAGGCCCTTGGCCGGTGCGAAGCTTTTGGCACTCATGGGGATCAGCTCCCCATCCGTTGCTCTAGACGTTCCAAGAGATCGGCGGGCACTTTCTCAGCGGAGAGCTGTTCGAGCACCCGTGTCCGCATCTCTTCCGACATTTTCGAATTGTTCGTAACGAAATCACGCAGAGCCGCGCGGCGCTCTTCGCTCAGAGCGACCATGTCCTCACTCTCGCTCTCCGCGCTCGCCTCCGCGCCATTGACCTTGACCCGAATGCCCGCGCCCAAAAGCGGCGAACGCTCGGACACGATCTGGCGACCGGCGATCTCTTTCGCGCCGATGATCACATCATTGCCCTGACGACGCAGGACCGGCACGGCCACTTCTTCGAGGCGGCTTTGCGCGGTGACGGCGAGCACAGTGTCGTTGCCGCCCACCGCAGTCGCGGGCACCCGCGCCACCCCGGTCAACTCCGGCTCAGCAAGTTCGACCGTGACAAAATCGCCCGGACGGAAACCCGGTGCATCCTCAAGCCGCGCGTAAAGCGTGCGCCCGCTCTGGCCCTCGGCCACGGCAGCGCTCTCGCGCACGACATGCCCCTTGGCCCGAAGCGCCAGACCGGCGACATCCAGCGTCACGGTCACTTCCATTTGCGGCAGCGCGCCGCGGTCCTGCACCAGACGAGCATATTCTTCGGTGGAAATCCGGAAGGCGACTTCCAACTCGTCGGGCGCGATCAGCGTCGCGAATTGTTCATTGCTGCTCAAAAGCGTCCCGAGCGCGCCGGACACATCGCTCAGCACACCGTCAAAGGCCGCCGCGACCGTCATGTCATCCAGCGAGCGACGCATCTCATCGAGATCAATCTCGGCCCGCAGCACGGCGGTCTTCGAACTGTCCACGGCCGCCTCCGCATCGGCGAGCGCCTGACGTTTCGACAAGACCGACTGCCCCGCAGCGGCATGCGACAGGGCCGCCTCTTCAACGGAAGCCGCGCTGCCAACGCCGCGATCGAACAGACCCTGCTGACGATCAAGCGCCGCTTGGCGCAGGTCGAGCTGCGCCTGCGCCGCCGCAAGATCGTCCACCGCAATCTCGCGCGCTCGTTCTGCATCCCGCAAATCGGCCTGAGCCTCAATCAGATCGGCCTCGGACACGCGCACCGCCGCTTCGGCGTCAGCCGTGTCGATCTTCAGGATTACGTCACCCGCTTTGACCGCCCCACCCTCTTCGAAAGCTTCAGAGAGTTCGACAATGCGGCCCGCCTCCGGCGCGCGCAGCTGAAGACTGCGCCGTGCGGCCACCTCGCCATAGCTGGTCAGAACGGGCGTGAGCCGTCCGTGTTCCACCACCGTGACATTGACCGCAAATTGCCGTTCGCGGCCTTGAGCCGGTTGGCTCTCTGCGGCACGGCGCTCCTGAACGGCGGAAAAAACCTTGTAACCGGCACCTGCGAGCAGGGCGAGCGTGGTCGCGGTGAGGAAAAGCCCGATCAGGGAACGGCGGAGAAATCGCATTCAGGGAAACCTTTGGCTGGCCTGTCTGTGGTTCGAAAAAGCGGACGTAGCTATCTCATGGTGAATGCACATCATACGGCGGGAATTACAAAACCCGACGCGCTTTTTTGTCATCTCACGGGAATGTTGGACGCGAGTGTGTCACTTGCGCCGTTTGTGCTCTTCGAGTCGCGGGAAGATTTCCACGAAATTGCAGGGGCGGTGCCGGTAATCGAGCTGGAATTTCAAAATCTCGTTCCACGCATCCTTGCAGGCCCCGGTGGAACCCGGAAGCGCAAAGAGATAGGTGCCGCCCGCGACCCCGCCCGTGGCGCGGGACTGCACGGCGGAGGTGCCGATTTTGGCCATGGAGACGATGGTGAAGATCGTGCCGAAGGCGTCGATCTCTTTCTCATAGACATCGCGATGCGCCTCGACCGTCACATCACGTCCGGTCAACCCGGTGCCGCCCGTTGAGATCACCACATCCACGTCCTTGTCCTCGATCCACCCCTGAAGCGTATCGCGGATCAAAGGCCGGTCATCGGTGACGATCTTGCGGTCCGCGATGCTGTGCCCCGCCGCTTCGATCATCTTGACCAAAGTCTCCCCGGATTTGTCATCCTCGAATGTCCGCGTGTCAGAGACGGTCAGAACGGCGATGCGGACGGGAATGAAATCGAGGCTTTCGTCAATGCGGGTCATGCGCGGCGCTCCGTGGCGAGTTTGAGGGCAAGCAATCCGAAGACGGATGCCGAGAGATAGCGTAGAACACGTTCCGCCCCTTGGCTGCGTGCCAAAACGCCGCCCAGCCCGACGGCGAACCACCCGACCACAGCGTTTATGACGAACCCGCCGAGCGAGATCACCGAACCGAAGATCAGGAACTGCGCCAAGACAGACCCGCGCGCCGGGTCCACGAATTGCGGGATAAAGGCGAGGATGAACAGGATCACCTTGGGGTTGGAGACATTGACCAGAAAGCCCTCGCGGAACGCCCGCGCCGGGGATTTCATCGCCTGACCTTTGGCCCCGACCACATGCGGGCTGCGCAGGGTGCGGAGCGCGAGCCAGACCAGATATGCGACCCCAATCCAGCGGATTGTCGCGAAAAGATGCGGGCTGGCCGCGACCAGAGCGCCAAGCCCGAGCCCCGCCAAGGTCACGTTGACCAGAGAGCCCGCCGAAATGCCCGCGCTTGCGGCCACGGCTGCGCGCCGGTTGCCGCGCAGCCCCTGCGCCAGACAAAACATCATGTCCGCCCCCGGCGTCATGTTGAGCGCCAAAGCTGCGGGCAGGAAAGCGGCCAGCGTCAGCGGATCGACAATCATGACGCCCCTTTCAGCCGTGCCTGAATCTCCAGAAGGTCATTCCACGCCTCTCGCTTGGCGATCGGGTTGCGCAACAGATAGGTCGGATGGGTCATCGGCATCGCCGGTTTGCCCAAGACGGTCTGCCACTTGCCCCGAAGCCGCGTAATCCCGGCCCGACCGAGCAAAGCGTTGCAGGCCCAGTTGCCCATGAGCACCACCACATCCGGGTCCGCCAATTCGATATGGCGGATCAGGAAGGGCTTCAGCATCGCGATTTCGGCGGGATTCGGGTCTCGGTTCTGCGGCGGACGCCAGGGAATCGGGTTGGTGATATAGAGCGCGCTTTCAGGGTCGGGAGACGTTCGCTCCAGCCCGATGGCCGCGAACATCTTGTCCAGAAGCTGACCGGAGCGGCCAACGAAGGGCTTGCCCTGAATATCCTCGTCGCGTCCCGGCGCTTCGCCGACGACCATCACCCGCGCTTTCGGGTTACCGTCCGAGAACACCAGATTGCGCGCGCCGCGTTTCAGATCGCAATAGTCGAACCCAGCCAAAGCCTCGCGCAAATCCTCCAGCGAGCGTGCGGATTTCGCGAGATTTGCGGCGACCTCGATCCCCTCATCGCTGCGCGAGACTTTCGGGGGAAGCGCGACAGGTCCGGAGGCTTTGCCGGCCTCTGCGGGTGGTTTCGGCTTGGCGATGTGATCGGGCAGCTCATAGCGATTGACCGGCGCATCCATGATGGCCTCGGTCACGCCGAGTTCCACCTGCCATTCCAAAAGCGCATGCGCCTGCCAATAGTCGATCTGAGTCTCCATGTCGGCCAAGCTACAGGCCGGATCGTCAGAGGTAAATCACTCGTGAGAGTGATAACGCGCATTGCCCGCTCCGGCGCAGCTTTCTATAAGCAGGTCAAAGATACCAGAAGGGGGCATCATGGCATTCCGGCAAAAACACCTTTTGGGGATCGAGCCGCTTCACCCCGAAGAGATCACCACCGTTCTCGACGTGGCGGAGCGTTACGTCGATCTGAACCGACAATCCGAGAAACACTCGGACGCGCTCAAAGGTCTCACCCAGATCAACATGTTCTTCGAGAACTCGACCCGAACCCAGTCGTCTTTCGAGCTGGCGGGCAAGCGTCTCGGCGCGGATGTGATGAACATGGCGATGCAGGCCAGCTCGATCAAAAAGGGCGAAACGCTGATCGACACCGCCCTGACCCTGAACGCGATGCATCCCGATTTGCTTGTCGTCCGGCACCCGCATTCCGGGGCGGTCGATCTGCTGTCGCAAAAGGTCAACTGCGCCGTGCTCAACGCGGGCGACGGCAAACATGAACACCCGACGCAAGCCTTGCTCGATGCCTTGACCATCCGCCGCGCCAAAGGGCGCCTTCATCGCCTCAACATCGCGATCTGCGGCGACATCACCCATAGCCGCGTGGCGCGCTCCAACCTGATCCTTCTGGGCAAGATGGAAAACCGTGTGCGCCTCGTCGGCCCGCCCACTCTGGTGCCGCAGCAGTTCAAAGAGTTCGGCTGCGAGATTTACGACGATATGGCCGAGGGGCTCAAAGACGTGGATGTCGTCATGATGCTGCGCCTCCAGAAAGAGCGCATGGACGGCGGCTTCATCCCCTCCGAGCGGGAGTATTTCTATCGCTACGGTCTGGACGCCGAGAAACTCGCCCATGCCAAACCTGACGCCATCGTCATGCACCCCGGCCCAATGAACCGCGGCGTCGAGATCGACGGCACCATTGCCGATGATATCAACCGCTCGGTGATTCAGGAACAGGTGGAGATGGGCGTCGCCGTGCGTATGGCCGCGATGGATTTGCTGGCCCAGAACCTGCGCGCCGCGCGCGCAGCCGACACTGGTGTCATGGTGTAAGGAGTATCCTGTGAGCGATCCGCGCGACATTCCATCAGATGGCGGACGCTACGCCTGGGTTCTGTCTTATGACGGGACCGTCGAAGATCTGAATGCAACCTTAAGCAGCCCCGAAACCTACAAAGACGCGTTTGGTCTTTTGGAGGCTCCAGAAGAAGGAGCCATCGAATGGTTCGATCTGGCTGCGATGAAAGAGTATGGCTTCGCGCGTTACCTGTCCGAGGCCAGCGAGTTCGACATTGCAAAAGATACGCAAAAGCTTGATGCGCTCAGCAGCACAGTTGTGTTGATCTACTCAACGGGGCTGCACGAAAAAGACAAACAGCTTTCTCCGAAACCGCCGTTTGAAGTGATCGGACGTTATGAGACACCGCTGACAACGCGCCCCTTCGAGCCGCTCACCTCGAAAAGCGCCGAAGGGCTGCTGATGCAGGGCAAACCGCCGAAATCTCCGGCTCGGATTTCCGGCATGGTCGCGACCTTCGTTCTGGTGTTCCTCGCTTTGTTCGTCACGCTTTTCGTCTGGATCAGCGGATGATCGACGGCTGGAACGACATATTGCGCCCCGGCGAGCGGGTGCTCTGGCAGGGCCAGCCGGATCTCAGCATCCAATGGCGTGGCCCGGCTTTGCCCTTCGCCCTGTTCGGGTTGATCTTTGCCGGGTTTGCCCTGTTCTGGATGGTTATGGCCATGCGCGCCGGCGAATTCTGGCTCTTTGGCCTGATCCATTTCGTCGCCGGCCTGACGATTGCCGCCGCCCCTCTGCTTCTCGGGCCGTTCATCGCCCGCCGCACATGGTATTCGCTCACCTCGCGCCGGGCGTTCTTTGCCAATGACCTCCCCTTCGCCGGGAAAACCCTTCTCGCCCTCGATCTGCGCCCCTCTCTGGGCGTTGAGTTTGACGGGCAGAATCCCGGCACCATTCAATTTCGCGACCGCGCCGAACCGATTGTCGGAGACCGCTTCGACAGCGCGCCCGCGTTTGCACTTATCCACGATGCCCGCTCCGTCTACGGGCTGATCCGTGACATCCAGAAAGGCTCAGTATGACCATTTTCACCAATGCCCGACTGATCGACCCCGAAGCACAGACCGACGAAATCGGCTGGCTTCGGGTCGAAGGCCCGACGATTGCGGAACGCGGCACCGGCACACCGCCGAAAGGCGAGAGCATCGATTGCGGCGGCAAATGCCTTGCGCCGGGGATCGTCGATCTCGGCGTGAAAGTTTCCGAACCGGGCGAACGCCACAAGGAAAGTTTCGCCTCCGCAGGCCGCGCCGCAGCGGCGGGCGGTGTGACCACGATGGTGACACGCCCCGACACGATGAATGCGATCGACAGCCCCGAGGTTCTCGAATTCGTACAGCGCCGTGCCGCCTCGGATGCGGTGGTAAAGGTGAAACACATGTCCGCGCTCACCAAGGGCCGCGCAGGGCGCGAGATGGTCGAGATCGGCTTCATGCTCGACGCCGGGGCCGTGGCCTTCACCGATTGCGATCATGTCATTGCCGAAACCAAAGTCCTGCAACGTGCGCTGACCTATGCGAAATCCACCGGCGCTCTGGTGATCGGGCACCCGCAAGATCCCGGCCTCTCAAAAGGCGCTGCCGCAACCTCCGGCAAATTTGCAGCGCTGCGCGGTCTGCCGTCCGTGTCGCCGATGGCCGAGCGCATGGGGCTGGACCGCGATCTTGCGCTCATTGAGATGACAAACGTCTCCTATCACTTCGACCAGATCACCACCGCCCGCGCCCTTCCGGCGCTGGAGCGCGCGAAACAGAACGGGTTTGATGTGACCGCAGGCGTATCGATCCACCACCTGACGCTCAACGAGCTGGACATCGGCAATTATCGCACCTTCTTCAAAGTCAAACCGCCTCTGCGCTCCGAAGAAGACCGG
Organism: Celeribacter sp. ULVN23_4; assembly: GCF_054788345.1. Classification (NCBI taxonomy): domain Bacteria; kingdom Pseudomonadati; phylum Pseudomonadota; class Alphaproteobacteria; order Rhodobacterales; family Roseobacteraceae; genus Celeribacter; species Celeribacter sp. ULVN23_4. The sequence goes on along the minus strand of NZ_JBTVYO010000007.1, from coordinate 68,337 downwards.
CTTGAGATTGTCGATGCCGTGGCCTCCGGCCTGATCGACATCATCAGTTCGATGCACACGCCGCAGGACGAGGAAAGCAAACGTCTGCCGTTTGAGGAAGCCGCCTCCGGGGCCGTGGCGCTGGAAACCCTGCTGCCCGCCGCAATGCGTCTCTATCACGCCGGTCAGCTCACCCTGCCGCAACTGTTCCGCGCCATGGCGCTCAACCCGGCGAAACGGCTTGGGCTGGCCAGCGGACGGCTGAGCGAAGGCGCGCCCGCCGATCTCGTGCTGTTCGATCCAGATGCGCCTTTCGTGCTGGATCGTTTCAAGCTCAAGTCCAAATCGAAAAACACCCCCTTTGACAGCGCCACGATGCAAGGCAAGGTGAAGGGAACATGGGTTGACGGGATGCGGGTCTTCGAAAGCTGAGGCTCCCTTCTGCCACCACATATCTGAACCATTTCAAAACCAGCGAGACAGACCATGACGTTCATCGCCACCGCCATCCTCGCCTATCTTCTCGGATCGATCCCCTTCGGCATCGTCATGGCGCGCCTCTTCGGCCTTGGCGATCTGCGCCAGATCGGATCGGGCAATATCGGCGCCACCAATGTGCTGCGCACCGGCAACAAACTGGCCGCCTTCCTCACGCTTCTGGGCGACAGCGGCAAAGGCGCGCTGGCCGTGGTGCTCGCGCGGGTGATTGTCGGAGAACAGGCTGCGGGGATCGCGGGGCTGTGCGCCATGCTCGGGCATCTCTACCCGGTGTTCCTTCGGTTCAAGGGCGGCAAGGGCGTGGCGACCTTCCTCGGCACGCTTCTGGCACTGAGTTTCCCGGCGGGGCTTCTGGCTTGCGCCACATGGCTCCTAGTCGCGGTGATCACCCGGTATTCGAGCCTGTCCGCGCTGATCGCAGCCCTCGCAGCGCCGTTCTACACGGCCTATTTCTATCACCTGCACGGCGCGTTTCTCGTGCTCGTTCTCACGGCGCTGATTTTTTACAAACACCGTGAAAACATCGCGCGGCTTAAGGCCGGGACAGAGAGCAAAATCGGGAAGAAGGGATAACGCTTGACCTGAACGCTCACCGGAAAAACAGACACCGAAAGTGCGATCCCCTCGATCAGCCGTAAGTGAGACTGACCCACCGCTTTGGCTCTGTCGCAATTTTTTCGATCTTTCGTTTGTTGGCTGATTTTGCGACATGGTCCTCAAACAAGCAAGCAGCAGGGTGTATTGGATGTCGGTTGATTTCAAGTGAGCCCATTATCCGAAAAGCGTGATCCTGTACGCGGTGTATTTCTATGTGCGATATGGCGCTTCCTATCGCGACCTGGAAGAAATCATGGCTGAACGTGGGGCTGACGTTGACCATGCGACATTGAACCGGTGGGTGATCAAGTTCTCGCCCATGATCGCCGCGAATGCCCAAGCACGGAAGCGGCCGACCGCCATATCTTGGCGCATGGATGAAACCTACATCAAGGTTCAGGGACGGTGGACCTAAAGCGTTTCTACTTAAACCTGAATCAGGGTTTGAGCAGAAACGCGGAGCAACGTCCAAGCGGAGCGGGCGTTTCGACTTTATGTGATAGATCAAGTTAAAGTCGAAACGCTTTATTATTGCCGAGCCGTCTACAAGACAGGCAAAACCCTTGATTTCATGCTCTCTGAACGCCGCGACAAGGCTTCGGCGCGGCGGCTCTTCACGCGGGCAATTGGCACCAATGGCGTGCCGGATCGGGTCGTAATTGACAAGAGCGGCGCCAATCTAGCGGGCCTGGAAAGCGTTAACATCATCCTGAAGTTCACGGGTTCTGGAAGCACGATTAAGATCCTCCAGGTCAAATACCTCAACAACATCGTGGAACAGGACCACCGTTTCATAAAACGTATCACGCGCCCCATGCTTGGCTTCAAGGCCTTCCATTCAGCCGACGCTACACTGGCTGGGATCGAAGTTGCGCACATGATCCGAAAGGGGCAACTCGACACCAACGAGCGCACCACATTCCAGCAGTTTGCAGGACTCGCAGCATAAATGTGTCAACAGAATGGCCGCCCTCAATCCTCAAAAAAGTTTGCGACAGAGCCCTCGGCCATCATCTCTTCCAGGTCTCGATAGCTAACCCCGTAGCGGCAATACCAACGCACAGCCCAAAGCACGACTTCACCCCGGAAATGACGGCCTTTGAAGGCGCTCATCCCATACCCCTTATCTCAGCAATGACGCGCAAGATGCTCACAGCCAGAAAAATTTGCAACAGAGCCCTTGAAAGCGCTTGCGCGCGACATGGGATTGACGGTGGCCTTCATCTCCCACGACCTCACGGTGATCCGCCATCTCTGCGACAATGTGATCGTGCTGAACCATGAAAAAATCGTCGATCACGGTCCTGTGGCGAAGGTATTCGATAACCCGAAATCTGAAATCACGCGAACACTGTTGTCAGCCATTCCACTGCCAGAGCTGGACGACAACTGGTTCACGTAACTCTAAATTCGTTTGGGCGGTACTACCGCAAAGTTTCTGGTTTATAGAAATCCGGCAGGTCAAATACCTGAACAACATCGTCGCGCACATCATCCGCAAGGGTCAAACCCCAGGGTATGGCGCAAGCGCCTTCCTGACCTTTGCGATCTTGACAGCATAATTATGTCCAGCGACCAGCTCCTAAAATCTTACCGAGAAGTCTGCGACAGAACCCGTTTGATCGGCAGGCTCACGGCGCGGCGTCGATCGCCTTGCGAAACGTACCGATCTCCTGGTCGACACAGTTGAGGAAATCCGGGCTTGCAGGATCGTCGTCCTGTGCCGCCTGCTGGAACAGATCAATCAGCGCCGTGGCCACGATCACCCCGTCAGCTACCCGACCGACATCTGCGGCCATGGCCGGGGTCTTGACTCCAAAGCCGACCATCACCGGCAACGGGCTTTCCGCCCGGCAGCGGGCCACCCCTTCGGCGATGGCATTGATCGAGGCAGAGGGACCACCGGTGGGCCCCACGACCGGGATGCAATAGAGAAAGCCCCCCACCGCCGGGTGCTCCGATGTGAAATCCTTGGGCGCTAGCGTCGGCGCCGCCATCGGGATCAGATACAGGCCATGGTGCGCCAGCGCATCCAGCAAAGGCCCGGCTTCCCGCAGCGGGAAATCCCCGGCAATCAGGCCGTCCACCCCCGCAGCCGCCGCGCGTGCCGCGAAGCGTTCGTATCCCATCACCGCCAGAGGATTGGCGTATCCCATCAGAATAAGCGGCGTGGTGGTATCCTGTGCGCGAAAGGCAGCGCAGAGTTCCAGCGTCCGCTCCAGATTGCCGCCCGCCGACAATGCCCGGATATTGGCTTGCTGAATTGTGGCCCCATCGAGGATCGGATCTGAAAACGGGTGGCCGATTTCGATCATATCGATGCCCGACGCCACGAATTGATGCAGCCGCGCAAGGCAGGCCTCAAAGGACGGATCCCCTGCCACCGTATAAGTGACAAAGGCCGGTCGTTGCGCGTCGTTCAAACGCCGGAACATGGCCGCGATTCGTTGCGTTTCCGGCGTAGTTTGCTCGCAGGGAATCGACGCGCTCATTCTGTCGTCTCCTCGGTCAAAGTTTCAATATCCTTGTCCCCGGACGATTGCGCCATCACGACAACCGATTGGTCCGGCCCCATTTCCAAGGCCAAACGTTCAGCCGCAGCCAGCGCGTGACCGGCCTCAAGGCACAACAGAATGCCTTCGCGCTGCGCAAGTCTCAGGACAGCCTCTTTGGCCGCAGCATCGGAAATCGCCATGGTTTCGACCCGACCGCTCTGGACCAGATCGGCCAGTTGCGGGGCTGAACCGGGATAGGACAGCCCCGGCGCGATAGAGCGCGTCGGCAGGATCTGCCCCTGCGCATCTGACAGCACGAGCGTCTCCGCCCCGTGAAATATGCCCCGCCGCCCGCGTGACAGCCGCGCGGCATGTGCAGCAAAGCCATCGTCCGCCCCGGCCCCTTCGACGGCGATCAGACGCACCTGCGGATCGCCCCAGAAGGCCGAAAACAATCCGATGGTCGAAGACCCACCGCCGACGGCCGAGACATAGGCCGAAGGGGCCAGCCCGTGATCGATCAGCTGCAAGCGGGTTTCACGACCGATCACCGCCTGAAACGCCGCCACCATCGCGGGATAGGGATGCGGGCCGATGGGGGCCCCTGCGACATAGGCCGTGGTGTCGCTCGCACCCATCCAATGCCGCATAGCCGCGCTTAGGGCGGCGCTCAGGGTCTGATCGGCATCGTCTACGACCTTCACCTCGGCGCCGAACAGGCGCATTTTCTTGACGGCCGTGGGTTGCCGGGCTGCGTCGCTGGCCCCGATGTAGATCGTGCACCCCATGCCAAAGCGCGCCGCCACGGCAGCGGTCGCAATGCCGTTCTGCCCCGAGCCAGTCTCACAGACCACGGCCTCCAGCCCCATGCGCTTGGCCAGAAGACATTGCCCGACGGCGGAGTTGGCATAGTTGCCGCCATTGAATGTCAGGTCATCGCGCTTGAGCACGATCAGTGCCCCACCCGCCTCACGCGGGAAGGCAGGGATGTCGAACAGCGGCGTCGGACGCCCGACATAGCGGTTCAGCAAAAGCGTCAGCCTGTCCCGGAACGCGGGATCGGCCCAGGCTTCATGAAACCCGTCTTCCAGCCGGTCCAGAACCGGCAACAATACAGGGGCCACGAATTGCCCGCCAAAACTGCCGAACCGCCCTGTTTGGGTTGCGATATGTGCATCCAGTCCCATGATCTGTCCCTGTCTCAGCAGCTTTGCGTTCCGGTGCGTCGCACCAGAACGGCGGCGAGGATGATCATCCCGGTGATGATGTCCTGCATAAAGGTCGACACCCCCAGAATGGTCAGGCCGTTGCCGACAACGGCGATGATGGCCGCACCGACAAGCGTGCCCGGGACATTGGCTTCGCCTTCGCGAAAGGCAGTCATGCCCAGAAAAACGGCGGCATAGGCCGACAGCAGGAAACCGCCTCCGCCCGTCGGGTTGGCGCTGCCGATCCGTGCGGTCAAAAGCATCCCGACCAGTGCCGACAACATGGCCGAGCCGATGAAGGCCACCATTGTGTTCGACACGATGCGCACCCCGGCAAGCCGTGCCGCCTCGCGGTTGCCGCCGATGGCATAAAGCCTGCGACCGATTTCCACCTTGTCGAGCACCACCCAGGCCACGATGGCCACGCCGATTAGCCAGAATGTCAGCGTCGGGATGCCAGAGATCTTGCCCCGTGCCAGATCACGAAAGCCCACCGGGATGTCCCCGAACAGGGTCGCGCCGTCGGACAGCCAGAAGGTGATCCCCCCGATGATGGTTCCGACGGCCAGCGTGGTGATGAAGGACAACACCTCAAAGCGGGCGACGATAAACCCGGATACCGCACCGAACACCCCTGCGGCGGCCAGAACCGCCAGACAGGCCAGCGGTGCGGGCACTCCCGCCTTGAACAGGAAGACCACGAATATCCCGCCAAAGGATACAACCGCCGCCGTCGACAGATCGAATTCTCCGACCGCCATCACAAGCGTGGCCCCGATTGCGACGATCGCCAGAAGCGTCATCTGTTGCGTGATATTGATCAGGTTGTTGGGGGTGCCAAAGGCGTTTGGGGAGGCGAGGGAAAAGGCGATGATGATCGCCAAAAGGGCCACCAAGGTCCCGTAGCGCCGGACAAAGGAAGTCATGCGTGGGTCTCTTTTTCTGTCTGTGTGTCTGTATCGGAGGTCTCTGACTGGTGCTGAAAGGCCGCGTCGATCACCCGTGCCGGTGTCAGGCTGTCACCGGAAAGCTCTGCGGTGATGTCACCACCGGCCATCACCAGCACCCGGGCGCTCAGCGCCATGAGTTCATCCATGTCACTTGTTGTCATCAACACCGCCGCGCCGTCACGGGCAAACTGGCGGGCCAAGGCATGAATTTCCGCCTTGGCGCCGACATCGACGCCTCGGCTGGGTTCATCCAAGATCAAAAGCCGTGTCGGTTCTCCGAACCAGCGTCCGAACAAAAGCTTCTGCTGGTTTCCGCCCGACAGAGTCAGAGGGCCGTGCCAGGGTGATCCCATCTTGACGGACAGCATGGATTGCACCGTCGCGCTGCGCTCCGCCATCTTGCGACGGCTGGTCCATGGCATCTGCGGCCGGGCACGCACCTGCGACAGATGCGCCACCGCCAGATTGTCCGCAATCGATCGGCTGGTGATCAGCCCCTCGTTACGGCGATCTTCGGGCACATAGGCCGCCCCGCACGAAATCCTGTCCCCGATCCGTCCCGGGCGCAGCGGCACGCCGTCAAGTTCGATCTGCCCTCCGACATGTGGCGCAGCGCCCCAGATCAGCTTCATCAGAGAGGAGCGCCCGGCACCGACAAGCCCGTAAAGGCCGAGGATTTCTCCGGCGCGAATATCAAAGGACACCGACTGTCCGCACGTGCCAAAGGGCAAATCCCGCACCTTCAGCACAACAGGGCTGTCCACCGGCGGGGTCTCGGCAGCCCCCAGCACCTCTTCGCGCCCGGACATCAGATGCACCAGCCCGGCCCGGTCGATCTGGTCGATGCGACCCGCACCAACCGTGCAGCCATTGCGCAGCACTGTGAAACTGTCGCAGATCTCCATCAGCTCATCGAGACGGTGCGAGATGAAAATCACCGCCACGCCGGTGTCGGACAGTCGTTTGACCGCCTTGTGCAGGCGCGCGGCCTCCCCATCCGACAACGAGGCCGTAGGTTCATCCATCACCACCAGACGCGCGGGCGCGCCGATCAGGGCACGAATGATTTCAACCAGTTGCTTTTGCCCGGTCGTCATCTGCCCCACCGGAATATCCAGCGGCAAATCCGGCGCGATATCACGCGCGGTGTCTTCGATGGCCTGACGCATCGCCCAACGATCGATAAAGGGGCCTTTGCGCGGATAGGGACGTCCGATGAATGCGTTTTCCACTGCCGTGAAATGCGGCACGAGGCTCAACTCCTGATGGATGAAGCGAAAGCCCAGAGCCTCGGCCTGTTGCACCCCCGCGATCTCAACGGGCTGGCCATCGATCAAAATGCCGCCCGCATCCGGCTCGATCAGCCCCGACAGAATTTTGATCAGGGTCGACTTCCCGGCCCCGTTTTCGCCAACGAGGCTGTGAACGGAGCCGGCCTCCACCAAAAGGTCAGCACCATCGAGCGCCTTGGCGCCGCCAAAGTGTTTTTTGACACCGCGCAGGGACAGGAAACTCTGCCCCTGCTGTGCCATGTGGTCCGGCTCCGTGTGTGTCATTCGCAGCTGACCCCAAGGCTGTCTGCGGTGATCGGCACGGCCGGAACAAAAATCTCGTCACTGTCCGGGCTTTCACCGTTCAGGATCTTTTCAAGCTGCTCCACACCGATCTTGGCCATGCCCGGAAAATCCTGGCGCAGTGTCAAAGCATAGTGCGTGCAGGACGCGATCATATCGACGGCCTGTTCATTGCCATCGATCCCCATGATGATTGCATCCGAGTCCGGCGCTTCGGATTCGAACGCCAGTTCCGCACCAATGCCCGGATCATCAAAGGCCGCCCAGACACCGTCGATCTCATCGCCATATTGGCGCAGGATGTTTTCCATGGCCACGCGCCCGTCATCGACCGGCCCCGGCACCTGCACGAAATGCTCCGCAATCACGTTGATATCGGGGTAGTTTTCCAAAGTCGCATCCAGCCCGAGTTCCCGCTGGTGCACGCCGGGGTGGGCGGAGTGAAAGAATTTGACGATATTGCCCTTGCCGCTCAGCGCAGTGAACAGCGCCTCGGACAATTGCACCCCCAGATCGAAATTGTTCGAGGTGACATTGACCGCCACATTTTCTGCCTTTACCCCGTCCAGAGACACCACTGGGATGCCAGCCTCCGCCGCCATGGCGACCTGATCGGCCACCAGTTCGGCCGAGGTGGACACCAGCACGATCGCATCGGCGCCCGCGTTCACAGTATCTTCCATCCGGGATGCAAGCTGGGCAAAATCGTTGCGAGTGTCGATCACGGTCACGTCCCAGCCGAGGGCTTCGCCCTCAGCTTTGAATGCCTGCACCATGTCGTTGGTCGGAATGGAGCTCATATAGGGCGTCACGACGTTCACATCCGTGGCCAGAGCCGGCAGACTGGTGCTCGCCAAAAGCGTCAGCGCAGTCAAAGACAGTTTCAGGTTGGTCATCACAAGTATCCTCATCTGTTGCGTTAGGACGGCATCTTTTCGCGATGCTCTTTGCTGTTAAAAAGGGCAATAGGTTCAAGCGCCTCCATGGCGCGCAGATAGGCGTCGAACATCGCATCATAGCGCGGCTTCTGCGCCGGGTCAGGTTCGAACACGGCTTCGACATGGGTCATCTTGGGTACCGCGCTTTTGATGTCGGGGAAGGCTCCCAGGCCGACCGCCGCCATGATTGCCGCCCCAAGACAGCCGACGTCCCCATATTCGAAACGATGCAGCGGAATGCCTAGCGCATCTGCGCGAATCTGGCTCCACAGATCCGAGCGTGCGCCACCTCCGCCATAGAGCAGATACTCAGGACGGCAGCCTGCGGCCTCGGTCAGCGCCTCAAAGAGATGACGGGCCGACATGGCGACCCCTTCCAGCACGGCAAGCGCGAACTCCGGCCCCGCCGTGCGGCTATCCAAACCGATGAAAGAGCCGCGAATGATCGAATTCCAGATCGGCGCGCGTTCGCCCTCAAGTTGCGGCAGGAACAGGACATTGCTATTGGCGCGGTCTACCTGCCGGGCCATCTCAACCAGCTCTGCCGGCGATTTCCCGACCGTTTCCCCCCACCAACGCAGGCTGTCCGCCCCGCTTTGCGTGGGACCTGCGTTCACCACTAGATCATCGACGGTAGCAAAGGTCACGATCCCCGGCGCCCCGATGCGCGCAGCCCCGACCACCGCCAGAATTTCACTGGTGCCGCTGACATACATGCCCTGCCCCGGCGCAAAGACGCCACAGCCGAACAGATTGCCCCAAGCGTCCATCGTGCCCGTCACCACGGGGACCGACCGGCCACTGCGGCCCAATGGCATCTTGCCGACAACATCCGTGAAAAAGCGCAGGACAGGCAGGCGCTCTGCCGCGCCCGGTATCAACTGCAACAGCGGCTCGATATAAGCCAGATCCAGCCCCACCTGACCAAAGGCGGAAATCGGATCGGTGACCGCCTGCCCGGTGAGTTTGAACAGGCAATAATCCTTCGGTGATAACACATAGCGCGTGCGCGCCCAGAGGTCGGGATGGTTGTCCGCCATCCATTGCATCTTGGCCATCACATGGCTGGCCCCGATGGGCATATCCGCCCCCCACCAGGCCAGTTTATCTTCGGCTGAAATACGCGCGTTCAGAGCATCCGCCTGAGGGGCTGCGCGTACATCCTGCCAGGTGATGGCGGGAAACAGCGGCGCACCCTCGGCATCCACGAAAACCTCGGTGTTGACCTGACTGCACATGCCCACGGCAGCGACACGCGCCGGATCCCGCCCCTTGAGCAAGGCGTCAATCGCATCATACACCCCATTCAGCCAATGTTGCGGGTCCTGTTCGACCAGCCCCGGCCCGGGGCGTTGTGTGGGATAGCTGCGGCTCCAGTGATCCACCACGGTGCCATCCACTCCAAAGAGACCCGCCTTGACGGCAGTGGAGCCAATGTCAAAGCCAATCACCCATGTCTCTTCTGCACATGACTCTTCAGGCATCGAGACCTCCTCGCAAATCTTTCAACAGCGCAGCCAGGTCGCGCGCGCCTTGCAGTGTCGCGCGCAGCACTTGTGAGCCAACAATGATGCCATCCGCCCCAAGTGCCCGCGCAGCCTTGGCCTGCGTGCCATTTGAAATTCCAAAGCCCAACAGGATCGGCGCACTGACACCCCCGGCGCGCAGGTAATCAATGCGCCCCCGGTTGTCGGGATCAAGCGACCTTCGCGGGCCCGTCAACCCAGCGCCCGCCTGCAGCATGACATAGAAGGACGACGCGCGGCCCGCCGTCAGAGCCGCGTCATCCAAAGGCAGGCCAATGAATTCGGAAGGAGCCACACCGGCGGCAACGGCCTGCGCCCGCAAGCTCTGAGCCAGAGGATCGCCCGGCTGCGCGACGATCAGGCAACTGTCCAGTCCCTGCCAGAACCCGGGCGCCTCATGAGCCGGGTGATCGGCATCCGCGTAACACATCAATAGGGCTTTCGGCGCATTGCGATGGCGGGCCAGACGTTCCAGAACCGCCTCCAGATCCCTCTGCGAGCGCGCCCGGTCGGCCCGTGCCATCGAAGCACGTACATCGGCGCCATCCATGAACGGATACGAGGAGGCCAGCCCAATCTCCAGCACATCGACCCCCTGCTCCGCATAGACGTCGATCATCTCTACCGGCACCTCTGGATCGCCGAGCGGGAAGTAGCAGCTCAACAGTGCGTTGCCATCTTGACGTTTCAGGGGGCTGTCCACAAAGGACGCAGGGGAGGCGCGCATTGTATTCCTTTCTGTGTCCGCAACAATCGGACATAGCTGTGCGATGGCTCATACAGACCGAGGCCTTCATGTTCCGGTCAAGGCGTCCTGCGCTGCGCGCGCGACATTTCTGCAGGATGCGGATAAAACGCCGATGCGGCGTTACGATTTTAGGCCAATGGCCTGCCGGCGGTCTTCGAGTGGTCTCAGACCGAAGCTCTTTTTATACTGCGCTGAAAAGCGCCCCTGATGCGCCATGCCTACGCGCCGGGCCACATCGGAAAGCGACAGATCGCCTGCACGGACAAGCACGCGGGCGTGCTCCATGCGAATCCGCATCAGGACCTCATAGGGGGGCTTCTGGTAATAGCGCTGGAACCCATCATAAAGCGTGCGCTCAGACACGCCGATGTCACCGGCAATGTCTGCCACGGACAGCGGGACCGCAAAGCGATCCTGCATAATGTCGATTGCCTGGCGCACATGGTACGGCGTCGCATGCAAGCGCTGCGGCACGGGTGATCCGTCCCGAAAATAGGGCAGATTGGCCACCAGAAGCGACACAACAGCGTCAATCTGTTTCTGAAAGCTGTCTGTGAGTTGTGCGTCAAACGTGTCGGAGGTCGTCGCCAGCCGCTGCATGGCCTGCAACAGGGTGCGCCCATGTTCTGACCGCAGATCGATCACCGGATCGAAAACGATATCGCCGGCGACTCGGCGACGGGCCCGCTGTTCAAAGGCGGCCTCAATCGCGGCCCGGCTGATTTGCAACATCCATTGATAGGTGTCCTGGCGCCAGCGCGATCGGAACCGTTGCCCGGGCGACAGACACAATGCATGTCCCGGCGCAGACCGGGCCTGCTGCTGACCGATTTCAATATCGACACCACCGCGCAACGGCATTTCGAACATATAGAAATCTTCGAGCCCCTTGGCCTGCACTTCGATTTCGGCCCCATAACTGAGCGTGTTGAAGGCGTTCGCTCCCAAGGCCGCGGCAGAATGGGCAAACCGCACGGCACGGGTGCCGCAAGGCACCAACTGGTGGCGGCAGAATGATTGCGTAAGATGCGCTTGGGCGTCTTCGAAACGCCTGCTGGTAAAAGTTAGAATGCCCGCCATGGCTCCCCATTGTCGACAGGTATACAGCACAGATCGTGCTCCTGCGTAACGCAATTATGACGTGGCGCGGGCGTGTTGCAAGCTTGACGTGATGCACGCCTTGGTCACTCCGGCGGGCTTATCAGAATATGCGCAATGCAAAGCGATAATGTCACCCATGAGCAAAGCAGTATCCGTGTTGATCAAGCGTAGGATTCTGCCCCCTCCGGCATCAGACCCCTACATGGGCAATTCTCAGTGAAAATTATGGGGGTGACTGAGCCCCTTTTTGTCGAAAGCCGTCACCTTTGAAACCGATAGGCGGAGTGATTGGAGGTGTGGCGAAGAATGTTTCTTGACAGCTGATATTATATAAATAACATTTATGAAATAAATAACATCCAAGACTCGCGCTGGGGAGAGGAGCCCCGGCGAGAGGCGCGCATATCCGGCGCGGGATTGGAGTTGGTTTCTCTGGAGGAGAGGGGCCTGAAACTGAGCATGCGTGGAGGCATGCTCTCAATGGGAGGAAACTATGAGAAAACTTATGCGCGGTCTTTCGGCCGCAGCCTGTGGTATTGTGTTTGGCACAACGTTGGGCGCAACAAGCGTATCGGCTCAGGACGCAGTTCCTGAGATCAAGGACGAATATCGCTTTGTGATGATCCCGATCTTGGCGCAGGCGTGGTTCGACATCGTTCACGACGCTGCGGCGGACACCGCGGAGCAGTTGAGTGCCCAGCTCGGCACCAAGATCACCATCGATTACCAAGCCCCGGCGCAGGCCGATCTGGTCGAACAAAACACGCTTTTGGAGCGCGCCATCGCGACCAAACCCGACGGCATCGCCATCGATGCCATCGATGTGAATGCCAGTATGCCGATCCTCAACGAAGCCCGTGATCGCGGCATCCCGGTCGTGCTTTTTGTCTCGACCGCGCCGCAGGGCTCGCAATTCACCTATATCTCCAATGATTTCTACGATCAGGGGCGGATTTTGGGCGAAGAACTTTTGAAGCGCATCGACAACAAGGGCAAGATCGCGATCCTGCACGGGGTGCCGACCAACTCCGCCCATGCGGACCGTTACAAGGCGCTGATGGACCTGTTCGCGCAATACCCGGATGTCGAGATCGTCGACGAGGGCTTTGATTATGACGATGTGCAAAAGGCCCAGACCGAAGCCTCGCGCATGTTGGCGGCCAATGCCGATCTCGATGCCATCGCCGTGGTGGATGCCGCCGGTCCCGTTGGTGTGGGGCTCGCGCTGCGCGAAGCGGGGCGTGTCGGCGAGGTGCAATTCGTCGGCATCGACGATGTGCCGCAGCTTCAAGAACTGATGCGTGACGGGGTGCTCGATCTGTCCATTGCCACCCGCCCGCGCATGATCGGCGAATGGTCCACGGTGGCGCTGATGCTTCAGAACATGGGCGTGGAAACGCCGTCCTGGATCGACACAGGTATCGGCTACATGACGCCTGACATGGTGGCCGAAGGCAATATCGACGGCTTCTAAGATCCGGTTTCAGAACATCGACCGGGCGCATCCCTGCGATGCCCCGGTCTCCTTCTCAGGCCAATCTCAGGGAGATCGATATGAGTCTTTTGGAAGCCCGTGGCATCACCAAGCGCTTTCCCGGTGTGATCGCGCTGGATGCGGTGGATTTGCGGTTCGAACGCGGCGAAGTGCATTGCATCGTCGGCGAAAATGGCGCGGGGAAAAGCACGCTGGTCAAGGTGCTGACTGGCATCTACCGTCCCGATGAGGGCGATTTGCACCACGATGGCGAGGCACCTCCGGCGATCGGTTATGTGCCGCAGGAGTTGAACCTCTTCGACCATATGACAGTCGCGGAAAACATGTTCCTGCCGCTGGAAAATGGCGCGCTGTTCCGGCGCAAGGCGCTTGAAGAGGCGGCGCGGCCCTTTCTCGATGATTTGAAAATGACCTGTGCGCCGGAGGATCTGGTGCGCGACATTTCGGTGGCTGAAAAGCAGCTTTTGCAAATCGCCCGCGCGCTGGCGAGCCGCCGATCCGACATTCTCATCCTCGACGAACCCACTGCCTCTCTGACCGCGACCGAGATTGAACGGCTCTTTGCGATTGTCGAAGAGTTGCAGGCCCGCGGCACCGCGATTGTCTTTATCACCCATCGGCTCGACGAGGTGATGCGGCTGCATTCCGTGGTCTCCGTTCTGCGCAACGGCTGTGTGGTCGGCAATTCCGATGGCGAGGAGGTTTCAGAGGCCTGGATCGTCTCCAAGATGACCGGCAAGGAGATGGACCTGAGCACGCTCTACCGTCCGCGCACCCCGCGTGGCGCCCCAGTGTTCCGGGTCGAGGGGCTGTCTGGCGATGGCTTCGAAGAGGTTTCTTTCGATCTTCACGCGGGTGAGGTTCTGGGGTTTGCCGGGCTGGTGGGCGCCGGGCGTTCCGAAGTGCTGCAAACGCTCTTCGGGATGCGCAAACCGACGGCGGGGCAAGCGTGGTTCGACGGTGAGCCATGGGTGTTCAACAAACCGGCCCGCGCGATTTCCAAAGGGGTGATGTATCTCTCTGAGGAGCGCAAGGCGCATGGGATTTTCCCGCATATGTCGGTGCGCCAGAACGTCGGCGCAGGTCTGTTGCGGGACGTGGCGCGGCTGGGTGTGGTGTCCAATGCACGCGAGGCAGAGGCCGCAGCCAAGATCATCGGCGACTATCGGGTCAAAACCGCCTCATCCGAGACCAAGATCATGAACCTCAGCGGCGGCAATCAGCAAAAGGTGCTGATCGGGCGGGGCCTTATGGCCAACCCGCGGGTGATGATTTTCGACGAACCGACGCGCGGCATCGACGTCAACGCCAAGGACGAAATCTACCGCCTGATGCAACAGTTCGCCGAGGACCAACAGATCGCCGTGGTGCTGATCTCCTCGGAGATCGAAGAGCTGTTGAAATGCAGCAACCGGGTTCTGAGCCTCTATGACGGGCGGATCAATGCGGAGATCGCGGGCAAGGAGCTGAGCGAAGAACGCTTGCTGTCCTCGATTATCAACACGGGCGGCGCCTCTGATGCGACGGCCGCAAACAGGGAGGATGCCCATGTCTGACGGGCTGGTGAACATGACGCAGAGACGAGGTTTCAATCTGAAAGGCGGCGGCCAGATCGTCGGGGTTTTGATCGCTTTTGTGGTGATCTGTTTGGTTGCGTCTCTTGTCGCGCCGCAATTCCTGACAAGCTACAACATGACGATCATTTCCCGCGATCTCGCCTTTATCGGCATCGTGGCCATCGCGCAGGGCCTGTTGCTTTTGCTCGGTGACATTGACGTCTCCATCGGGGCCATCGCGGGGCTGTGTGGCATTGTCTGCACCAAGCTTTTGGTCGATGCGCAGCTCGATCCGGCGCTCGCCATTTCGGCGGGGTTGGCGGTCGGGGCCATTGCCGGCGCAGTGAATGGCACGATCATCACCATGTTCAACCTGAACTCACTGGTGGTGACCATCGGCATGCTCAGTGTCTATTCGGGTCTCAATCTCTGGATCACCAAGGGCCGCACCATCGTGGGGCTGCCGAAAGAGGTGACGGTTCTGGGCGGTGGCACGCTCATGGGGGTGCCGGTGCCGGTCTATATCATGGCGGGCGTGTTTCTCGTGATCCTGTTCCTGACCACGAAAACGGTCTACGGGCGCCGCCTTTATGCCGTGGGCAACAGTCGCGAGGCCGCCAAGATCATCGGCATCCACGAACAACGTGTCCGCATCACCGCCTATGCCGTGGCGGGCGCATTGGCCGGGCTGGCGGGGATGCTGTTGTGCTTTCGCCTTGTGTCGGCGCAGGCCTCGATGGGGCAATCCTGGCTTTTGCCGTCGATTGCCGCGCCTGTCATCGGCGGGATCGCCACCACGGGCGGCATCGGCACGATCTGGGGCGCTCTTCTGGGCGCGGCCATCATCGCGGTGATCGGCAATGTGATCGTGCTGGGCGGTGTCGACGTCTACCTGCAACAGGTGGTTACGGGTGCGATCGTGGTGATCGCCGTCGCTCTCGATGCCATCACACGCAAAATGGGCCGGAGCTGATCCCCCGCCCGCAGATTCATTCCAAAGGAGGAGATAGGAATGTCCGAGGAAACCAAAATCACTCAGATCGGTGTCGTCGTGCGCGATCTGGATGCGACGATGAAAATGTATCACCAGCTTCTGGGCTGGGGGCCGTGGAATGTTTACGAACATACTGCTCCCGTGCTGCATGACACCCATCTGCACGGCAAGCCTGCCACCTATTCGATGCTCTGCGCCGAGGTGATGGTGGGCGACATGTGTTACGAGCTGATCCAGCCGCTTGAGGGCGACTCGATTTACAAGGAATGGCTCGAAGAACATGGCGAGGGCCTGCACCACGTCGCCGTGATGAAACACGGTCAGGATGCGGCCGATCAGTTCAAGAAGGACATGGATGCGGCGGGTGCAAAGATGCTCATGGGCGGGCGCATCGGCGAGACCATCGAGTTCTATTACCTCGACAGCGAGCCGCAACTAAAGGTGATCCTTGAATCTGGCACTGGCCACGCCATCGACCTGAAGCCGATCCGCACATACCCTGAGTGAACGATCCCGGTCCCAAGACAAAGCCCCCGCATTGCGGGGGCTTTTTTAGGTCTCGCTTTGTGGCGCTTTAGGCCGCGATGCGCTGATCGTCCTTGTCAAAGACCATGATATGTTCGGGCCGAATGCCAAGCGCGAGGGTCGCAGGGCGCTCTGTGTCGCTACCTTGCCGGATCACTTCGATCTCACCGTCGCCAAGAGTGGCGAAATAGCTCGTCGAGGTGCCAACGACCTGTTGAGTGGTGACATCGAGTGTCAGCCGGTTGGCCTCGGAGGTGCCATCGAGGAAATGTTCAGGTCGGATGCCGAGGGTGACCGCGCCTGTCGCGGCGGTGGCGCTGGTCAGAACCGTGCCGTCGCTCAGTGTCATCTGATGCCCGTCGGCCCGCGCGGTGACAAAACTCATCTGCGGCGAGCCGATGAACCCCGCGACAAAGCGGGTTCTCGGCGCGGTGTAAAGCTCGGCCGGGCTGCCGACCTGTTCGATCCGCCCGTCCTTCATCACCACGATACGGTCCCCCATGGTCATTGCCTCGACCTGATCGTGGGTCACGTAGATCGAGGTCACGCCGATCCGCTGTTGCAGGGCGCGGATTTCCTTGCGCATCTGGACGCGGAGCTGGGCGTCGAGGTTCGACAGCGGTTCGTCGAACAGGAAAGCGTTGGAATGTTTGACCATGGCGCGGCCCATGGCCACCCTTTGACGTTGCCCGCCTGACAAGGCGCGCGGGCGGCGGTCGAGATAGGGGGTGATGGCCAGAATGTCGGCAGCCCATTTCACCCGCTTTTCGATCTCCTCTGCGGAGGTCTTGCGCACCTTGAGGCCGAAGGCGAGATTTTGCGCCACCGTCAGATGCGGGTAGAGCGCATAGTTTTGAAACACCATCGACAGATCGCGTTCTTGCGGCGGCAGGTGGCCGACCGGCGTGCCGTCGAACAGAATATCGCCGCCCGAGATCGGGTTCAGCCCGGCCACACAGCGCAGCAGGGTCGACTTGCCACAGCCTGAGGGGCCGACGAGCACGATGAATTCGCCATCGTCGATCTCAAGGTTCAGCCCGTGAAGTGCCTTCACCTTACCGTAGTGTTTTTCGAGGTTCTGGATGTTGATTGAGACCATGGGTTCTCCTCCCAAGAATGGTGGCGTCGCAGGGCGCGCGCTATTTGATGCTGCCCTGTGTCAGGCCGCCGACGAGATGTTTCTGAAACAAGAATGCGATGAGGTAGATCGGCACCATGCCGGTGAAGGAGGCCGCCGCCATCTGTCCGAAATTCACCAGTCGCTCACCCTGAAAGAGCGACATGCCGACCGTGATCGTGCGGCTCGCTTCGCTGAATGTCAGGGCCGAAGCAAAAAGAAACTCGTTGTAAGACAGGATGATACAGATCAGCGCGGTGGCCAGAATGCCGGGAAAAATCAGCGGCAGGATCACCGCGAAGAGCGTGTGCCAATAGCCCGCGCCGTCGATCCAGGCGGCTTCGTCGATCTCTGCCGGGATGTCGCTGACAAAACTCTTGAGCAACCAAAAAGCGACGGGCAGGTTCATCAGCCCGTGAACCAGCGCAAGGCCCGGAATGCTGTCCATCAGCTGTGCGGTTTGCAACAGATAGAACAGCGGGATCAGCGCGATGATCGGGGGCGCGGCATAAGAGGCCAGCGTGATGTTGGGGACGGTCCTGCGAAAGGCCCCG
This sequence comes from Celeribacter sp. ULVN23_4, assembly GCF_054788345.1. Lineage (NCBI taxonomy): Bacteria > Pseudomonadati > Pseudomonadota > Alphaproteobacteria > Rhodobacterales > Roseobacteraceae > Celeribacter > Celeribacter sp. ULVN23_4. Next base: position 50,482 of record NZ_JBTVYO010000007.1, on the reverse strand, counting down.
AGTTTGATCGTGGCATAGGTTGCGGGCACCGCGATCACCAGCGTGATCGCCCCGCTCAAAAGCGCCACAGCGACCGAGTTCCAAATCATGCGCAGCACCGGGACATGCGCGAAGGCATTGGGGTAATTCTTGAGCGTCGCGGCCTCTGGCAGGAGCCGACCTTGCAACACATCGTCGGGCGTTTTGAACGAGGTCGAGAACAGGTAGACGATGGGCAGCGCGAAAAAGATCAGCATCGCGGCCAGAAAGCCGAACCGGATCAGGCGATCCGTGCGGGTGTCCTGAACAGAGGCGGTCATCGACGTTTCTCCAGATGATTGTGCAGCAAAACGATGGGCAGGGTGACGACAGAAACGGTGATCGCGAACATCAGCGTCTGGGCCGCGGCGAGGCCGACATCGAATTCCCGCAGGGCGGTTTTCCAAATCTCGAACGTGGCGATGTTGGTGGCATTGCCGGGGCCGCCGAAAGTGAGCGTATAGACCAGATCAAAGGTCTTGAGTGCCATGATCACCCGCAGCAGGTAGACGGAGAGCAGCGCAGGCGCGATCATCGGCAGGGTGACGGTCCAGAAAATCCGTTTCGGATAGGCGCCATCGAGGGCGGCGGCCTCTTCGACGTCATGCGGCACGCCTTGCAGGATCGCAAAGCACAGGATCACGATCAGCGGTGTCCATTGCCATGTGTCCGCCAGCATGATCGCTGGAAAGGCGAGGTCATGGTTGCCGAAAAACGAAATCGGGTCGTCGATCAGCCCGGTACGTAGCAAGATGCCGTTCAGCCAGCCGCCTGACGGGTTGAGGATCAGCTTCCACGCGATCCCGACCATCACCGGCGGTGTCATCAGCGGCAAAAGCACGATGGTCCGAAGCCACCGCCCGCCACGCACGATCTTGCTCAGGATCACCGCAAGGTAGAGCCCAAGCGCCAGTTGCACCAAGGATACGATCAGCGCAAACAGGATGGCATGGCCCACGGAGCCCGAAAAATTCGTGCCGCTCAGCGCCCAATCGAAATTTTCGAGGCCCACAAAGCCCTGAAATTGTTGACCGAGATCGGAGCGGGAAAAGGCCAGAAGCACGAGGTACACCAAAGGGTAGCCCGCGAAAATCGCAAGCCCGGCCATCAAGGGCAGGGTCATGCTCCATTCCGCACGCTTGCGCTGGTTTGCGCCGCGATCTGATCCGAAAGAAGCTGCCGGTGGCGTCGCCATCATGGGGCCTCCTCTGTGTTGTCATTCATGAAATTACACCCCTTGGGCGCGGCATCCGCGATGCGCGTCCAAGAGGCAGGTCCTGTCCGCAGGGGGCTTAACGCAGCAGGCGTTCCCAGCTTTTCTGTGCCAGCTCCATCGCCTCTTCGGGCGTGCTTTCGCCGGAGATCATGATGGCGAGCTGCTCGGACAGGCTTTCGAGCATGCGCGGCGCTTGCGGTCCGGTGGGCCAGGCCATCGCCCCATTGAGCGAGGCGCTCGCGGCCCGTTGGCTTCGGGCGTTGAAGGCCTCGTACTCCGGGCTGGTCAGAGCGGAGATGCGGGTCGGATCGATGCCGGAGCCGGTGGTGGTCAGCAAATCGAGATGCATCTTCGCCGAGGAGGCCAGTTTGATGAACTCCCAGGCAAGATCTTTTTTGCTGCCATAGGCCGCGATGCCAAGCGCCCATCCCGCGTTGAGCGGCGCGCGGCTTTCGGTCTGGCTGCCACCGACCGGCAATTGCACCACGTCCCATTTTCCGGCGATCTTCGAGGTCTCATTGTCTTCGGAATAGGCGCCGAGGTCGATCCAGCCTTCGGTCATTGCGGCGCGTCCGCCAACAAAGGCGGTGAGCGCCTGATCAAAGCCGGTTTCCGCTGGTGTTGGCAGAGCCGAGGGCACCGTGGCGACAAGGTTCTGGGCCGCCATGAGTGCGGCGTCGCTGTCGAGCGCCGGACGCCCGTCGGCATCGAGGAACTCGCCGCCATAGTTGGCGAGACGGTTGGCAAAGACGGAAATGTTCTGAAGCGGCGCGCGAATGCCCATCAAGGCCATGCCATAGATGCCATTGGCGCTTTCGGCTTTGGTGATGGCCTCAGATGTGGTGATGACCTCATCCCATGTTTTCGGAGGCGTCAGACCGTTTCGCTCGAAAATCTCGGTGTTGTAGAACAGCGCATGGGTATCGCCATCGAAGGGCAGGGCGTAACGACGGTCATTATAGAGGCTGTAGGGATCGTAGACGGTCGCGATGAAATCTTCCGGCATGATTTCGTCCGCGTCGGCTTCGATCCGGTCGGTGATGTCCTCAAGAACACCGGTTTCGACCAGCGAGCCTTTCGAGATGTACCAATAATCGAAGGCGTCGAATCGTTTCGCGCCGGATTGCAGGTCGAGGGTGAGTTGCTGCTGAATCTGGTCGAGCGGTACGGGGACGATTTCCACTTTCACGCCGGTTTCCGCCTCGAAAGCTGCGGCGACGATTCGGGCACCGCCTACCTGAGGCTGGGACATCAGCACGGTGATGGTCTCGCCCGCCTGCGCATAAGCCCGCGCTGATAGCACGCCACTGCCCAAAGCGGCGCCGACCGCCATTCCCATACCACCGCCCAAAACCTGGCGCCGCGACAGCGCGGTCCCCGTGCTTTGCGGTTTGGTCCGATTATTCGTCTGAGTTTTGCTGTTCATATTTTCCTCCCTTTGGGCTGGGCCCTGTTTCCTCCCGGACCGGCAGCCGCATAAATAACCTTGACATGAAATTAATATCAGTCAAGTTATTTATAACATATGTAAGACATGGAATGGGAGGACGACATGGAGAAACTCAAGATTGCCGCCATCGGTGATCAATTCATCACCTCGGCGGTTTTTGAGGCTGCGGTGCGTGATGCGGTTGGCGCGGAATGCGACGTGGTCACGCGCGATTTGCAATGGCCGGAGGTGCCGTTCTTTGCGCATGACGGACCGGCAGGAACGGAAATCAAGGAATACAGTGGCAACCCCAAGGATCTCGAAGCCATGCTGGCGGAGGCAGAGGTTCTGGTGACGCATTTGGCGCCTGTGACCGCAGCGCTTTTGGAAAAAGCGCCGCGCTTGAAATTCATCGGTGTGTCACGCGGTGGGCCGACCAATATCAACATGGAGGCGGCCCGCAACCGCAATGTGACCGTGTGCAATGTCCCCGGTCGCAACGCCTCCGCCGTGGCGGAGTTTACCGTCGGGGCGATCCTCGCCAATGTGCGCCGCATCACCGTGGGCCATGCCGGGCTGTCTCAAGGCATCTGGCGCGGCGATCTCTACCGTTACGACCGCACCGGCGACGAGTTGTCGGATCTGACCGTCGGGCTTTTGGGGTACAGCCATATCGGACAGCGGGTGGTGCGTCTGCTCAAACCCTTCGGCTGCCGGATCTTGATCTGCGATCCCTATGCGAAACTGACCGTGCAGGATGCCATTGACGGCGTCGAGCAGGTCGAAATCGACGATCTGATTGCGCAATCCGATATTCTGAGCCTGCATGCGCGGGTGACGCCAGAGACGACGGGTATCATCTCGGAGGAGCGGATCGCGAAGATGAAAAAAGGCGCGGTTCTGGTGAACTCGGCGCGGGGTGAATTGGTCGATCAACCGGCGCTTTGCGAGGCTTTGGTTAGCGGGCAACTCGGTGGTGCGGCGCTTGATACTTTCGAGGTGGAGCCGCCTAAAAACGACGATGAATTGTTGCGATTGCCCAATGTCACCCTGACCCCTCATATTGCCGGTGCATCGCGCCGTGTGGCGACATTCGCCGCCGAGCAGATCGCAGAAGATCTGGCGCGCTTTCTGAAAGGGGAAAAACTCAGAAACCCATGTAACTGAGGCAGAATGCGAGACATTGCGAGATGGTGCGGGGAGGCATCGTCAGGGAGGATATGATGAAGACAGCCTATGTGATGGCGGTCGATGCCGGCACTGGCAGCGGGCGCGCGATTATTTACAACACGCGAGGTGAGATTGTCGGAAGTGCCCAGGAAGAATGGGGGCATCCGGCGGTGGAGGGTATCCCCGGTGGTCTGGATTTCACAACCGGGCCAAATGGCGAACTGATTGACCGGGTGATTGCTCGATCCATCGTCGCCGCTGAAATCTCCGCCGAGGAGATCGCCGCCGTGTCAACGACCTCGATGCGTGAGGGGATCGTGCTTTACGACGATGCGGGCGAGGTGCTTTGGGCCTGTCCGAATGTCGACGGGCGCGCGCAGGTTCAGGCCGAGGCGCTGACCGAGGCGGGCATCTCGGATGAGATTTACCGTCGTGGCGGAGATTGGGTGTCGATCACGGCGCCTGCGCGGTTGCATTGGCTGCGTGACAATCGTCCCGATGTGTTCGCGCGTGTGCATCGCCTCGGGATGATTTCCGACTGGATGGCGACCCGGCTGACCGGCACCTATGTCACCGAACCGACAGCGGGCTCGTCGAGTGCACTTTTCGATCTTGCGGCGCGGGGCTGGTCGAAAGAGTTGCTCGCTCTGATTGGACTGTCGGAAGAAACCGTGCCGACGGTGGTCGAAGCCGGGACGAAAATCGGCGAAGTCACACCAGAGGCCGCGGCACGCTGCGGTTTGGCCGAAGGTACGCCGGTGGCGGCGGGCGGCGGCGATACCCAGCTCGCGCTCTTGGGGCTTGGCCGTCGGGCCGGGCAGGCCACGCTCGTTGGTGGAAGTTTCTGGCAGATGACGATCCTGTCGGATCAGCCGCTGGTCGATCCGGCTTTCGGGCCGCGCACGCTGTGCCACGCGCGTCCGGAAGAATGGATGGTCGAAGGGATCGGTTTTCTGAGCGGCTTTGCGCTGCGCTGGGTTCGGGACGCGTTTTTTGAGCCTTTGATAAAGCTTTCTGGCGGCGAGGTTGACGCCTTCGATCTGATCGAAAAGTTGGCGCAAGACACGCCTGCGGGCTCTGCTGGGGCGATTGCCGCCACGGCCTGTCCGATGCAGTCGGATGCGTGGAAACAGCCGCCGCTGAGTTTTCTGGGCCTCGATCTGAACGCGCCGGGACTGGCGCTTGGACAGGTGGCGCGCTCTGTCATGGAGGCGGGGGCCTTCCTGGCCAATCACCACCTTGAGACGCTCGAAGCTCTATCGGGGCAGCGCTATGACACGCTGCAATTCACGGGTGGATCGAGTCAGGGCAGGCTTTGGCCGCAGATCATTGCGGATGTGACGGGTCGGGACATTGAGATCCCAGTGGTCAAGGAAACCACCGCGCTGGGGTGCGCCATGTTGGCGGCTGTGGGGGCGGGACTGTTTGCGACGCTGGACGAGGCGGTCGCGGCAATGGCCAGCCCGATCGAACGCCGCGTGGTGCCCGATCCGGACAACATGGCGCTCTATGCGCCGTTGAAAGCGCGTTGGTCTGAGGTGACTGACGGCCTGCGCGATCTTGGTGAGGCCTCCGGGTTGGAGCCGATCTGGCGTCCGGCGGGGGCGCGTGTGAAACGGTAATTATGGAAAAGGACATGTGATTATGAAGTCTCTTTGGGACGAAGCGGAAGCGGAGCGTTTGCGTCGCGCGGCGGGGGATGACCCGGCGGAACAGGATCTTGCGATGCGGGTCTACACGTCGCAGCTGATCGGACAGGAGCCGGATCTGGTGCTGCATGGTGGGGGCAACACCTCGGTCAAAACCCGGCGGCGCGACGAGAGCGGCGCGGAGCACGATGTCATCCATGTGAAGGGTTCCGGCTGGGATTTGGCGACCATCGAGGGGCCGGGTTTGCCCGCGATGTGGCTCGATCCGCTATTGGAGGCCCGCAAGACGGCGACGATGTCGGACGAAGAGATGGTCGCTTTCCTGCGCCGCGAGATGTTGGACCAAAGCGGGCCGAACCCGTCGGTGGAGGCGTTGCTGCACGCATTTTTGCCGGCGAAATTCGTCGACCACACCCATTCCTGTGCGGCGCTGGCCATTGCCAATCAACCGGACGCCGCCGAGCGCGCCCGCGAGATTTTCGGCGATGAGCTGAGCATCGTGCCCTATGTCATGCCCGGTTTCAAACTCTCGCACGCGGCGGATCAAATCCATGTCCAAGAGGGCGCGGGAACGTCGGGGCAGTTTCTGGTGAACCACGGCCTGTTCTCCTTTGGCGACGATGCCCGCACCTCTTACGAGCGCATTCTGCGCTATACGACGATGTGCGAAGAGTATCTTGCCGCGAAAGGCGCGGCTTTGTTGCCTGAAGAGGTCGGCACGAAGGCGCAGGACCCGGAGGCGCATCCCTCGGTTGCGGCGCTGCGGGATGCTTTGAAAGAATGGGGATTTTTTGCAGACAATCTGGCGCTCGATTTGCGTCTCAGCGATGCGAATGACCGTTTTCTGGCGCTGGAGGGATTGGCGGAGATCACCGGGCGCGGCACCGCGACGCCGGATCACGTCATCCGCATCAAGCCCCGTCCGGTCATCGGCGAGGCGACATTCGGCGTCGAAGACTGGCGCGCGGCGATCAAAGATTTTGCGGCATGGTACGAGGCCTATTTCAACCGCAATGCGCCCCATGCCGACGAGCCGAAAACCATGCTCGATCCGTTGCCGCGTGTGGCGCTGATCCGGGGGCTTGGGATTGTCGGCATCGGGCGGACGCCCAAAGAGGCCGGTGTGGCCGCCGATCTGGCCGAACAAACCGCGCGGATCGTTTTGGCCGCAGAAGGGATCGGGCGTTTCACGCCGCTCAACGAGCGTGATCTGTTCGACATGGAATATTGGTCTCTGGAGCAGGCCAAGCTTAAGCCGAAAGCCTAAAAGAGGCCGCTACTCGGCGTCCAGAATACGCTGGGCCACGCTATAGGATGAAATGAAGCCATTGAGCAGGCCCGAGCGCAGCGCCGCACGGGCCGCTTGCCATTTCTCGATCCCGGCGCAGACGGCGACGATTTCGCGGTCATGCATCAGGTCGCGCTCCATCCCCAACATGCGTTTTGCGATGCCGCTGTCGATAAAGGCGCCTGTATCGTCGATCAAATTGCCCGCAAGGTCGGCGGCCACGCCCTGGCGGATCATGTCGCCCTGTTCGGCATCGGTGATCAGACCGAAAGAACGAAAAAACGAGCCGGGGCCGACATGCCCGACGCCTATCATGATCATGGAGGCGTCGCGCAACCGATCAAAGGATTCCCGGATACTGCGTTGACGCAGGAACAGGTTGCGGTCCGCTTCGCTGTCGACGATCAAGGGTGCGGTAAAGGCGTACCCCTTGCCTTCGGTCTTGTCGATCAGGGCGTGAATGACTTCGAAAGGGTTGGCATCACTCAGGGCCGCAAAATCGCCAGTGACGGAAATGAACTCCGCTTTTTTGCGTTTGATCGCGGGCATGGCTTTGACAATCGCGGACATGGTGCGCCCTGACCCGATGCCGAGGATCATCTGATCCGTGTTTTCCAACCGGCCATGCAAGAACCGCGCCCCGGCGCTGGCGACGGCGGGCATCGAAATATCCATGGTCTGGAGTTCGTTCACATCCGGGACGATGGTACAGCTCGACAGACCGTAATCCTCGATCAGGCGGCTTTCGAGTTCCATGCAATTCGTCGGGACATTGTTTACGAAAATCTTGACCAGCCCCTGTTCATGGGCGGCTTGCACGAAGCGATGGACTTTCATCTTGCTCAGACCGCGACGCGTGGCGATTTGCGCCTGAGTCAGGCCGCCAACGTAATGCATCCATGCGATTTCACGTATCTGGTCTTGCGTGTCAGAGTTCGATCCCATGTGCTTTATGTCTTTATTCCGAAATATACTGTCAGGTGTCGCATATGATAGTCATGTGATGGTGCGTCGCAATAGCTGTCTATGATGTGCAGCTCTGGAGTGGCTATCAAGGCTGGGACCTGTCGTCTCAGGTTCTGCCGCAAATATTCCCGTTGGTTAAGTGCAGGCCTTTGGCCAAGCACGCTTATCCCGCGAGTGCCGCGAACTGCTGAAATGCGTTCTTGCCTGCGACAGGGAGTTGTCCCTTGCGGATCATGTGGGCGGTCTCGATCCCGGCCAACGGCGCTTCGGCGTTCCAGAACTTTGCGGAGTTGGTAGCATAATCATGTCCGCTGGAAGCCTGTTTGCAGTCATCAGAAAAATTTGCGACAGAGCCCTCCTACGAGCCCGAATTTGACCTTGTTCTGCAACATTTCTCCTTTCTCAATAAGCGGGAAAAAGCGGTGCTGCGAGAAACGCTCTGCAAGTTTGTTGATTACTCCTTGAAGCCGTTCTGCGCCGAGATCACAAGGCTTTCTTTTTACTTGAGGACTATCTGGATCGCCGTGAGTTTCACCACGTGCTGGTGGCGGCAATCAAGCAAGCCGACAACGAGAGCATCGACCGTGACACAAACCCCAAATTCCGCTGGCAGCCGAAATACTCGGACCTGCATGTCGCCAGGCGTTTCATCGAGTTCGCGAGTTTGTGCTCATGGAATACCGCTTACAGCCCGTTCATTATGGCGGATATCTGGATCAATGGCCAAGACACCGGGGAAGCTCTCCCCTTTTTCCGAATGTCGACGGACCGCCTGAATATGTTTGGCAAGTATCTCCGCGCGGAGGAGAATTTCGGAGCCGCGCTGCGGGAGAACGGACGGCCCGCTGGCACCGTTCCCGCCCTTGAATTGCACGGTATCCTCAACAGGCACATCCCGATGATCAAAAGGGACATGTTTGAGGACGTTTCACCGCGAGACTGGCCCGCCTTTAACGCTGAGGTTCAGTTTGTAAACGGTGAAGATATCCGAGTACGGAAAGAACCTCTCAGTTACTTTCCGCTGGGGAGTAAAATTGCGTGGGCGGGCATGCCAGAGGTGCGGGTGTTGCTTTGAGCGTTCGGCCTTTAACCTGAGACAACAGATAAAGGCGGGGCGCGTGCTGCGCTGAGAGATTTAACAGCGTTCGTCCCAAAACTATGTTTCAGATCTTTGCTCTAACTCTTCGGAGCTCAAAGAGCATCAAATGAATCCACATAAGCAACTCAGAAAACCTGCGCTTAAGAATTATCTTTTCTTATAAGACATATCTCATTAGGTTTTCCTCAGCCGCCTCTGGCACCACTTTTTACAAGTGATCGCCGAGATCAAGTCAGCCCGCCCTCCGAAGGCGCGTGACTGTCAGCCCATCAGACCAAATCGTTGTATTGGCAGAGGATCAGTCATGGCTGCTTTTATTGATCGTTGGATAGCAGACCTGTTTCGAAACCATCATCGGGACATGCTGACGCGCGCAGCCCGGATCGTCGGGGACCGCGATGCCGGCGAAGATGTCGTCCAGACCACCTATGTCAAACTCATTGCCAGTGCGACGCTTGAGCGTGACATCGCCAATCCCCGAGCTTACGCCATCACCGCACTTCGACGGGCAGCCTTCGACTTTACGGCCAGACGCCATCGGGAATGGCTATATCGGATTGATCTGGATAGCATGGATGAACTGGCGGGGCCTGCTGACAGTGAAGCGCAGTATCAGATCCGTGAACAGGTCCTGCGGCTGGCCGTGTTGCTCAACGAGCTTCCGAGCAGTTGTGCGACGGCGTTTCTCTTGAACAAGATCGAGGGGATGACTCATCGAGAGATCGCAAAAAGCATGGGGATTTCAACGAGTATGGTCGAAAAACACATCATGCGCGCCTTGAAACATTGCAGAGATGTTCTGAAAGACAGTTAAAAATGCAATGCCCTGTTGAGGAACATCGCTACTGCCACGGTCTATAAGAATAAGAGACACAAACCGGAGCCCCTCTCATGCCGAAGCCAGGGTCAAACCTCAGCGCAGATGAAGAACTCTCAAATCAGGCTCTCTCATGGATCGTGCGCCTCAATTCCGGCGAGGCGACGTCTACGGATCGGCGCCAGTATCAGGATTGGTGCAATCTGAGTGTGGCACATACACAAGCGGCAGCCGAGGCGCAGGCGCTCTGGGGTATGGCCGGACATGTGCATCGCAACTCTGAGACGGGCCGGATCGAACCGGGACGGAAAACGCCGCGCGTGACACGGCGTCAGGTAATCGGAGGTCTTGCTGGCGCGGTTGCCATGGGGGCTAGTGCGCCCTGGGTGAACCGTCAAGCCACGCGCCTCTTGGCCGATGAAGTGACCGGAGTCGCGGAGCTCAGGACGCTGGAGATGCCAGATCATTCAAAGGTTATTCTCAATGCCAAATCGGCACTGGATACCGAGTTTTCTCAAGGTCTTCGCCAAGTTGTGTTGAAACAAGGTCAGGGATATTTCAAAAGCTCCGACACGACACAAACGGCAGGGTTCGATATTCTTGCAGGCCATTTGCAATTCGGCCTTGCGGTCGGTGGGGGGGCGGATGTGAACCTGAACTTGCTCAATGGCGACATGATCGTGACCGCCGACACAGCCCCCGTTCGTGTCATGGATCGCACGCAAGGATCTGTTCTTGAGATTGCCCCAGCCACGCAGGCCCGGTTTAGTGCAGAAGGAGCCCTGTTGTCAGAGACGACGCTCGACACCACAACCGCAAGCGCATGGCGCGAGGGGCTGTTAATCGCGGAAGATACCTCACTCGCCGATATCGTTGCCGGGCTGCGTCCCTGGCATCCGGGCTGGATCGTTTTCACCGATGAGGCCTACGCGCATATTCTCAAAGTCAACGGCGTTCTGGATTTGAATGACCCGGCAGGCGCTCTCTCTGCTCTGTCAGAAGGCCTACCGATCAAATTGCGCCATGCGGGTGATCTTGTGACAGTGATTTCCTTTACGTGATGCAAAGGCTTGTTTCACGAATAACAAAAACATTAAGAAACAATGGTTTAATATTTTAATTGAGTCTTTTTGTCAGTTTTATTGAGGACTCTCCCTTGTCTCGCGGTCTATACAGTTGAGGGATAGCAAATAGCCCAGCCACCCCTCGCAAGGACGCATCTTCAAGAGGGACATTTCATGACGGGCAGCAAGCCCCCGCAGCGGCTCCACCTATTACGCACAGCTCTGCTTTCAACGACCATTCTCGCGGCATTTGCGCCTGCCACAGGCCATGCCCAAAACGGCTCCGCCGAATATCAGCTTGCCATCCCGGCCCAGTCGCTTGGCAGTGCCCTGAATGCCTTTGCGCGGGAAACCGGCCTGCGCCTCGCCTATCCGGCGCATCTGGTGTCCGGCAAATCAAGCCCCGGGCTGAATGGCGACTATGACCGCAGCCAAGCGCTCAACATCCTGCTGTCCGGCACTGGGCTGATCTATCAGATCAGCGGCAACACGGTCACGATTCAGGATGTGCTTGGAGGCGACGCCACTGCCGAAAGCGGCGATGTGACCGTACTCGATACAATCGTTGTGGCCTCGGAGTTCAATCCGAACGCCTCCTCAGGTGCCGGATTTCAAGCCACGCCGGACTGGGTCTATGAGACGCCTGAAAGTGTGAGTGTGCTGAGCGGAGAGGCCATAGAAGCGACGCAACCCCGTGACTCCGGCGATCTGTTCACCGGTATGGCAGGCGTCAGTACCGCGGGCGCAACCCAAAATCCGGGCATCAGTGTCAATATTCGCGGACTTCAGGATCAAAACCGGGTCACTTCGACCATCGACGGGGCGCGGCAAAACTTCCAGCAGGGCGGGCACGGCTACACGTCGAATGTCTATATTGATCCTTCGCTCTTGCGCATGGTCGAGGTGGAAAAGAACGCGACGACGGGTGTCGGCTCTGGCGGGTCACATGGTGGTGTGGTCAATTACCGGACACTTGAGGCTGATGACATTCTCGATCCGGGGGAGACATATGGTGGCGAGATCGACCTGACAACGGGGTCCAACGCGTATGACTTCAACGGCTCAGCCTCCTTTGCCGCGCAATTGTCCGATACCGTCGATTTCGTTGCGGCCCTGAGCCATAAGTCTCTGGGGGCGTATGATGTCGGACAGAATGGCTCTGCCCCCTCAGACATCGAAGACTACTATGAGGAAAGTGATGGGCAGGCGGTGTTCACCGGCTCTGAAACGTGGTCCGGTCTGCTAAAAGCCGGATGGGACTTTGCCCCGGACCAGCGACTTACTTTTGGCTTTGTCGGATATGATACGGAGTTCACGACCAGTACCATCGCAGAAGGCTATGTCAACACCAACCATGTTCGCAACCTGACCGGCACGCTGACTTATGACTGGACCCCGGACGATCCCCTATTCGATCTTCAGGCCCGCCTTTGGTACAACCGGACCGAGAATGAACAATATCGGACTGAGCGGACCACCTATGGGGCTTTCGATGTCGACTACGCAATCGACAGCTATGGCGTGAGCCTCGAGAACACCAGCCGCTTCCAACTCTCTGCAGGCGATCTCGCGCTTCATTACGGGCTGGAAGCCTTCAAGGATACGACCGACACGGCCGTTGTGACCTATGATGAGGATGATGAGGGCAGCGATTCCTGGTACACCGGGCCAAACCCGAACGGCGACCGCTCGCTCTACAGTGCATTCCTGCGGGCGACCTATGAACAGCCGAACGGGTTCGAAGGCTGGATTGGCGGACGTTACGATTACTATGATCTCTCTGGAGAAACGGCTTACACGGCCTGCACCTCGCCGCGTGCGGACGGGCGCTGTGCAAGGCGAAACCAAGTTTACATGACAGCAGACGCGGAAAGCGACGGCGGTGCGTTTTCCCCGGAAATCGGTGCCGCGTGGACCTTTAAAAACGGTGTGCAAATGTTCGGAAAATATGCCGAAGGCTATCGTCCGCCAAGCCTTGCCGAAACGCTTCTTGGCGGTGGGCATATCGGGGACTTGCTTTACTATGCTCCCAACGCCGACCTCGAAGCCGAAACGTCACGCAGCTGGGAAATCGGCGCGAACCTGTCCTATGACAGTCTTTTCCGGGACGGGGATTCATTGCGGCTGAAGGCCGCATGGTTTGATCGAAGGGTCAATAATTTCATCGCTATGGGATCCGTGAACGGTACGCCCGATTATGACAGTGCTTATAAGACAAATTTCTATCAATATACCAACCTGTACGGCACGACCCATCTGAAGGGGTTGGAACTCGAAGGGAATTATGATGCCGGTCCTTATTACATCGGCGCATCCTTCACCCGTACGATGGGGGACTATCCTGACAGCTATAACAATGATCCGTGGGGCAACGGTACAGCAACAACGCACGAGATTTACTACATATTCGTGCCACCCGAATATAAAGTATCTCTCGATGCCGGACTGCGTCTCATGGACAACCGGCTGACACTTGGCTCCCGTGCGACACATGTCGTCCCCGGAGACCAACTGGGCTTGAACGGGATCAACGGCTATGAAGCGAACACCTATACCACTGTTGACCTCTATGGCTCCTACGCGTTGCGCGACAATGCCATGCTGCGCTTTGCGATCAACAACGTGACAGACAAAGCCTATGTCGATGCAATGAACTCCGCTGACTTCCTCGCTCCGGGCCGCACGGCCACGATTTCTCTGAAGATGGAGTTCTGACCCACCGCTTTGGCTCTGTCGCAATTTTTTTCGATCTTTCGTTTGTTGGCTGATTTTGCGACATGGTCCTCAAACAAGCAAGCAGCAGGGTGTATTGGATGTCGGTTGATTTCAAGGGAGCCCATTATCCGAAAAGCGTGATCCTGTACGCGGTGTATTTCTATGTGCGATATGGCGCTTCCTATCGCGACCTGGAAGAAATCATGGCTGAACGTGGGGCTGACGTTGACCATGCGACATTGAACCGGTGGGTGATCAAGTTCTCGCCCATGATCGCCGCGAATGCCCAAGCACGGAAGCGGCCGACCGCCATATCTTGGCGCATGGATGAAACCTACATCAAGGTTCAGGGACGGTGGACCTAAAGCGTTTCTACTTAAACCTGAATCAGGGTTTGAGCAGAAACGCGGAGCAACGTCCAAGCGGAGCGGGCGTTTCGACTTTATGTGATAGATCAAGTTAAAGTCGAAACGCTTTATTATTGCCGAGCCGTCTACAAGACAGGCAAAACCCTTGATTTCATGCTCTCTGAACGCCGCGACAAGGCTTCGGCGCGGCGGTTCTTCAAGCGGGCAATTGGCACCAATGGCGTGCCGGATCGGGTCGTAATTGACAAGAGCGGCGCCAATCTGGCGGGCCTGGAAAGCGTTAACATCATCCTGAAGTTCACGGGTTCTGGAAGCACGATTAAGATCCTCCAGGTCAAATACCTCAACAACATCGTGGAACAGGACCACCGTTTCATAAAACGTATCATGCGCCCCATGCTTGGCTTCAAGGCCTTCCATTCAGCCGACGCTACACTGGCTGGGATCGAAGTTGCGCACATGATCCGAAAGGGGCAACTCGACACCAACGAGCGCACCACATTCCAGCAGTTTGCAGGACTCGCAGCATAAATGTGTCAACAGAATGGCCGCCCTCAATCCTCAAAAAAGTTTGCGACAGAGCCGGAGTACCAACACAAAAGGGGCCGCAAGGGCCCCTTTTTCAATTCGAACGGTTCGAAAGCTTAGTAGGAATATTCGCCGAAGACTTTCGAGGCATCGCCATTCCAATCGCCGTTGAACCGGTCGATCAGCTCAGCCGCCGGAGACTGACCGCTCTCGATGCTGTCTTTCAACGCGCTGAGGAAGTGGGTCTCGTCCGGGATCATGCCGCCAGCGCCCTGACGGCCGCGCGCCTTGAGACCGGTTTCGGCGATCTCGACACATTGACGGGCCAGATCGATCATTTTGACGCCACCCACCTCGGCTTGAAGTGCATCAACAGAGGCCGCAACCCGCAATTCTTCGCGGAACTCGGGCGTCCAACCTTTGATCAGCTCAGAGGTCGCATCGAGCGCGTTTTGGTCGTACATCAGACCAACCCAAAAGGCCGGGAGCGCACAGAGACGACGCCACGGGCCACCGTCGGCGCCGCGCATTTCCATGTATTTCTTGATCCGGGCTTCCGGGAAAAGCGTCGTGAGGTGATCCGCCCAATCGGACATCGTCGGCTTTTCGCCCGGCATCGCCGGAAGCTCACCCTTGAGGAAGTCGCGGAAGGACTGGCCCAGCGCGTTGATATATTTGCCGTCGCGGTAGACGAAATACATCGGCACATCGAGCGCGTATTCGACGTAGCGCTCAAACCCCATGCCGTCTTCAAACACAAACGGCAGCATGCCGGTGCGCGACGGGTCGAGGTGACGCCAGATGTAGGAGCGCCATGATTTATGGCCGTTCAACGCACCCTCTTTGAAGGGAGAGTTGGCGAAGAGCGCGGTTGCAACCGGTTGCAGCGCCAGCGCGGTGCGGAATTTCTGCACCATGTCGGCCTCGGACGCGAAATCGAGGTTCACCTGCACAGTACAGGTGCGGCGCATCATCTGGGTGCCGGTGGTACCGACCTTGTCCATGTAGGCGTCCATGAGCTTGTAACGGCCCTTGGGCATCAAGGGCATATCCTCATGGGTCCACGTCGGCGCCATGCCCAGACCGATGAAGCGCGCGCCGATCTCATCGGCCACCGCATGCACTTCCTTGAGGTGTTCGTTCACCTCGTCGCAGGTCTGGTGAATATTGTCCAAAGGCGCGCCGGAGAGCTCAAGCTGCCCGCCCGGCTCCAGCGACACATTGGCGCCGTTCTGCTCCAATCCGATCAGATGCTCGCCCTCGAAAATCGGGTTCCAGCCGTAGCGGTCCTGCAGACCTTCGAGGATCGCCTTGATCGAGCGCTCGCCCATATAGGGCAAAGGCATCAGCTTATCTTTGCAATAGCCGAACTTCTCGTGCTCGGTGCCGATCTTCCATTGATCCTTCGGCTTGCAGCCCTCTTCGAAATATCCAACGAGGTCGTCATAGCTTTCGATCGGGCCGCCGCCGGATTGAGGAATTGACATTTAGGGATACTCCGAAGCTTTTCTTGGTTCGGTAGAGATGTGGCAAAGGCCTTGGGAAGTCAATGCAACCTGCAAGCTCTCAGCCGTGTTCTCAGTGCAGAACCGCTGTGCGTTTGCGCCAAATAACCACCGGCTGCTCCGGGTGGGATTTGATCTCGCGCAGCATTTTCTCCGTCTCAAGCCCTTCCAGCCCGACGAACACATCGAACAGCGCCTCCGCCCCGTGGGCGTTGAGCGGGATGGTCAGGGAGGGCTGCCCGAAGGCGTCGATCTGCCAATGCGCATGTCCTTTATTGCCGGGAATGAGGGTCACGGAGGTGATGGCTTCGATCTCGACCTGCCCGCCACTGAGCGGTGAAAAGAAACTGACGACACCCTCGTCCACTTCGACAGCCCCGAAACCGCCACCGCCCTGCGCGAACCGCGCGCGTTGCACGGCGGCAATGGCGAAAATCACTGCGATCCCCGTCACGGTGAGCGCGATCCAACGCATCACGCCGTAAGACGACAGCGCCCAGGACGCGAACAGCGCAACGATCACCAGCCCGACGATCACTTCGCGCCAGCGATAAAGAAGCGCTTTGATCTCTGGCCTCACGACCAGTCTCCAAGCAGTTGTTGCCAGACCGTCATGGCCGCCACCGCCGCCGTGTCGGCGCGCAGGATGCGGGGGCCGAGGGAAACCGCATGGGCGTAGGGCAACGCATGGAGGCGCTTGCGTTCCGCCTCGGAGAACCCGCCTTCGGGACCGATCAGGATGGCCCATTTGCCGCCCTTCACATTGCCCTCTTTTGCGCCAAGCGCCTCGGCCGCGCCGACAAGCGTTTCGTCACAGAACATGATCTGACGCTCGTCATCCCAATCCGAGAGCAGACGGTCGAGCTTCACGAGATCCGCCACCTCAGGCACATAAGTCCCGCCACATTGCTCCGCGGCCTCGACGGCGTGCGCTTGCAGACGATCCTGCCGGATACGCTCTGAATTGGTGAAATCGGTCGCCACGGGGCAGATGCGCTTGGCCCCCATCTCGGCGGCTTTCTCGACGATGAAATCGGTGCGCGCCTTTTTGATCGGTGCGAACAAAAGCCACAAATCTGGCGGCATCTGCAACTCGCGGGTTTTCTCGACACAGGTGAGAACCCCGCCACGTTTGCCCGCTTCCGTCACTTCTGCGACAAACTCCCCATCTTTGGAATTGAACAGCGCGACAAATGCGCCCTGAGCCAGCCGCATCACCCCGAAAAGGTAATGTGCCTGCTCCCGTTCCAGAGGAATGGATTGCCCCTCGCCCAGAGGGTGCTCTACATAGAGCCTGATTTTTGCTTCAACCATGGATCCTACATATGACCGATAAGCGCGCGACGCCAGAGATGACCGGGCTCGAAGAAAACGGGCAAGTGGCCGATGCTGTCAAGGGCAATTGGGTGGATCATCGCGCGCCCGCTTGGACGCGGCCCTATCTTCGGCTGTCTCGGGCAGATCGTCCCGTCGGCACATGGTTGTTGCTCATCCCCTGCTGGTGGGGCGCTTTGCTGGCCTCGGCGGAGACCGGATCGCTCTCGCTGCGCACAGTCTGGATCATGATCGGCTGCGCGCTTGGCGCTTGGCTCATGCGCGGGGCGGGCTGTACGTGGAACGACATCACCGACCGGGATTTCGACGACAAGGTGGAACGCACCAAGAGCCGCCCGATTCCCTCGGGACAAGTCACGGTAAAACAGGCGGCGACATGGATGATCGTGCAAAGCCTCATCGCCTGCGCGATCCTGTTCACCTTCGGCAAGCTTGCGATCCTCCTCGGCATCGTCTCCCTGCTGCCCGTCGCGGTCTATCCTTTCGCCAAACGCTTTACATGGTGGCCGCAGGTCTTTCTTGGCATCGCGTTCAACTGGGGCGCTTTGCTGGCCTATGCCGCCGTCTCCGGCACAGTGACCGCCGCCCCTGTGTTCCTCTATCTCGCAGGCATCGCTTGGACGATTTTCTACGACACGATCTATGCCCATCAGGACAAGGAGGACGATGCGCTGATCGGGGTGAAATCCACCGCGCGTCGGTTCGGCGAAGAGACCCCGCGCTGGCTCAAGCGTTTTCTCGTGATCACCGTCGTCCTCATGGCGGGCGGCATCATCGAAGCCATGTCGGGTCGCTCCGTTCTGGCCCTCGTGGTGGCGCTTGGCGCACCTTGGGCGATGGGGCTTCACATGACGTGGCAAATGTCGAAGCTCGACACCGAAGACCCGGACCGCTGCCTCTACCTGTTCCGCGCCAACCGCGACACGGGGCTTTTGGCTGCGCTGTTTCTCGCCATTGCGATCTTCCTTTGATTGCAGCCACGGCCCTATGCCCCTAAGACAGAGCCCACACACCACAACAGGCCTCTTTGTTTGATGCGTATTTCGACCTTTCTGCCCGTTTTCGCCGCGCTGATCCTTGGTGCCATTCTCTGTCTGGCCGGGGCCTCAATCGGCGCCCGGTTCATCGAGAGCACCTCGACCAAAGCGGTCAAGAACCAGATGAACCTGCACGGCTATGAATGGGTCGATGTTGAGGGCGACGGACTTCAGATCGTGCTCACGGGCGTTGCCCCGGATGAGCAGACCCAGCTGGCCGCCCAACGCGCCGCAGGTCACGTGGTCGACCCGGCGCGTGTGATCAACGTGATGAGCGTGATCCAGCAAGAATCCATTCCCGCCCCGCGCTTCTCCATCGAAATCCTGCGCAACGACAATGGCATCTCGCTGATCGGGCTCGTACCCTCCTCTTGGGACCGCACCCGTTTCGTCGAGCATCTGAAAAAGGCCAGCAGCACCGGCTCCGTCGCCGATCTGATGGAACAGGCGGATTACCCTCAGCCAGAGGCATGGGAGGAGGCGATGGAATTCGGGCTCGAAGCCATCGCGCTTTTGCCTCGCTCGAAAATCTCTCTGGCCGCAGATGAGATCAACGTCACCGCGCTGGCCGAAAGCAAAGCTCAGAAGGCCGAGTTCGAGAAAAAGCTGAAAGCCGATCTGCCAGAGGCGATCCGCACGCGCCTCGACATTGACGCCCCGCGCCCGGTGATCACCCCCTTCACTGCGCGGTTCCTGATCGACGACACCGGCCCGCATTTTGTCGCCTGTGTCGCAGAGACCCCGCAAGGCCACCTGCGTCTTCTGGCCGCCGCCAAGACACTCGGCATCGACGATCCGCATTGCACGGTCGGCCTCGGCGCGCCATCGGCGCAATGGGCCGTCGCGGTCGAAACAGGGATGCGCGCCCTGTCCGAACTGGGCCAAGGCAGCATCACCTTCACCGACGGCGACGTCCGGCTGATCGCGGCAGAAGGCACGTCCGCCTCCGTGTTCGACACGGTTGTGGGCGAATTGGAAGCCGACCTGCCGTCAACCTTCACGCTGCATGCGACCCTGCCGGAGACGCAGGCTACCGATGAGGAGGAAGCCCGTCCGGAATTCATCGTCACCCGCTCCCCGGAAGGACAGACGCAACTGCGCGGGCGCATCCCCGATGCGCGCAGCAAGCAAGCGACCGAAGCACTGGCCCGCGCCGAGTTCGGGTCGCAGTCCGTCTACTCCGCCATGCGCGTCGATGACACGCTCCCTGCGGGTTGGGCGACACGCGCGATGGCGGCCATCGAAGCCCTGGGCGAGTTGAACCGCGGCTCTGCCGTGATGACCGAGGACACGGTCGAAATTCGTGGCGAGACCGGCAATGAAAACGCCAAAGCGGCGATTGCCGGTATTCTGTCCGGCAAGCTGGGCGATGGCGCAGAGTTCACCATCGACGTCACCTATGTGAAAAAGCTCGATCCGGTCCTCAACCTGCCCTCGCCTGAGGAATGCGTTGCGCGCGCCAATGCGATCGTCGCCAGCTCAAAAATCGTGTTCGATCCGGGTTCCCTCGATCTGAATGTCGAAGCCAATGACACGCTCGACCAGATCGCCGAGGCGCTGAAGGATTGCGAAGATGTCGAGATGGAAATCGGCGGCCATACTGACAGTCAGGGCGGCGAGACGATGAACCTTAACCTCTCGACACAACGCGCAAATTCCGTCCTCGACGGGCTTTTGATGCGCCGTGTGGCCGGGGTGAGCTTCACCGCGAAAGGCTATGGCGAAAGCGAACCGATTGCCGACAACGGCACCGAGGAAGGCCGCGAGGAAAACCGCCGCATCGAGTTCAAGCTTCTCGGAGCGGATGAGCCGGACATGGATGACGCCGAAGCGGCAGATGCAGAGGCGGAGACGCAAGCGGGGGCCGGCGACACGGCCGCCAATACAGAGAGCGCAGAGGAAGAGACCGCCACGGAGGCGGCGGGTGAGACTGAAAGTCCGGCAGAGGACGGGGAAACGGAATGAACAGAACCGAATTGATCATCGCCACGGCGATCGTACTTTTCATCGCCTTCGTGATGGGCTGGTTCGCGCATTGGCTGGTGCACCGCTTCGTGCGCGTGGGTCAGGGCGAGATGAACGATCTCGACACCATGGCCCAGCAATTGCACGAGGCCGAGGAAGAGCGCGATCAGGCGATTGCCTATTACCAGAACCGCGAAACCGAGATGACGACGCAGACAAATCAGACCGAAGCAGAGCTGCGTGCGGCGATGGACGGGCTGCGTGAAGCGCGGCAAGAGGCCGAAGAACTTCGCGCCTATATCGAACGGATGAACGCGGGCTGAGCCCCGCGTTTTTGCTGTCGGCAAAGCGTCGGACATGTGTCGGACTTCTGTCGGGCACGATGTCGGGCAAAAACCCGACGCTCGAAAGCGCCGGGCCTCTGTCCGGTCGATCTCAGGACCGACACGGCGACCTTGGGAGAACGATGGCCTCCCCTGCTCTCACCAAGGCTGACTTGCCGGACCAACCGTGAACTCGTTCACCGTCGTATCTTCCGGCAGATCGAGGGCGAAGCTTACCACCTTGGCGATCCGATCCGGCGAAATGCCGAAGGTCTCATAAAGCCCCTGCATCCCGTCCGCCGCCTGCTGATCGGTGATTGTGCCAAGCAACTCGGTGTTGATCGCTGCCGGGTAGAGCGTCGCGGTCCGGATGTTCGTGCCTTCCATCGCCGCTTCCATCCGCAGCACTTCCATGAAGTCGCGCAGGAACCATTTGGTACCGCCATAGATCGCAGTGCCCGGATAGGCCTTGAGACCGGCGACGGAAGACACCGCAAGAATATGCCCCGACTTCTGCGCCAGAAATTCCGGCATCACGGCGGCAACGCCGTTCAGAACGCCATTGATGTTCACATCGACCATCTGTTTCCACTCATCGGTCTTGAGCGCAGAGACATTGCTGACCGGCATGATCCCGGCGTTCAGAAAGATCGCATCGACACGGCCAAAGCTTTCCTTGGCACGCGCGACGATGGCGGCATTGTCCTCGGGCTTGGTGACGTCGAGCGCCTGATAGATCGCCTCTCCGCCTGCGGCTGTGATGTCTTCGGCAATTTGGCGAAGCTTGTCTTCGCGGCGCGCACCCAGCACGACTTTTGCGCCCTTGGCCGCGATCTCTTTGGCGGTGGCCTCGCCAATACCCGACGATGCGCCGGTGATGATGACAACTTTATCTTTGATCATTGGTCTTTTCCTTTTCGGGAGTTCGATCCGCGCGCTCAGGCGCCGTAATCTTCGTCGGAGACATGCTCCATCCAGTCGACAACCTCACCGTTCTCGACTTCCTGAATGGCGGTGTGGGTCATGGCGCTGTCCGGGGCCGCGCCGTGCCAGTGTTTCTCACCGGGCGCGAACCAAACCACGTCCCCGGTGTGAATGGTCTCAATCGGCCCACCGAGCCGCTGAACCCGCCCGACACCTGCGGTCACAATCAAGGTCTGGCCGAGCGGGTGCGTGTGCCACGCGGTGCGTGCGCCGGGTTGGAACGTGACACTTGCACCTTGCACGCGGTCCTTGTCGAACCCGTTGAACAACATCTCGACTTCGACCGCCCCGGTGAACCAGTCACTCGGCCCCGCCATCTTGGGCAGATCATTTGCACGGATGATTTCCATGGTGCATCCTTTCCAGTCTTATCAATTCTGATGGATATCTAGGGCCGGACGCGCTATTCGATTAGAGGATATAATTGGGATGAACTAGTGAGCTGTATTCAGTAATGGCGCGAGATGAATTGGGAGAATTGCGGGCATTCCTCGCTGTTGCCGAAGCGCAAAGCTTTACCAAGGCGGCAGCACGTCTTGGTGTGTCCTCCTCCGCCCTGAGCCATACGATCCGAGCGCTGGAAGAACGGCTCGGCCTGCGCCTTCTGGCGCGCACGACCCGAAGCGTGGCGACGACGGAAGCCGGGGAGCGGCTGTTCCGCTCCATCGCCCCGCATTTCGACCAGATCCACGCGGAGATCGACGCCCTGAGCGAATTGCGCGACAAACCGGCGGGCACTTTGCGGGTCAGCTCGGGCGAGCATGCTGCGGAGACGCTCCTGCGCCCAATGCTCGCGCGGTTCCTGCCGGAGTACCCGGACATCAATGTCGAAGTGTCGATCGACAACGGGCTGGTCGATATCGTCGGCGCGCATTTCGATGCGGGTGTGCGGCTCGGCGAATCTGTGAGCAAGGACATGATCGCCGTGCGGATCGGGCCGGATTGGCGATTTCTCGTGGTTGGTACGCCGGACTATTTCACCAAGCACCCCGCGCCGCAGCATCCCAGAGAGTTGACCGATCACCGCTGCATCAATCTGCGGCTAACGTCACTCGGCGGGCTGTACGCCTGGGAGTTTGAAAAAGACGGGCATGAGATGGAGGTCCGGGTCGGCGGGCAACTGACCTATGACAGTATCCATTCTGTGCTGCACGCGGCGCTCGACGGGCATGGGTTGGGCTTTGTGCCGGAGGACATGGCGCAACCCTATCTCGACGATGGACGGTTGCAGGTGGCGCTGAGCGATTGGTGTCCGCCCATTCAGGGCTATCACCTCTACTACCCGAACCGGCGACTGGCCTCCCCGGCCTTCACGCGATTTGTCGAAGCCTTGCGTTACAGAACCTAAGCCTACCAGCGCTTGAGCGCGTCCTCGTCGGCCTCTTTCGCGGCGACCCAATCGGCGCCGTCGCGCGTCACTTCTTTTTTCCAGAAGGGGGCGCGGGATTTCAGGTAGTCCATGAGGTATTCGGCAGCCTCGAAGGCCTCGACCCGATGCCGGGCGGCGGTGGCGACCATCATGATCTGATCGCCGGGGCGCAGTTTGCCGTAGCGGTGGATCACGAGGCAGTCGGTGAGGGACCAGCGTTGCGCGGCCTCCTCGGCAATCTTGGAAATCGCGGCCTCACACATGCCGGGGTAATGCTCGATCTCCATGAGATCGAGCGTGCCGGTGTCGTCCCGCACCAGCCCCGTGAAGCTGACCGTCGCGCCGGTGTTGGGCGCTTTGCCAAAGCCTTTGAGCACTTGAGCGAGATCGAAATCTTCGGATTGGACGGTGATCCGCATTTTACCCCCCCGTCATCGGCGGAAAGAACGCCACCTCGCGCACACCGTCCAAGGAGGCGTCGAAGTCGGTCAACTCCTGATCCAGCGCCACGCGCAGGGATTTGAGATCGGAAAACGCCAGATCGTAGCGCGGCTCGCGCGCCTTCAACTCTTCGACCAGCCCCATCACCGTCGCGGCAGAGGTCTCCACCGTTTCGCGGGGCTCGCCGATGCGTTCGCGCACCCATGCGAAATAGAGCACCTCAATCTTCATGGCTGTCACGCAGGAAGGGCATGGCCTTGGTCAGATAATCCCAACCGGTGATCACGGTCAGAAGCCCCGCAATCCAGAAGATCGCGATGCCAAGGGTGAAGACCGGCGCAACATCCGTCGCACCATAGGCAAAAAGCACGGCGATGGCGACCATCTGGAACGTGGTTTTCCATTTGGCGAGCTTGGTGACTTTCAACGTCCCGGCGGTATCCCCGAGAAATTCGCGCAGGCCGGAGACAAAGGTTTCGCGCAGAAGGATGAATGCGGCGGGGATGACAATCAAAGCATTCGCACCATGGAGCATGGTCAGAACCGCGATCGCCGTCACCACCATGGCCTTGTCGGCGATCGGGTCGAGCATAGCGCCGAATTTCGACATCTGGTCCCATTTGCGCGCCAGATAGCCATCAAGGAAATCGGTGATGGACGCCGCAGCGAAAAGGATCAACGCGGCCCAATCAGCCACGGGGCGCGGCAGGATCAGGAAAACGAGGGCCACCCCCGGCGCACAGAGCAGCCGGAAGACGGTGAGGATATTGGGCAGGTTCCATGTCATGGTCTTCTCCTTACTC
This sequence comes from Celeribacter sp. ULVN23_4, assembly GCF_054788345.1. Classification (NCBI taxonomy): domain Bacteria; kingdom Pseudomonadati; phylum Pseudomonadota; class Alphaproteobacteria; order Rhodobacterales; family Roseobacteraceae; genus Celeribacter; species Celeribacter sp. ULVN23_4. The sequence goes on along the minus strand of NZ_JBTVYO010000007.1, from coordinate 26,393 downwards.
CCTCACCCGTGCTCATGGAAGAAGTCGTAGACGGTCTGCGCCACTTTCTCGGAAATTCCGTCCACCGCCTTGAGATCGGCAAGGTTCGCGCCCTCCACCGCCTTGGCAGAACCGAAATGCGCCAGAAGCGCCCGTTTGCGCGTCGCGCCGATGCCGGGGATGTCGTCGAGCTTTGTGAGGCCCATCGCCTTGGAGCGTTTGGCGCGGTGGGTGCCGATGGCAAAACGGTGCGCCTCGTCGCGCATGCGCTGGATGAAATAGAGCACCGGATCGTTGCGGCGCAGCGCCATGACGCGGTGACCAATGCGATGAAACTCTTCCTTGCCCTGATCGCGGTCGATGCCTTTCGCAACGCCGATCATCGGAATGTCGGTCACACCCTCTTTCACCATAATCTCATGCACCGCAGAGACCTGCCCCGCGCCGCCGTCGATCAGCAGGAGATCGGGCCAGAGCCCCTTGGAGCGGTCGGGGTCATCCTTGAACAGGCGTTTGAAACGGCGGGTCAGCACCTCTTTCATCATGCCAAAGTCATCGCCCGGCGTGATGTCGTCACCGCGAATGTCATATTTGCGGTAGTGGTTCTTCATGAACCCTTCCGGCCCTGCAACGATCATCGCACCGACGGCATGGGCCCCCTGAATGTGCGAGTTGTCGTACACCTCGACCCGCTGCGGCACGCGGGGCAGATCGAAGGCCTCCTTGAGACCTTCGAGCAGTTTCTCCTGCGCCGCACCTTCGGACATTTTGCGTCCAAGGCTTTCACGGGCGTTGCGCAAAGCTGAGGCGACAAGTTCTTGTTTCTCGCCGCGCTGGGGGACGAGGATTTCGATTTTCTTACCGGCTTTCTCCGAGAGCGCGGCTTCCATCAGCTCGCGCTCTTCAATGTCATGGGACAGGATCAGCTGACGCGGCGGATCGCGCTTCTCGTAGAATTGCCCGATGAACCCCGCCAAGACCTCTTCGGCTTCGGCCCCGTTGGTTTTCGGATAGAAATCCTTGTTGCCCCAGTTCTGATGCGCGCGGATGAAGAAGACCTGCACACAGGCCTGCCCGCCTTCCATATGAAGCCCGATCACATCGCCCTCGCCCACAGTGCGCGGGTTGATGCCCTGCGCCGTCTGGACCTGCGTCAAGGCGCGAATCCGGTCGCGGAAGGCGGCGGCGCGTTCAAACTCCATCGCATCAGAGGCTTCCTGCATCTCATGGGCGAGCTTTTCCTGAAGACCGGAATGGCGGCCCTGCAGAAAGCGCTCCGCCTCATTCACAAGCTCGGCGTAATCCTCTTTGGAGATTTTTCCGACACAGGGCGCGGTGCAGCGTTTGATCTGGTATTGAAGGCAAGGACGCGTCCGGCTCTCAAAATCCGTGTCGGCGCAGGTGCGGAGCAGAAAGACCTTTTGCAACTGGTTGATCGTGCGGTTGACCGAAGAGGCCGATGCAAACGGGCCATAATAAGACGCCTTGCGCTTGCGCGCGCCGCGATGTTTCGCAAGCTGCGGGAACTCACCGTCCTTCGTCAGCATGATATTCGGAAAGCTCTTATCGTCGCGCAGAAGCACGTTGTAGCGCGGCTTGAGCTGTTTGATCAGGTTCTGTTCGAGAAGCAGCGCCTCGGTTTCCGTCCGGGTCGTCAGGAACATCATCTGAGAGGTTTCCGAGATCATCCGGGCGATACGCGCGGAATGGCCGGACGGGCGGGCATAGCTCGACACGCGGTTTTTAAGGTTCTTCGCCTTGCCGACATAGAGCACGTTATGCTCAGGATCGAGCATGCGATAGACCCCCGGCGAGCCGTCGAGCTGCTTCACATAGGCGTCGATCACGGCGTGACCGCGCGGCACATCCCTGTGCGCGTCCTGCCCTGGCAGAGCGTCTTGCAGATCGTTTTTGTCGGTCCCGTTTACGTCGTCCATGTGCCTGCCTTTGATTCCCCCTCTGGCTGCAATCTTATCGGTCTGAGGGCAAGAGGAAACTCATCCACCATTTCTGTGGATAACCCTGCCTATAAGTTTTCGTGAACGGCCATTTTCCCATGATTTCATGTGATTTCGCCCATTTGCACAAAAAACAGACCTATTTTTAACCCATTGTTTTCAAATGGAATTTTTTACAATCACACACAACCCATTGAAATTATTTACATTTTAGTAACGGAAATGAAACAATTCAGGCCGGCGTGCAAAACTTTTGGTTGAATAGGTGAGAAGCCCTTACTCACTTCCCCTCACATCCGCCGTTTCCCATGCCAGATGTTGACCGCTGTCAGGGCAGATTAGCTGCCCCGTCACCACAGGCGCAGAGACCAAATAAGCCAGGGCCGCCGTCACGTCTGACGGCTCCGCCCCGCGCTCCAGAAGGGTGGCTTTTTGCTGGTCGCGAAAGTCCTCGGGGGTTTGCCGCGCGCCTTGCAAGGTCGGGCCGGGGCCGATGCCATTGACACGCACTTTCGGAGCCAAGGCCTGTGCCGCCGTCTGGGTCAGGGTCCAGAGGGCAGATTTCGCCAGCGTGTAGGACATGAACTGCGGCGTCAGCTTGCGCACGCGCTGGTCGATCATATTCACCACGAGCGCCTGCGACAATGGCCGACCATCGGGCTGGAGATGCGGCGCGGGGGCTTGGGCGGCGAACATCTGGGTCAGCACGAAAGGCGCGCGCAGGTTGCTTTCGAAATGGCGGTCCCAGCTTTGCCGGGTCGCCGTCTCAAGCGTGTCATCCTCGAACAGGGAGGCGTTGTTGACCAGAAGCGTCAAAGCCCCGTCCAAGGCCTCCACAGCGCGCGGCACAAGGGTTTCAACCTGCGCCTCGTCGAAAAGGTCGGCTTGCAAGACGCTTGCGCGCCGCCCCATTCCACGAAGGGTTTCGACCACCTCCGCCGCCTCATGCGTGGAGCGGTTGCAATGCACCGCGACGTCAAACCCCATCTCGCCAAGAGACAAGGCCATAGCCCGTCCGAGCCGTTGCCCTGCTCCGGTCACAAGCGCTTTTCGCGGCGTCATAATCCCTCCTCAACACCCGTCGATCATATCACGGCTGGTTTTGAGCGGGCCTGTCAGCCCAGCACAGCCAGAACGTAGAGGATATATAGGGCGGAAAGCACCGCACCCCAAAGACGGTTGATGTCGATGCGTTTGAGCACGAAGAGACCGAGCAGAAGCGACACCCCGAGCATCACCCAGATATCGAAATCCATAAGGTCCGCATCGACGGGCAGCTTACCGACGAGGCTCGACACCCCGATGATGCCCAAGAGGTTGAACATGTTCGACCCGATGACGTTGCCAAAGGCCACATCCGCTTGTTTGCGCAGCGCCGCCATGACGGTCGTTGCGAGCTCAGGCAAAGAAGTTCCGAGCGCCACGAGGGTCAGGCCGATCACCTCATCGGAGACGTTGAAGGCCCGGGCGATATTGGTGGAAGCATCCACAAGGATATCCGCCCCCAAAGGCAGCCCGACCAGACCGACCAGCAAAAAGCCGATGATCTTGAACCACGGCATATCGGGGTCAGCGCCTTCGAGGTCATCGACCTCGATATCGCGCTGCGCCACGCGGTGACATCGGGCCTTATAGATCGCATGGCCGATCATGGAGAAGAGCGCAGCGAGAAGGACAACCCCGGCAATCCAGTCAAACGTCCCGCGCAGCGCCAGAAGGATGAACAGCACGGTGGCAGCGATCATCTGTAGATAAGAGGCGCGGGTGGAATTATCGACCACATGCAGGGTCGAAATCATCGCAGGGACGCCGAGCACCAAAAGGACGTTGGCCGTGTTCGAACCGATCACATTGCCCAGCGCAAGACCGGGCGCATTGTCGAAGATTGCGGAGATCGACACCAATAGCTCCGGCGCGGAGGTGCCGAAGGCGACCACGGTCAGCGAGACGATCAGTGCGGGAATGCCGAGGCGCAGCGACAGGTTCACCGCCCCGCGCACCAACATGTCACCCGCGATCAAAAGAATGATCAGACCCGCAATCGCATAAATAAAATCCATCAGGATTTGTCCTTTTCACAGGCACAAGGGCCCTTGCCTATTCTGTAGCGTCCGCATTTGGGACATTTCATATTTTTCAACGTCTGCTGACCGGGAAAGCGCAGACGCCCGAAGATCGCGAGGATCATCATGAAAATCAGGAAAATACTGATGATTTTGAAGATCATGACGTCAGAGCCCGAACCTCGCCCAGAGCGCCTGTTCCTCGACCTGCGCGGTCAGGCCCGCAGCCAGTTCGGTCCCGAAACGGCGAAAGAGCGGACGTTTGGGGCCGAAAACCGAAAGCTTCACCTTGTCGCCGTAAATCTCTTTCATCTTGGGCACGAGATGGGCGATGCCATCCGCAAGTCCAAGCTCCACGCCTTTCGCGCCGGTCCAGAAGGAGCCGTCGAACAGCTCAACCTCTTTTGACAGACGCTCAGCGCGCGCGGCGGTGACATGGGCGATGAAGGCTTGGTGAATCTCTTCCTGAAGCCCTTTGATGCGGCCGACGTCTTCGGGGTTTTCCGGGCGGAAGGGATCAAGCTGGCTTTTCGATTTGCCGGAAGTGTAGACCCGGCGCTCAATCCCGTGCTTGCCGATAAACTGATCAAAACCGAACCCGGCGGAGATCACGCCAATTGAGCCGACGATCGAGCTTGGATCGACGAAAACCTTGTCGGCGGCGCAGGCCAGCCAATAGCCACCGGAGGCGGCAACATCTTCGACGAAGGCGTAGACCGGAAGCTCTTTCTCTGCCGCGAGGCGGGAAATCCTTGCCGCGATGAGCGACGATTGCACCGGAGAGCCGCCCGGTGAATTGATCAACAGCGCCACAGCCTGAGGTTTGCCCTTGCGAAAGGCCCTCTCGATGGCGGGCGCGAGGCTTTGGTCATTGAGACCTCCCTGACGGGTCATGATGGTGCCGCTCAGACGAACGACATTGACCCTTGGGGGCGAAGAGAGAAAGGGGATGCTGAGGCTCATGCCTTGGGATGTAAAGTCCCCCCCCCGTACAAACAAGGGCACGAGGAGATCCCCCGTGCCCTTTTTTTTCGTTTCGTCAAAAATGACGTCTGGGATTACTCGGCCGCGCAGGCTTCGAAAGCTCCGGCAACCTCGTCCATCAGCTCGCCGTAGAAACCGGCGCCTGCGGTGAGGCCAACGCCCAGCGGGTCGATGACGCCGGATTTCGCGTCGGAACCATCGAGCACGGTGTTGATCAGGCCGGCATTGAATTGCGGCTCGGAGAACACGCAATCGACACCGATTTCCTTGATCTTGTCTTGGATCTCTTTCACGCGGGCCGGGCTTGGCGCGGTCGCATCGGAGAGCGAGATGGAGCCAGCGGCCTGAAGACCGAAGCGGTTTTCGAAATACTGGTAGGCATCGTGGAAGACGATGAATTTCAGATCTGCGAGCGGTTCCATTTCGCCTTGGATTTCGGCGATCTTCACGTCCAGCGCGTCTTGGGCAGCGGCAGCATTGGCGGCGTAGGTCGCCGCGTTTTCCGGGTCATGCTCGGACAGCTCTTCTGCGATGACACCGAGCCAAGCGCGAGCGTTCATCGGATCGAGCCATGCATGCGGGTCTGCGCCATGGTGATCGTGATCGTCGTGATCCGCGTGTTCATCATGATCGTGGTCATGATGATCGTGGTCATGTGCCTCGTCATGGTCATGATCATCATCATGCGCGTCGTGGTCATGGTCGTCGTGGCCATGGTCGTCATGCTCGGCGTGTTCATCATGATCATGATCATCCTCATCGGCGTCATGATCGTGTTCGTCATGGTCATGGACGTGACGCTCAAAGGTTGCCCCTTCGCGGGTCGCCAGAGTGGTGGTGCCTTCAGACAGCGCCAGCGGGATCGAATGTGCATCCCCGGCAACCTCATCGATCATCTCATCGAGCCAAGGCTCAAGTGCCGGACCAGTCCAGAACACGATATCTGCGGATTGCAGAGCCTTCGCCTCGGACGGGCGCATGGAATAGCCGTGCGGCGAAGCGCCCTGCGGCATCAGCTGGGTCGAGGTTCCGAGATCACCCATGACCTGCGCAACAAGCGAGTCGATCGGTGCCATGTCGGTGACGACATTGGGAACCTCGGCATGGGCGGCAACGGCCGCGAATTGTGCGCTGGCGAGAAGCGTGACGGAGAGGAGGGAGGAGCGAAGGGTCATTCTGGCCTCGGATGTGTTATGTTATTACGTCTCGGGCTTGATATAGGAGAGGTGATAACATATCAAGAGCTCCTGTCACGAAAGATTTCCCCAAGCGACTCGTCATCACGGAGCACTGTCATGGACCCGAACCCGATCGGATTTCATCAGCACGATCACAGCCATTGCGTCAAAGACGCGGTCTCTGCTGCGGACCAATCCTGTCGCGAGTCGGGGCTTCAACTGACTCCGGTGCGCAAACGCGCGCTTGAGATTTTGCTCGAAGAACACCGCGCGCTCGGCGCCTATGACGTGCTCGCACGGCTCGCGGAAGACGGGTTCGGAAGCCAGCCCCCAGTGGCCTATCGCGCACTCGATTTCCTCACGAAACACGGGTTTGTCCACAAAATCGAGAAGCTGAACGCCTTTATCGCCTGCGCGCATCCCGGCGAGCTTCACACCCCGGCGTTTCTGATCTGCACCACCTGTCAGGCCGTCGCGGAAGCGGAAACCGATCCCTCGCACAGCCTTCTGTCCCAGATCGCACAAACCACAGGCTTTCGCATCTCGCGCGCCGTTCTGGAGGCCGAGGGCACCTGCCCGAACTGCCTCGCCGCAGAGACTACGAAGGAAAAGGCATGAGCCTGATTGATCTCGAAAACGTGACCCTGCATCTCGGCGGGCGCTTGGTGCTGGACCACGTCTCCATGACGGTCGAGCCCGGAGAGATTCTCACCATTGTCGGGCCGAACGGCTCCGGCAAATCGACGTTGATGAAGGTCGTGATCGGCGCGATGAAGCCGGAAAGCGGCAAGGTCACGCGCAAGGGCGGGCTTCGGATCGGCTATGTGCCGCAAAAACTGCATATCGACCCGACCCTGCCGCTGACCGTGCGGCGGTTTCTCTCCCTGCCGAAACGGGTGAGTGACGATGCCGCCCATGCGGCCCTCAACGATGCGGGCGTGGGCCATCTTTGCATGCGCCAGATGACCGACCTGTCCGGCGGCCAGTTTCAGCGCGTGCTTCTGGCGCGGGCCTTGCTATCGAAGCCGGATCTTCTGATCCTCGACGAAGCAACGCAGGGGCTCGACCAGACCGGCTCCGCCGATTTCTACAGCCAGATCGAAACCCTGCGCCAAGACAAGGGCGTCGCCGTGCTTATGGTCAGCCATGAATTGCACGTCGTCATGTCCACATCGGATCGGGTGATCTGTCTCAATGGTCACGTCTGTTGCCACGGCGCGCCGGAACATGTCGCGTCTGCGCCGGAATACCGGGCACTGTTCGGCACCGGCACCCATGGCGCTTTGGCGCTCTATCGGCACAAACATGATGATGCGGTTTGTGATCATGACCATGAACCGGGGCATGTGCATACGCATGATCGCCCCCATGCCCACACGCATGACCAGCACGAACAGCATGAACACAGGGACGCGGTATGAGCTTTCTGGACGATTTTCTGGTCCGCGCTGTGCTCGCGGGCCTTGGCCTTGTGCTCGCGGCAGCGCCCTTGGGCTGTTTCGTGGTCTGGCGCCGGATGGCCTATTTCGGCGACGCGACTGCGCACGCGGCGCTTTTGGGCGTCGCTTTGGCCCTCGCGTTCAACGTCTCAATTTTTGCGGGCGTCCTCTGCATCGCCCTCCTGATGGCGCTCACCGTCTCGACCCTGTCGGGGCGCGGATTTGCCTTGGATACGCTGCTGGGCGTCATGGCCCATAGCGCGCTGGCCTTTGGCCTCGTTGCCGTCAGCTTCGTGCCGAATGTCCGGGTCGATCTGAATGCCTATCTCTTCGGCGACATTCTCGCCGTCGGACGCATGGATCTTGCAGTGATCTGGGGCGGCGCGGCACTTGTCTCAGCGCTGCTCTACTGGCGCTGGTCGAGCCTGTTGACCACCACGCTCAACCCCGATCTGGCGATTGCCTCCGGCATCTCGCCCCGCCGCGAACAGGTGATTTTGTCGATTGCTCTGGCTCTGGTGGTGGCGGTCGCGATCAAGGTGGTCGGCACGCTCCTGATTGCTGCGATGCTTCTGATCCCGGCGGCGAGCGCCCGTCCCTTCGCCCGCACCCCGGAGCGCATGGCCGTCATTGCCACGCTGATCGGTGTGCTCTCCATTTTCGGCGGCATTCAGAGCGCTTTCACCTTCGACACGCCGACCGGGCCGACCATTGTGACGGTCGCCGCCCTGATTTTCGTGATCTCCAACCTGTTCCGCCTGCTGCGCCCGTCCGCGAAATAAACGCCGGACGGATCAGCAAGGTTCAACCAAGCTCAAGTGTGGCCACACCGAACAGGGTTTCGGGGTGGCCCGCCTCAGGTGGATCGCCGCGATACATGCGGGCGGTCTCAAAAGTGACTTTCCAATCCTGCCCGACGAGCAAATCGCGAAAGCCCAGTTGCAGGTCCGGCACATCGACAATCGCACGGGTTTGTCCCAAGGCCCCGGCAGCGGCAGAGATCAGGCGCAGCGCGCTATTCCCATCGGGCGCGACCACGGGACCAATTTTGCAGCCCTCACGGCAAAGCCGCGCGGTGGCAAAGCCAATCGGCCCTTCCGGTCCGTCGAGCACGACCGTGCGGCGGGTCTCGCTATCGCCCAGCCAGGACGCCAGAAACCGGTGCCGCAGGAATCCATTGGCCAACAGATCCAGCCCGCCGAGATCGGCCACATCGGGACCCGTCACAGACCGGATGCCTTGCGTGTCCAAGACGGGCACCGGACCTTCGAAACGGGCGGTTGAGCCGGTTTTGACAAAGCCGGAGCGGGCATAATTGGCTTGCTGCTCCGCGACTCCATCCAGCCCGACCGTGCGCCCGTTCGCATGTTCCATCGCATGGGTCCAAAGCTTCAACCCGATGCCCCGCCCGCGATATTTCGGACGACAGATATAGAGACCGAGAAACGAGAAACCGGGACAGTGGTTCACCACGGAGATCGCAGCGGCGAGACCGCTTTTCTTTTCGGCAACGAAAAAACCGTCCGGGTCGGCCTCTGCGAAAGGGACGGCATCGTCGATGCCTGGGTTCCATCCTTCCTCCGCCGCCCAGTCCAAAAGCGTCGAGACTTCGGCGGGGCTGGCGGTGCGCAGGATCAAATCAAAGCCTCCTTCAAGGACTTCGGCGCTGAGGGCTGATCGCGCAGATCGAGCGAGGTCAGGAGATCGAGCAGGTGATGCTTCATCATCTCTTCCGCGGCCTCCCCGTCATGGCGGGCCAGCGCCTTGATCAGCGCGTCATGGGCATGGCTCTCACAGAGCGCGGTACGGCGCTGCCAATAAAGGGCGATGATCAGAGAGGAACGCGACACGAGCTGCGCGACAAAATCCGCGACAGTGGTCTGATCGGCGATACGCGCGATTTCGACATGGAAGAGCCCCGACAGGTGCAGCGCCCGACCGGTGTCCCCGGCATGGATCGCCGCGTGTTCTTCATCGATATGTCTTTGCAGAATTTCAATGTCTTCCGGCGTTGCGCGTTCGGCAGCGGATTTTGCGGTGCGCGGCTCAAGCAATGCGCGCGCCTCAAACACTTCACGTGCTTCCTTGATCGACGGCTGCGCGACAAATGCACCGCGGTTGCGCTTGAGTTCGACGAGATGATCATGGGCAAGCTGTTGCAGGGCGGCCCGTACCACTGTGCGACTCACACCGTAAATCTCGCCGACCTCATCCTCGCTCAGTTTCATCCCCGGAGAGAGACGGTGTTCATGGATGGCCATCGCAAGGCTCTCTGCTACCCGCGCGCTGCCGCTTTCTTTTTGTTCCGCCTGCCCGGTCATGACATCGTCCTTTGTCTTCTGGTCGGTCTACTTTCCGCCCCGTGCACTGATTCTCAAGCCCAGGGGGCAAAAAATATCGTCCACAAAATTGTATACGATATTAGCGCATAATTAATGCACTCTTATGTACGAGCCGCCCAAACAGAAGGCATTTCATGTTCCGCCTCCGTTAAGCAGACAAAAAAACTTCGCCATTGCAGAAAACCGAACCAGCGTCGGGGCATCGAAACGCACAAAGGCGGACGGCACATGCGCTCCGGAAAAGATCTCGAACTCGTACATTTGACCAAGCGTTACGGCGACACCGTGGCGGTGAGAGACGTGAATTACGTCTTTCGCAATGGCACCTACGTCTGTCTTCTCGGGCCGTCGGGCTGCGGCAAATCAACGACGCTGCGCATGATTGCCGGGCATGAAGACGTCTCTGACGGCTCCATCCTTCTGGACAGCATGGATATCGCGCCCCTGCCCCCAGCCAAACGCGGCACAGCGATGATGTTCCAAAGCTACGCCCTGTTCCCGCATCTCTCGGTACGCGACAACGTCGCCTTTTCCCTGCGTATGAAGGGCATCGACAAGGCCCAGCGCAACAAGGCCGCCGACGAAATGCTCGAATTGGTCCACATGACCGATTTTGCCCGCCGCCTGCCCGCGCAACTTTCCGGCGGTCAGCAACAGCGTGTGGCGCTCGCCCGCGCTCTGGTAACCAAACCTCGCGTTCTACTCCTCGACGAACCCCTCTCCGCGCTCGATCCTTTCCTGCGCATCAAAGTGCGCGCCGAGTTGAAACGCCTGCAACGCGAGTTGGGTATCACCTTTATCCACGTGACCCACGGGCAGGACGAAGCGCTGGCGCTCGCCGACGAAATCGTCGTGATGAACAACGCTGTGATCGAACAGGCCGGGGCCGCACGCGAAGTGTGGAACGCGCCTAAGACCGAATTCGTGGCGCGGTTTATGGGCGGACATAACGTGATCTCTCTCGGCGGCGCAAAAGTTGCGCTACGTGCCGATGAGGTGGTTCTGGGCGATCAGGGCCTGTCGGCCACGGTGACATCGGTCGAATATCAGGGCGCGCATGTTGCGATGACCTCGATGACCGAAGCGGGCGAAGAGGTGCTCGCGCTCGTGCCGGAGGGCACCTTCTATTCCAATCCCAAAAATCCGGGCGATGCCGTGAACCTCGCTTGGGACGAGGGGCGGGCCCACCGCCTCCAAGCTTAATCACTTCATCATTTCACTCACAAAGACCACTCCAACAAGGGAAGAACTCACATGTCTAAAATGCGTTATTCGCGTCGCGCCGTGCTCAAGGGCGGTGCTGCAGCCGCTGCCGCCTCCGCCCTTCCGGCGCCCATGGTCTGGGCTCAGGAGATCAAGGACATCACGCTCCGCCAGTTCGGCACCGGCGTGTCGAACCTCAACGATGTGGCCAACAAGGTGAAAGAAGACCTCGGCTTCACGCTTGAGATGACCGCTCTGGATTCCGACAGCGTGACGCAACGCGCCGCGACCCAGCCGGACAGCTTTGACATTGCCGACATCGAATACTGGATTTGTAAGAAAGTCTGGCCGACCGGCAACCTTCAGGCGATGGACGTGTCGAAAATCAAAAACTACGACAAGATCGTCGGCATCTTCAAAGACGGCAAACTGACGCCCGAGAGCGTCATCGCACAGGGCACCGCGCCGCACACAGTGGGCTTTGTAGAAGGCGAAACCTCCAAGACCTTTGCGACGGAACAGACCAACTGGATGACCCTGATCCCGACGATCTACAACGCCGATACACTGGGCATCCGTCCGGACCTGATCGGTCGTCCGATCGACACTTGGGCCGAGCTTCTGAACCCGGAGTTCAAAGGCAAAGCCTCCATCCTCGACATCTCTTCCATCGGCATCATGGACATGGCGATGGTCTGCGAAGCCATGGGCGAAATCCAGTATGGCGACAAAGGCAACATGACCCGCGAGGAGATCGACAAGACGATGGCGATCTTCACCGAGGCCAAGAAGAACGGCCAGTTTCGCGCCTTCTGGAAGACCTTTGACGAGTCCGTGAACCTGATGGCCTCGGGCGAGGTTGTGATCCAATCCATGTGGTCTCCGGCGATCACCGCGGTGAAATCGCGCGGCATCGACTGTGTCTACCAACCGCTGAAAGAGGGCTATCGCTCCTGGGGCGGCGGCATCGGACTGTCCGCGAACCTGTCGGGCATGGCTCTGGACGCGGCCTATGAATACATCAACTGGTACCTCTCCGGCTGGGTCGGCGGCTACCTGATGCGTCAGGGCTATTATTCCGCTGTGCCGGAAACCTCGAAAGACTTCATGACCGAGAACGAGTGGGGCTACTGGTTCGAAGGCAAGCCCGCGACCGACGTCATCACCTCGCCCACCGGCGACACGCTGGCGCAGGCAGGCGAGACGCGCGATGGTGGCTCCTTCTATGACCGCATGGGCCACGTCGCCTGCTGGAACTCCGTCATGGACGAGAACCAGTACATGGTCCGCAAATGGAATGAGTTCATCGCGTCGTGATGAAGCGAGGGGGCGCTGCCCCCTCCACCGTGCAGGCGTACCGCCTGCACGCCTCCTCCCCCGGGATATTTTTTGACAAAAGAAAGCGTGCAATGCTCAAGAACCGACATATCCAAGGCTGGCTTCAGGCCGCGCCGTTGAGTTTGGTGCTGCTTGGATTTCTGATCCTGCCGATCATCACCATCGTGGTGGTGAGCTTCTGGCAAGCGACCGAGTTTTCGATCATCCCGGCGTTTTCTCTGGAGAATTACGAATTCCTGTTCGGCTCCCCGGTGACCTACAAGGTGTTCTTCGCGACGTTCAAATACGCCGCGATCACATGGGCGCTGACACTCGCGATCGGGTTCACGGTCGCCTATTATCTCGCCTTTCACATCCGCAACCAAACAACGCAGATCGCGCTGTTCCTGCTTTGCACCATTCCGTTCTGGACCTCGAACATCATCCGGATGATTTCCTGGATTCCCTTCCTCGGGCGCAACGGCATCGCCAACTCGACGCTACAAAGCTGGGGTGTGATCGATCAGCCGGTGGAGTGGCTTTTGTATTCCGACTTCTCGGTGATCCTTGCCTTCGTGCACCTCTACACGCTGTTCATGGTCGTGCCGATCTTCAACACGATGACGCGGATTGATCACAGCCTGATCGAGGCCGCACGGGACAATGGCGCGAGCGGATTTCAGACCCTAATCCACGTAATTTTGCCCCTCACGAAGCCCGGCATCATGATCGGAACGATCTTTGTGCTGACCCTCGTGATGGGCGACTTCATCACCGTGCGCTTTATGTCCGGCTCGCAAAAAGCCAACGTCGGGCGGCTGATCTCGAACGACATTTCTCTGCTGCAATATCCCTCCGCCGCCGCAACCGCCGTGATCCTTTTGATCACCGTCTTGATCGTGATCGGCATCCTGTTGCGCTTCGTCGATATCCGAAAGGAGCTCTGAGCCATGGAAAAGAAATCCAAGTCCTTCTACGTGCTGACCGCCTTCTTCGCGCTCTTCATCCTGTTCCTGTACGGCCCCACGATCACCATCGGCATCCTGTCCTTCCAAGGGCCGGGCGGCGGCCTCACCTTCCCGATGCAGGGCGTCTCGCTCAACTGGTTCCGCGAGCTGTTCCAAGAGCAGGCCGTGGGCGACATCTGGGGCAGTTTCCGCCGCTCCTTTGCGCTTGGCCTCATGGTGATGGTGACGACCGTTGTGGTCTCTGTCATGGGTGGCTTTGCTTTCCGCAAACGCTTCTATGGCTCCGGCATCCTGTTCTACCTGATCATCGCCTCGCTGGTGATCCCCTCGATCCTGATCTCTCTGGGCGTCGGCCTGATCTTCAACCAGTTCGGGTTGAAAATTCACTGGGCCACCTCGGGGTTCGGCTCGCAGCTCACATGGACCCTGCCCTTTGGCCTGTTGATCATGTTCGCCGTGTTCAACCGTTTCGACAAATCCTTCGAGGAAGCCGCCCGCGATCAGGGCGCCTCCCCTTGGCAAACCGTACGCTATGTGGTTCTTCCAATCATCGCGCCCTCGCTCATCGGTGTCGGCCTCTTTGGCTTCACGCTCTCCTATGACGAATTCGCACGCACGCTGTTGACTGCCGGGTCTTACAACACCCTGCCCTTGGAGATTTTCGGGATGACGACCAATGTGACCACGCCGGTGATCTACGCGCTGGGGACCATGACCACGCTGTTTTCCCTGCTGATCATCGGGGCCTTCCTGCTGACCGTTTGGATCCTTGGCAAACGCCGGGCACGGTTCGGCTCGGATGCCGGGCAAGGCGTTTAAGGGAGACGCGAGGTGAAGATCCTCTTTCTCAATCCCAACTCCACCAGCGCGATGACCGAGAGCGTGGTCGAGACGGCCAAAAGCATTCTGCCCGAGGCCGAGATTTTGGGATGGACCAACACGGACGGCCCGCCCGCCATTCAGGGTGCCGCGGACGGCGAAGCCGCACTGCCCGGAGTTTTGGCGCTCTTGCCGAAAGCCCATGAAGCAGGCGTCGAGGTCATTGTCATCGCCTGTTTCGATGACACGGGGCTCGAAGAGTTGCGCGCGGAGGCAAACTGTCCGGTGATCGGCATTGGCCAAGCCGCCTTTCACATCGCCCTCTTGTCCGGGCAAAGCTATGGCGTCGTGACCACCATGCCCGGCTCCGTTCCGGTGATCGAAGACAATATCACCCGGCATGGTTTGGAGAGCGGCTGTCTTGGCGTCGTGCCCGCCGGGCTTCCTGTACTCGATGTCGAAGAAGGCCGCCCCGACGTGCTCGAAAAAATTTCTTCCGAGATCGTCGAGATGGGCGCGCGCGGGGCACAGTCCGTGATCCTCGGCTGTGCGGGGATGACCACGCATTACAAGGCGCTCAGCGCGGCGAGCGGCGTGAAACTGATCGATGGGGTGCGGGCCTCCGCCGTTCTGGCACAGGCAATGATCCGACTGGAACAGCCCTCAGTGTGAGGCGCTCCACGTCGCATTCGCCCGGCTCAAAAGGCTGTTCGGCTCTGGCACGGGAGGCTCGACGGGCAAGGCCGCAACGGCTTCGGCTTTTTCATAACTGACCCCAAGAACCCGCAGCATCGCCGCAACGAAGGCCGCGATATCGACGTCTTCGCCTTCCATCAGACGGCGAAGAACAGCGATCACGCCGCCTTCCAGCACATCGAAAAACAGGGTTTCCGGGACGGGGCGAAATTCCCCGGTCTCAATCGCGTTGTCGATCAGTCCCGGCGCGGTTTCGCGCAGAAAATTCGCATAGCTGTACCCATGCCGCCCGAGCCGTGCGGTGAACTCCAGAAACATCTGGTTTTGCCGCGCCACTCCGATGAAGGCGTGAATGCCGTAGGCCATGCGTTCCGCCGGCGGTCGGTCGAAATCCGTCGTTGCCTTGACCAGCGAGATCAGCTCGCGTTTGAGCAGGAGGCGGGCCGCTTCCAGAACCTCTTCGATCGTGTCGAAATAATTGTAGAACGTCCCGCGCGAGACACCGGCTTGGCGCACCACATGATCGATCACCGTGCCTTTGAGGCCGCGTTCGGCAAAGACCATGATCGCCGCTTCGCAGAGACGCTCATGGGTCTTTTCCCGCCGCGCCTGTCCGATCCGCGTGCGGTGATCAAGATCGGCGGTCTCCCCCTTCGACATGATCAGGTTTCCTTTTCAGGCTTCACGCCAAAGACGAGACAGTAAAGCGCTGGAGCGAAGAGCAGGGTGATCAGCGTCCCGGCGATGATGCCGCCCATCATGGCGTAGGCCATCGGCCCCCAGAAGACCTGACGCGAGATCGGGATCAGCGCCAGAGAGGCGGCGGCGGCGGTCAGAAGGATCGGACGTGCGCGGCTGTCGGAAGCCTCAAAAACCGCCTGCCACCGCGATTTGCCTTCGCGCCTGAGGTCCTCAATGGCCTGCACGAGGATGATCGAGTTGCGCATCAGAATACCGATCAGCGCCAGCACGCCCAACAGGGCCACGAAGCCCATCGGTGCATGGGCCGACAACAGAGAGGCCACCACCCCGATCAGCCCCAAGGGCGCGACCGCGAGAACGACGAACATCAGACGGAAGCTCTGAACCTGCATCATGGTCAGCGTCAGCATGATCAGGATCATGATCGGCATAATGGCCAAAATCGGGGCCTGACTGTCCGCACTGCTTTCGACCGTCCCGCCAATCTCGACCGAATAGCCGCGCGGCAGATCAGCAGAGAAAGCGTCAATCGCCGGGGTCAGATCATCCACAATCGTTGCGGGCAGATCGTCGGTCAGGATCGCCGCTTTGACGGTGATCACCGGTTCGCGGTCTTCTTGGCGGATCAGCGGCTGTTCCGTCACCCAATCCAGCGTCGCGATGGAAGACAGCGGGATGGAGACACCATCGGTGTTCGCGAATTGCAGGTTCTCCAAGGCAGAGAGCGTTTTACGGTCCGCCTCGTCGCCCCGGATTTCCACATCGATCAGATCGCGCCCCTGACGGATTTGCGTCACGGTGTAGCCCTCGAAGAGAGAGGACAGCACCCCTGCAACATCGGATTGCGTCAGACCGAGCTGGCGCAAACGCGCCTGATCGAGATCGACACGCACCACGCGGCTGGGCTCATTCCAATCGAGCGCAATCGCGGCCAGCCGGTCATCCCCGGCCATGACTGAGGCAAGGTCACGTGCATGATCGCGCAGTTCCGCATAGTCCGGCCCGGAAATCCGGTATTGCACCGGCTTGCCGACGGGCGGGCCAAGTTCGAAGGTCTTCGGATAGAACTCGGTCCCGGGCTGCGCGTCGGAATAGCTGCGCACTTTGGCGATGAGCCGATCCCGCGCTTCGAAATCCGGCGTGACGATCAGAAGTTGACCGATGTTCGGCCCCGGTGCGCGGGGTTTCAGCGTCAGGATCACACGCGTCGCGTCGGTGCCGATATAGGAAGTCCAATAGCTTGCCTCCTCCTGATCCGCGAGCCAGCTCTCGAAATCAGAGATGGCGCTGTCGGTCGCGTAGATGCTGGCGTTCTGCCGCAGGGTCACGTCAACCAAAACCTCCGGACGGTCCGAGTTCGGGAAGAACTGTTGTTCGACCTTGCTCATGCCGACGACGGAGACCGCGAAGGCGAGGAAGGTGAGCGCGACCGTGATGATCTTGAACCGCATCGCCCGCCGCAGCCAGACATGGAAGGTGCGGCGCAGCCAGCCCGGATCGCCATGTTCATGCTTCCACTTTTTCGGCAGCAGCGTCGCGCCCAGAACCGGCGCGAAGAGCACGGCGACGATCCAGCTCAACACGAGAGAAATCGCGATGACGTAGAACAGCGTGCGGGTGTATTCGCCCGCCTGAGAACTGTTCAGACCAATCGGAATGAAGCCCGCCGTGGTGATCAGCGTACCGGTCAGCATTGGCCAAGCGATGGTGGTCCAAGCATAAGACGCCGCCTTGCGCCGACCTTCGCCGCGCTCCAGACGGGAAATCATCGTCTCAATCGCGATCATTGCGTCATCGACCAGAAGGCCCAGCGCAATGATCAAAGCGCCAAGCGAAATCCGCTGAAGCGTGATGCCCATGAATTCCATGAACACAAAGGTCAGCGCCAGCACGAGCGGGATCGTCAGGCTGACGACAAACCCCGCGCGCATGCCGAGAGAGACAAAGCTCACGGCGAGAACGATCACCACGGCTTCGATCAGAGCGCGCACAAAGTGACCGACAGATTCATCGACGACCTTGGGTTGGTCGGCGACGTGATGCACGTCGATGCCAATCGGCAGGGCGGCGGTCAGCTCCGCCATGAGTTCATCGACGGCCGCGCCGTAATCGAGGATATTGCCCCCATCGCGCATACCGACTTTGAGGCCAATGGCTGGCTGTCCGTTGTAGCGATACAGCGAATCCGGCGGGTCATCGTAACCTGCGGACACATCGGCCACATCGGCCAGCGTGAAGAAGATGTCATCGGAACGCAAAGGGGCCTGAGCCAACGCCTCGGCGCTGTCGAACTGTCCCGTCACGCGCAGCAGAATGTTCTCGCCCTGCGTCGAAATCATGCCGGACGACACGATCTCGTTTTGCGCGGCAAGCGAGTTCAGAACCGATTGCGCATCCAAACCGAAGGCTGCCAAACGGCGCGAGGAGAATTCGATATGGATCACCTGATCGCGGGTGCCGAACAGCTCGACCTTGCCCGCATCATCCAGCTTTTCGATCTCGTCGCGCATGTCTTCGACATAGTCTTTCAACTCTTCGGGGCGGAACCCGTCTGAGGTGAAGGCATAGACCGTGCCAAACACATCGCCGTAATCGTCATTGAAGGAAAAGCCCTGAAACTCCTGCGGGAATTCGCTGGTGATATCCGTCATCATCTGACGCACGCGGGTCCACACCGCCGGAATTGCATCCGACGGGCTGTCGTCACGCAGTTCGACATAGACCATGGAAATGCCCGGGTACGTCACGGAACGCGTGCTGTCGAGTTGGGGAAGCTCCTGCAACTTGCGCTCGATCCGGTCCGTCACCTGCGTCACGGTTTCCTCGGCTGTGGCGCCCGGAAGGCTGGCCGTGACCACCATCGTGCGTATGGTGAAAGACGGGTCTTCCTCACGGCCCAAGCGCGAGTAGCTCAGCGCCCCGGCGACCACCGCGACGATCATCATGAACCAGATGAAGGAGCGATGCCCCAAGGCCCAATCGGACAGGTTAAACCCTTTCATTGCAGACGCTCCCCAACCTCTTGGCCGTCTTCGAGCACATGCACGCCCCGGACCGCAATTTCATCCCCTTCGCTCAGCCCCGATGTGATCACCACCCGATCACCAATCTCACGGCCAAGCGTGACGGGCACAGATTGCACATGTCGCCCCGCCCCCACGCGCCACACGAATGGCGCCTCGTCCGTTCCGGCAATCGCGGTTTGCGGCAGCGTCATCACAGGTGCGGCCTGGCTGTCGTAGGTCGCGGTGATCAGCGTACCGATGCGGTAATCTTCGGGCGGATCGTCGAGCGTGAGCCGAAGCCGCCGTGTCTCAAGACTGGTCTCCGCGACAGGTTCGATCACGCTCAAATGCGCAGCCACAGGGGCCACGCCTTCCGCACGGTGGCGCACGATAAAACTCGCGTCCTCGGCAATCACCATCGCAAAGCTTTCCGGCACGTCGATGATCGCTTCACGCCCCAAGGGATCAGCCATTTCAACAACACTGACACCAGAGCTCACCATCGTTCCCGGTTCCACATCCGTGTTCAAAATGATGCCGTCGCGCGGCGCGATCAGTTGCCCATAGCCCTCGGCCTCTTTGGCCTGCGCCAGATCGGCGCGAGCGCTGTCGGCATTGGCCCGCGCCGCATCGCGCGAGGCACGGGCCGCTTCGATCTGTGCCGTGGTGGCGACATTGCGGCTCACCAGCGCTTCGATCCGCTCATATTGCGTCTGTGCAAATTCTGCCTGCGCCTCGGCCGAGGACAAAGCGGCTTCGGCGACGGTCACATCCTGCGCCAGAGTGATCTGGTCCAGCGTGGCCAACACATCCCCGGTCTCGACACGGTTTCCGGCATCCACGTCCAGCGTCGCAAGCCGACCACTGGTCTGAAAGGCGAGGGTCGAAACGTCCTGCCCCCGGATCACGCCGGAAAATTGACGCTCGCTCACGGGGACCGTCGACAGGAATTCCGTGATCACTGAACGCGGGGTTTGGGAAACAGCCGTTTCTTCGGCTAGCGCGCCTGCGCTCAGAAGGCTCATCACACAAAGGGTTGCAAGGGTATGAAACCGAATACTCATTGCGCAGCCTCCGCCTGTATGACCTGTCGCCCGTTGTAAAGCAGGTTCGATCCCCGCCCGACCACAACGTCTCCGTCCTTTAGACCAGAGGCGATGGACACCATGTCATTTTCATAGCGATCAATGGTGACCGCCGTCAGCGTCACCGTGCCGCTCTCCGGTGCAACGACCCAAACGGCGGGACCGTCCGCATTGGCGCTCAGCGCGGTCCACGGCAAAAGGATGCGTGTCTTCGTCACCAAAGGAATGCGCCCGGTGATCGAGGTTCCGATCGGAATGTCAGCAACGCGGTCCTCCGGGATATCAGCGTGGATTTCCACCGTGCCGGTGTCATTGAGCACCGGAAGCACGTCCGTCACAATCGCCGAAAACGGCTCGTGCGGTCCATTGGGGTCAAGCTCAAGCGCATGATCGCGAATGTCGGAAAGACCCGCCGTGTCCGGGGCAAGAAACACCGCTTGCAGCTGACCTTCCGGCGCGAGCTGCACCACGGCGGTTCCGGCGGAGACGACCTCGCCGAGATCGACATAGCGCTCAATGACCGTCACATCGCGATCCGCTTTCAATTCGGTATCTTCGTAAGATTGCTGCGCGGTTTCCAGGAGCGCTGCGGTTTGGTCCCGGCTGGCCTTGGCTTCGAGAAAATCCTGTTGCGCCGCATCATAGTCCGCTTGGGTACCGACCCCGCGATCCAACATTGACTGGGCGCGACTGCGGGCTTGTTCCGCCTGAACCAAAGCGGCCTCTGCCGCGTGGAGGTCAGCTTGGGCCGCATCGAGTTCTGCAACGACATTCGCGGGATCAATCCGGGCGATCATCTCTCCCTCGGCGAACTTTTGTCCCACTTCTGCGTTCAAATGAGCGACCTGACCGCCGCGCCGGAACGAGGCGGGATAGCTATCCATGGCTTCGACCGAACCGACGACACGCAACTCCTGCACCACTGGCGTCGGGGTCGCTGTGATCAGTTCGACGTTCAGAGGCGTTTCGGCCTGCGCGAAGCCGGGCAGCAGACTCGATAACAAAAAGCCGCAGACGACGAACTTGTTTCGAATGACCATCTTAAACCTCGACATGACCTCAACACCGTCACTCAGATGACATATTAGAATTGACACACATGTCAACTTTAACGTGATCTTATCCTCAAGATACGCAGCGGGCCTAGTTTTGTATTCGTATTGCATTGTTATGTAGAAAAATTCTCCGCGTTCGGAACATTTCCGCGGAGCGCAAAAAATTCCTCAACGATAAAGTTGACAGAAAAACTCAGGCTTATTATTCAGATAGTAGAGACGGGAGACTCCCGTGAGTCGCGCACTCGGCGCGGCCCCATGGCAAGCAGAGGTGATCAACACCCAGCCAGTCTTGGTGATCCTCAACCACGTGAAGCAATTCACCGCCACCCGAAAGGCCGGCGGATTGAGATGACTGACAAAGACACAAGCCCAAAGGCACCGAAAATGAACGCACATGTATCCTCCCTGACCGTGGAGACCGCTCAAATCGCTCCCCTTGACGCCCGTAGCTTGATCACCGAGGGCAGCACGCGCCAGATCAATCTCGATGGCCAGATTTACACCCTGCGCATCACCCGCGCGGGCAAGCTCATCTTGACGAAATGACCCGGCGCATCTCTCGGCGAGGAGATGAAACCATCCCCCCAATCGGCAACGAGAGCCGTTTGGGCGAGGTTTTCCGTGCGCTTCGCTTTATATCAGCGCTCCACACCCAAGGGTGAGTAAAGCCTGACCGCCCAGCCCGGAAGCATGACGCCGGCTGGGCGGGCGAACACGGCCCTCACTCGGCGTGGCCTACGCGATATTGGATGAGATCGACCACTTCTCGATGAAACCCCGCCGGAAGCCTTCTGCCCGGCCTTCATCGAAACGCCGGACACGTTGCCCCGTCCAACCTCGCAGGTGCCCGAACGCCCCCGCCCCAAACGTATGCGCGCCCGAATTTTTGGACGCGCAGGTTTATTTGGCTTCTTATTTGGCTGCAGCACAGACCGAGACACCTTCCCGATCCCCGCAACCATCGATACACTGGCCGCATGACTGCGTCGCCCAAAGCCCCCCTGCCAGACGATCTGATCGCCTGCCCGTCCTGCGACGCGCTGCTGCATGATCGCGATGTGGCGCTTGGCGAGACCCTGCGCTGTCCACGCTGCCATGCGGTGATCGAAGCGCCGCGGGCGCTGGCGATGACCCGGATCATCATGCTGGCCCTGGCCGCGCTGATCCTGATGATCGCGGCGATTTTCTTTCCCTTCCTTGAACTTGGAGCCGCCGGGATGGTCCGGCGCAGTTCGCTTTTGGATACGGTGATGGCGTTTTCGACCGGACTGACCGCGCCCCTGACGCTCGCCATGGCGGCGCTGATCGTGATCCTCCCCGTGACACGGTTTCTAGCCCTCCTATATGTCTTGGGTCCGATGGCTTTTGGCTGGCGCCCCGCCCGCTTTGCCGCCCCGGTGTTTCGTCTGGCCGAAGCACTCCGGCCTTGGGCCATGGCGGAGGTCTTCGTCGTCGGCGTGGCCGTGGCCTTGGTCAAGGTTGCGGGGCTTGCGCATATTTCCCTCGGCCCTGCCTTCTGGGCCTTCGTCGCGTTGGTGATCGTGACGGTATTGAAAGACAACTTCATGAGCAGAGTAACGGTTTGGAAAACGCTGGACGCCCGACGCAAATCGTAACCGCGCGTGACGCCGGGCTGATCGGTTGCACCCATTGTGGGCGCGTCCACCCTCTGGGGACGCGGGTCTGTACCCGTTGCGGCGCCAAAATGACGCCGCGCAGCGGGGCGTCTCTGCAACGGGTCTGGGCGTGGTGGATCGCCGGTCTGGTTGTCTATATTCCCGCCAATCTTTATCCGATGCTGCGTACCTCCTCTCTCGGCAAGACGCTTGAGAACACGATCCTTGGCGGGGTTGTCGAGCTTATGCATCACGGCGACTATGGCGTCGCCCTCATCGTCTTGGTCGCCTCGATCGTCATCCCCGTGGCCAAATTCATCGCCATTGCCTATCTCGCGCTCAGTGTCTCGCACCGCGTGCGACTTTCGGCACACCGGCGGCATATCCTCTTCGAGGTGGTTGAATTCATTGGCCGCTGGTCCATGATCGACGTATTCGTGGTGGCGATCCTGTCCTCTCTTGTACGGCTGGATTTCGCCGCAACGATTTCACCGGGGATCGCTGCGGTGAGTTTCGCGCTCTCCGTGGCCTTTACGATGCTGTCGGCTTTGAGTTTCGATTCCAAACTGATCTGGGACGCGGGTGAAAAAGAGACCGTCGGGCCGCAAGACCGAGAACTGAAAAAGGAGCGCTCAATTGGATGAGCCACAGATCGCAGAGCCTCTGATCGAAGGACCGAAACAGTCGTTTTGGCGCAATCTTTCGGTTGTCTGGCTCGTGCCGCTCGCCGCGCTGGCCGTCACGCTGTTTATCGCGTGGCAAAGCTGGGCGGAGCGCGGGCAGCCGGTCGAGATTTTGTTCGAGAATGCCGCCGGTGTCACCGCCGACGAAACCATGATCCGTTACCGCGATGTCGATGTCGGTGTGGTCGAAAGCGTGTCTTTCTCCGACGATCTTTCCTCCGTCTTGGTGCGCGCCCGGATCGACCGGGCCGTCGCCAATGCTCTGCCTTCGGACGCGGAATTCTGGGTCGTGCGCCCAGAAGTCAGCGCCAGCGGCATCTCCGGGCTCTCCACCGTGCTCTCCGGTGTCTATATTCAGGCCGCTTTCGACCCGAACACAGCAGGAAGCGGTGCCTCCCGCTTCACCGGGCTCGACACACCTCCGCTGGTTCTGCCCGGTATGAAAGGAACGAAAGTGACCCTTCGCACCTCCGATGGCGGACAGCTCACCGCCGGAGCCCCGATCTATTATCAAGGCATCGAAGTCGGCAAGATCGAAAGCCCGCGCCTTCTCGACAATGGCGAAGGGGTCATGGTTGACGCCTTTATCAACGCGCCGCATGACAAACTCCTGACCACGGCGACCCGTTTCTGGCAGACCTCAGGCTTCTCCGTGAACATCGGTCCCGGCGGTTTGAACCTTTCGGTCGGTTCTGTTGCCGGCCTTTTGCGCGGTGGGCTATCCTTCGATACCGTATTCTCCGGCGGAGAGCCGCTCTCGAAAGGACAGATTTACGATCTCTATGAAAGCGAAGAGGACGCGCGCTCCAGCGTGTTCAACGAAGCCATTGAGAATCCCGTCGATCTGACCGTCGAGTTTGAACAATCCGTCGCCGGTCTCACCGTTGGCTCTCCCGTAGTCTACAAGGGCGTGAAAATCGGCGCGGTCTCGACGCTGGGCGCTTTTGTCGAAGATGTCACGGACGGTCAGGCCGTCATTTTGCGCGCCACGATCTCGATTGATCCGGGGCGCCTTGGGCTTGCTGCGGACACGCCCCCGGCGCAAACCATCGCCTTCTTTGCCGATGCGGTGAAAAACGGGCTGCGCGCCCGGCTCATGTCGCAAAGCATCTTCAGCCGCTCGCTCGCTGTCGAACTCGCGGAATTGCCGGATGCAGAGCCTGCGACCCTCGGGATTTTCGCGGCCACCGCGCCGCTTCTGCCCTCCGTCACCGCCAATCTGCCAGATGCCAGCGCCACGGCTGAGGGGCTGTTGAAGCGCGTCAACGGCCTTCCGGTGGAAGATCTGATGGAGCAAGCCATCGCAACGCTCGCCTCGATCGAAAGCCTCGCCGGTGACGAAAACCTCCGCGCCGCGCCCGACGCCTTTGTCGGGCTGATGGACGATGCCCGCGCGATCATCGGTGATCCGGACGCACAGGCCCTGCCCGCCGAGCTACGTCAGGCCGTGTCTGAACTGCGTGGGGTCGCCGAAGACCTGCGCACAGCCGAAGCGGTCACGAAACTTGTCACCGCCTTGGAAGACGCCTCGGAAGCGGCGACCTCCGTCACCGAGGTTGCGGGCGATTTCGACGAGGCCATCGCTGGCGTCCCCGATCTCGTGAACGGGTTGAACCAACTGACCCAGAAGGCCAATTCGCTTGAGCTTGAACAGTTCCTGACCATGGCGACCCAGCTTCTGGACGGGGCCGACAAGCTCATTGATCAGGATAGCACGCGTAAGCTGCCCGAAAGCCTCACTGGTGCTCTGGACGAGGCACGCACGGCACTGGCCGAGCTGCGCGAAGGCGGCGCGGTTGAGAACACCAACGCAACGCTCGCCTCCGCCCGTAGTGCTGCCGAAGCGGTCGAAGCCGCCGTCGCCGACCTGCCGCAGATCGCCGAACGGATCGACGGCCTTGTGTCGGAGGCGGAAGGCGTTCTCTCGGGCTACGGCCAGAATTCCCGATTCAACCGCGACACGCTCGACACTCTGCGAGAGCTCCGCGCGGCGGCGCAATCGCTGTCGAGCCTTGCCCGCGCGCTTGAACGCAATCCCAATTCTCTCTTGTTTGGACGGTAAGCCATGCGACGTTTCCTGCCCCTTCTGCTTCTCAGCCTTGCCGCCTGCGGCGACACGGACCCGCGCTATCTGATGACCAGCGCACCTCCGATGGAAACGGCCCGCACGTCGCTGCGCGTGGCGACGATGGAAATCCGTCAGGTCACATTGCCCACCTATGCCAATAACGATCTGATCCTGCGCGAGGATGCCAACGGAGCGCTCACCCCCATCGAGGGGGCGCTGTGGGCCGATACTCCCGCGCGGGCAGTGACCCAACATCTCGCCGACCGGATCGGGGCCACAACCACCGCCCAGACAGCCCCCGAACCTTGGCCTCTCGCCCAACCGGCGCAGGTCGTGGTGGATGTGCGCGTGTCGCAAATGGCGGCCCGTAGTGACGGCAAACTGCACCTGACGGGTCAATTCGCGATTTCATCGTTCGATCAGGTGGTGCGGGAACGGATCGTGCCCTTCGGCATTGCTGTGCCGTTGCAAAACGAAACCCCTGCCGCGATTGCCGATGCCTCCGGTCGGGCCGTTGATCAGCTGGCCACACAGATCACGGGCCTTCTGGCGCGGTAATACGCGGCAATTTGATTGCATGATCACAGCTCCTTCGCGCGAGCACTACACACAAGCGGTCCATAAGTGATGATTTTGCACCTTACAGATATTTCTAAGCGGTCGGGACGATCCCCGCTTTAGCGGCCACTCGACCACCTCTAGGCCGGCGTCCGCTTGGCGGGTCTGATGTCGCTTGGCTCCGATGGCAAGGAGACTGAATCAGAAACGGCCCGAAGCGTTTGCTCTACGGGCCGTTCTGTAACTTTGGTTTCGGGAGTAGGCTTTGCACCTACGCGCTTCAGGTTATGGTGTAGGGGACCGATATGCCGGGGGCATATTGAAGCTCCGGAACGACGGGGTTCAGACGTTAATCAATTGATCCGGGGGATCAATTTTAGTCTGGGCTGTCATATTTGGCTTTATTCGATTTTGGTTGCGGGAGTAGGATTTGAACCTACGACCTTCAGGTTATGAGCCTGACGAGCTACCGGGCTGCTCCATCCCGCGACAGTTTTGTGGGCTACCGCGCGGAGCGCTACTTGAGCCCGAATGTTTGGGCTACCGCACGGAGTGCTACTTTAGCCCGATGTCTGGCCTATCGCGCGGAGCGCTACTTGAGGCCTTTGTTTTGGCCTTTTGCACGGAGTACGTGATGAGGCCGCTGTCCCCCACGGGCGAATGTTTGTTCGA